>JBMYUJ010000004.1:0-81625 GCA_049605255.1 Magnetospiraceae bacterium
TGTTGCGGGTTCGCGCCCAACACCGGAAAAAATCGCCACCGACTGTTTCATCGCCAAAAAATGGTCCAGACCCTAAAGTATCTCCTGAAACCATTTGTAGGACAGCAAATCGAAACGCACAACCGAAATACGGGAATTATGCCCTATCAATTAGATGAATAAAGGATCCGGCGACCGTCCCTGAAATCAATCCGGTATCGGAACGAGCGCGCCCCGCCGCGTCTTTAATGCGGAATAGCGGAGTTCCCGACTCGGATATTGTCTGGGCATAGTGGAATTCATGGCCCCGAAACACCGCGCCCGCCTGCGCCAGTGGACTGGCGGCGATTGCGGCCACCTGGCGGTATCCCAGGCTCAGGCGGCGCCGGGCGAAACTGGTTTCCAACCCGAGCAACCCGGTCATACCGTGGCGCTGGCCGTCCGCATCCTCGATGCCGTTGCCCAGCACCATATAGCCCCCGCATTCGCCATAGATTGTGGCGCCCTGTGCCGCTGCCGCGCGCATCGCCTCCAAAAACCGCGTATTGCCCGCCAGCCGCCCCGCATGCAGTTCCGGATACCCGCCCGGCAAATAGACCGCGTCTGCGTCCGCCGCCGGGCCCTCATCGGCGAGCGGGGAAAACGGTAGAATCTCCGCGCCTACGCTGTGCCAGCCCGCCAGCACCAAGGGATAGGCGAAGGCAAAGGCGGCATCCCGGGCCAGGGCGATCCGCTGGCCCAACGGGGGCAGGGGCGCGAGGGGGCCGGTGGCGGCGGTTCCTATCCAGGGCCGCGCCAGGGATCGCAGGCGGCCCACATCCACATGCGCCGCGATGCGATCCGCCGCCGCATCCAAGAAGGCTTCCAGCGCTGGATGTTCCTCTGCTTGCACCAGGCCGAGATGGCGGTGGGGGATTTCCAGGGCGTCCTCTCGGGGCAGGCAACCCAGGACCGGGATATCAAGACCACTGCCCGCCATGGCCGTGCGCAAGGTCTCCGCATGGGTGGCCGATCCGACCCGGTTGAAGATTACCCCCACCAGGTTAACCCCGGGCCGGTGGGTGGCGAACCCGCGCACCACGGCGGCGGCGGATCCGGCCTGCGCCCGCACATCCATGACCAGCACGACCGGCCAACCAGACAATTGCGCCACATGGGCGGTGGACCCATCGGGGAGGTGGCCTTCCGGGGTGGTGGCGAGGGGCCCCGGCAGGGCGGCGCCATCAAACAGCCCCATCACCCCTTCCACCAGATGCAGGGCCGCATCACCACCCAAAGCCACCGCGGCGGCCAGGGTTTCGGTCCGCATGGCCCAGGGGTCCAGATTGGGGCAGGGGCGTGCCGCCGCGGCGGCATGAAAGGCGGGGTCGATATAGTCCGGGCCCACCTTGAAGGGGGCGACGGCGATGCCGGATCGGGTGAGATGGCGCAACAGGCCCAGGGTCACCGTGGTTTTGCCATGGGCCGAACCGGGCGCGGCGATGATCAAGCCGGGATACATGGGATGGTCCGGCCCCTAAACCAGAACACTGATGGCCATGGCCGTCAGGATCAAAGCGTTCAGGGTCATGACACCGGGGGCGACCCAGGCGAATCCCTGGCGCCATTTCCGGGCGGCCAGGGTGCCCGCGACCCCGACCAGGATCAAGCCCGGCGCCGTGCCCAGGGTGAAGGCCAGCATGGCGAAGGCCCCGGTCAGCAGATCGCCACGGGAGGCTGCCGCTGCCAGGGCGCCATACAGTAGTCCGCAGGGGATAAAGCCCAACAGCACCCCCAGCGCATAGCCGCGCCACCCCACCGGGCGGTCGAACAGGGGCGCGGCGCGTGCGCTGACCCGTTCCGCCCATCTGCTGCCGGGGAGGGCGTTGCCGGTTCCGGGGCTGAATTTCGGGATCAGTCTGCGAAACCGCTGCACCGCGTAGCCCAGGAACAGGAGCGCCGCCAAAAACAGCAGGGCCGCCGCCAGCCAGTCCATCCTGAAAATTTGCCCCACGCCCCCGGCGGCTCCTGCCGCGACGGTGCCCAGCAGGGTATAGGTGGTGGCACGGCCCAGATGGTAGGGCACAAGGGCACCGCCGGTCAGCCGGTGCCATTCCCCCATGCCAGCGGCGGGGATTGCGCTGAGGCGCGCGCCAACTTGGGCCAACACGAAGGGCCCGCACATTCCGGCGCAATGGGTGATGCTACCGACCAATCCGGCGAGAAACAAGCTGGCCAGCAGCCCGCTCTCCTGGGTGATCACCACCCGGCATTGGTTCAGGCCATAATCCAACAGCTCAAACACGTAAAAAGCTCCTTGCGGCAGGGCTTATATCATGCCCGCGCCGGTCCACCAGGACAGTTTTTCACGTAAATCCACCACCGGGCCGATGACCATCAGGGCGGGGGGCCGCAGGTCTGAGCTTTCCACATCGGCGATGCAGGTGCCCAAAGTGGTGGTGAGCACTTTTTGAGTCTCCATGGTGGCATTGGCGACGAAGGCAACGGGTTCCGTCTCTGGCCGCCCCCCGGCCCGCAACGCCGCCACGATCTGGGCCAGGCGCGCCATGGGCATGTAGGCGACGATCACCGGCACCGCCTTGGCGAGGGCCTGCCAATCCACATCCTCTGGCAAATGGCCGTCGATCCCATGGCCGCTGACCAACGCCACCCCCGTATTCACCCCGCCCATGGTGAGCGGAATCCCCGCATAGGCGAGGCCGCCAACCCCGGCGCTGATCCCCGGAATGATACGGAACGGAATCTTCGCCTCGGCCAGGGCGGCGACTTCCGCTGGGCCGCGCCCGAACACGAAGGGGTCCCCCGCCTTCAGCCGCACCACCCGCGACCCGGTGCGGGCCTTTTCGATCAAGAGGGCGTTGATCTCCGCCTGTGTGGCGGAAGGCCGCCCCCCCTGCTTGCCCATCAAGATGGTTTCCGCCGACAGGGGCGCGAGATAGAGGATATCTTCTGAAACATGGGTATCGTGGATCACCACATCCGCCTGGGCCATGCCCTGCGCCGCGTGCAAGGTGAGCAAACCCGGGTCCCCCGGTCCGGCGCCGATCAGCCAAACCGACCCCGGCGCGAACGGAGGCAGGCTGCCGCTGCTGCTGGGGTTCACGATCCGCCCCAGATGTCTTTGCCGCTGCCGGGCAGGCCGAGGCGATCCCATTTTTCCGTCACCCGGGTAACGATCTCCGTTTCCATGCGAATTTTCTGGCCCCAATCCCGATGGGTTTCCGGGGGCAGCTTGTTGGTGGCATCCAGGCCCATCTTGCCGCCTAGACCGGATTCCGGCGAGGCGAAGTCCAGGTAATCGATGGGGGTGTTTTCGATCAGCACCGTATCGCGTACCGGATCCATGCGGGTGGAAATGGCCCAGATGACATCGTTCCAATCCCGGCAGTTGATATCGTCATCCACGATAATCACGAACTTGGTGTACATGAACTGCCGCAGGAACGACCACACGCCCATCATGATCCGCTTGGCATGGCCCGCATAGGCTTTCTTGATGGAAACCACGGCGACCCGATAGGAACATCCTTCCGGCGGCAGCCAGAAATCCACGATCTCGGTGAATTGCTGTTGCAGCAAGGGAATGAACACCTCGTTCAGCGCCTCGCCCAGCACCGAGGGTTCGTCCGGCGGCCGCCCGGTAAAGGTGGACAGATAGATCGGGTCCTTGCGCAGGGTGATGGCGGAAATCTCAAATACCGGAAACGGTTCCACCGCATTGTAATAGCCGGTGTGATCGCCATAGGGGCCTTCGTCGGCATATTGATCCAGCAGCACATGGCCTTCCAACACGATCTCCGCCGTGGCCGGAACCTTTAGGGGAATGGTCTTGCAATCCACCAGGTCCACTTTTTCGCCGCGCAACAATCCGGCGAACTGATATTCCGACAACGTATCGGGCACGGGGGTGACGGCGGCCAGAATGGTGCCCGGATCGGCGCCCAACACGGCGGCGGCGGGAAACCGGGTCTTGCCGGTCTTGTCTTTGTACCGGGCCGCATGTTGGGCCCCGCCGCGATGCTTCAACCAGCGCATCAGGGCGGTGTTCTTGCCGGTCACCTGCATGCGGTAGATGCCCAGGTTATGGCCATCGCGCTTGTCGTCCCCGGGGCCTTCGGTGACCACCAGCGGCCAGGTGATCAAGGGCGCCGGTTCGCCGGGCCAGCAGGTTTGCACCGGCAGCTTGAACAGATCGATATCATCGCCCTTTAAGACCACTTCCTGGCAGGGCGCGCGGCCCGACCGGGTTTTCGGTTTCATGCTGAACACGGTCTTGACCAGGGGCAACATGCCCATGGCATCGCGCAGCCCTCCCGGCGGTTCCGGCTGTTTCAAAAAGGCCAGGGTTTCGCCCACTTCGCGCAATTGGGAGGGGTTGCGCTCCATCCCCAGGGCGACCCGTTCCACCGTGCCAAACAGGTTCACCAACACGGGCATGTCGTAGCGCCGGCCATCCTCACCCACCACGTTTTCAAACAAGACCGCCGGGCCGCCTTCCGCCAGCAGGCGGGTTTGGATTTCCGTCATTTCCAGATGTGGCGACACCGGTTCGGTCACCCGGACCAAACGCCCGGTGCGCTCCAACTGCTGCATGAAATCCCGAAGCGACTGATAAGGCATCAATGAATCCTTGATTGACCGTAAGGCGGCGTGGTCGCGCACTTTACCGCCCCGGTTGACGCCAAGGCAATGGCGACGGCACCCTTCACATATCCCTTGTGGGACGCAAGCATGGTAACCGGTTTCATGGTCCCGAGATTTCCCGTATATTCGGGAAATCAGACACCCCGCTTGACGGAGAGCCCTCCCCGTGACCACGCCGATGCCCGCAGATACACCGTCCCTCGATTGCCGGGACCTGATTCAAACCGGCATTGATCTCGCTGGGGAGCGGGACCTCGTCCGTTTGCAAATCCGATTGGTGACGGCGGCGGCCGAGATCGCACAGGCTGCGGGCGGCATTCTCTATATGTGGGACGACGCCGAGCGGTTGGTGCCCCAGACGTTGCATTTCCCCGATCTCGACCTGCCCGCCAAAAGCGAAGGCGCCGCCGCCCTTTGTACCGCGCTCGCAGGCATCGTGCCCGTTGTGGATCGCTCCGGCGTCGGGGCCGCCGATTGGCTGCCCGCCCAGGCCATCGCCCAGCGCGATACCCTTCAGGTGCCCACTTTGCAAGGGCAAAGCGGCGCGGCGGATATCGCCGCGTTCGACCGGGATACGTTGTTCCAAAGCGGTGCTGGGGTGGTCATTCCCCTATCCCTGGGGCCGCGCAGCCTGGGCTCGCTGCTGCTGATCCGGTCTGTGGAGGCCGGGGCGTTCGCGGCGCAGCCCGTGGCGTATGCCGCCTTGTTGGTGGCGCAGGCCGCCGGGCATATCAATTCCCTGCAAATGTATCGGCGCATGGTGACCACCAGCAGCGCGCTGATGGCGGAGCGGGACCCCCAAGCCCTGCTGGAACGAATCATCGTCGAGGCAAAATATCTTTCCGCCGCCGATGGGGCGTTGCTGTTCCTGCGCACGCCGGACAACGACTTGGATGCGGCGCTTATCGAAATCGATTCCAAGGGCTTGCGCCAGGATGGTCACACCAAGGAGACATCCGCGCTGCGCCCCGTGCACCTGTTCGATCCGCAAACCGGCGCACCGAACCGGGGCACCTATGCCAGCTTGGCGGCCCTGGATCAGAAAACCATCAAGATCGGCGATGTGCACTTGGAGCAAACCGATGCGGCGGCGGCTGTCGGTCAGTTCGATAAAGCTATGGCGTATCAGACCCAGTCCATCCTGGCCGTGCCCATGGTAGACCGGCGGCGGGAAACCCTGGGGGTGCTCTATCTGGTCAACGCGCGGGATATAATGTCGGACGAGATCGTTTCCTTTGGCGATGATGTCTCGGTGATGATCGAAACCCTGGCGCGGCAGGCAGCCGAAGCCCTGGATAATCAGGCGGTGTATCGGGAGCTGGTGGAAACCGGCATTTCCCTATCGGCGGAGTTGGATCACGATTTGCTGCTGGAGAAGATCCTCCTGGAAGCCAAGGAGATCTGCCATGCGGAAGGCGGCTCCCTGTATCTGATTACGGAAGACGAACGCCTGGAATTTTCCATCGTTCATAACGACCATCTGAAAATCGCCATGGGTGGTAAGACCGGCCAGCCCATCACCCTGCCGGCGCTGCGGCTCTATGACGACGAAGGCAACGAGAACCATAATGCGGTGGCGACCCATGTGGCCTTGTCTGGCGAAACGGTGAATATTCAGGACGCCTACGAGGTGGAGGATTACGATTTTTCCGGCGCCAAGAAATTTGATGAAAGCCAGGGGTATCGGTCAAAATCCTTCCTCACCGTGCCCTTGAAGGACCGGGATAATCAGGTGATCGGCGTGCTGCAATTGATCAACGCACGCGATTGGGTGACGGAGGAAATCGTCCCCTTCAATGCCCAGGTCCAGCCGTTGGTGGAATCCCTGGCCTCCCAGGCCGCCGTCGCCTTGAACAACCAGCAACTGATGCAGGCGCAAAAGGATTTGCTGGTCTCTTTCATCCAGTTGATCGCGGGCGCCATCGACGCCAAGTCCCCCTATACCGGGGGCCATTGCCAGCGGGTGCCGGAACTCACCATGATGCTGACCAAGGCGGCCGTGAAGTCCGAAGCTGCGCCCTTCGCTGATTTCGACCTGAATGCGGATGAACTCTACGAGCTGCAGATCGCCGGGCTGCTGCATGACTGCGGCAAGGTCACCACGCCGGAATATGTGGTGGATAAGGCGACCAAGCTGGAAACCATCTATAACCGCCTGCACGAGGTCCGCACCCGGTTCGAGGTCTGCAAGCGCGAAGCGGAAATCACCTATTACAAGGGTTTGGCCGAGGGGGGCGATGCCGCCGCCCTGAAACAAACTTTGGATGCGGAACTCACCGCCCTGGATGACGATTACGCCTTCGTTGCCGAATGCAATATCGGCGGCGAGTTCATGGACGATGGCAAGCTGGAACGGTTGGCGCAGATCGCCGCCCGCACCTGGACACGCACCCTGCCCGCCCGTATCGGTTTGTCCCAATCCGAAGAAACCGATCTGTGCGCCGCGCTGGGCATCGCCGCCGCCGATTGGGCGCAAGCGCGGGATACGGAAGCCCTGCCGGTGACCGAACCGCTGCTGTATGACGCCGACCATCACATCACCCGGCGCAACGCGGCGGAGCTGGGGAAGGTCTATGCCCAATACGGGATCAAGATGGATATCCCCGAACATGCCTTTAACCGGGGGGAGCTTTATAACCTTTCCATCCGGCGCGGCACCCTGACCGAGGAAGAACGGTTCAAGATCAACGACCATATCATTCAGACCATCATCATGCTGAACCATTTGCCGTTCCCGCGAACGCTCCGCCGGGTGCCGGAATATGCGGGCGGGCATCATGAGAAGATGGATGGTACCGGCTATCCCCGGCGGTTGATGAAGGAGGAGATGTCCCTGCCCGCGCGGGTCATGGCCATCGCCGATATCTTCGAGGCGTTGACCGCCAATGACCGGCCCTACAAGCCGCCGAAGACCCTGAGTCAGGCACTGAAGATCATGTCCTTCATGGTCAAGGATGCGCATATCGATCCAGACCTGTTCCAACTGTTCCTGGAATCCGGGGTCTATAAGGAATATGGCGACGCCTTCCTGGATCCGTCTCAGGTCGATGAGGTGGATGTCAGCCAGTATCTTGCCCATTGACGATCT
The DNA here is from genome assembly GCA_049605255.1 of Magnetospiraceae bacterium. Classification (GTDB taxonomy): domain Bacteria; phylum Pseudomonadota; class Alphaproteobacteria; order Rhodospirillales; family JBMYUJ01; genus JBMYUJ01. The sequence continues at coordinate 7,712 of JBMYUJ010000004.1, forward strand.
AGAGGGCGCGCCGGCGCCGGTGCACCATGCGCTCGATTATCCCTTCGCCATCCCAAACGGGTCTTATCTGTTTACAGGCGGAAAGGCAGTGGCGCTGGACGTGGCAGATTGGTCGGTGCCGGAAGATCGCCATGCGGTGATCGCCACCGGGTCCAACCGGTCGCCCGATCAACTGGCCCGCAAGGCGGAACGCTGGGGCGATCTGGGGGAGATCCCCGTTATTGCCGCCACGCTTGCAGACCATGATGTGGTCTATTCCGCGCATTTTTCCCGCTATGGATCGATTCCCGCCACCCTGCACCCGGTGCCGAAGGTGCGGGCAGACGTGGCGGTGATGTTCCTGGATGAACGGCAGTTGGCCATCCTGGACCGGTCGGAGGCGGTGGGCATCAACTATGCGCGTCTGGCCCTGACCGGGTTGGACCTTCGCCTCGCGAGCGGCCAATGCCTGCCCCGTGCCGAGGCCTATGTGAGCCTGCGCGGTGCCTTGGCGGGCGCGGCGGATGCGCCAATTCCCCTGGCGGCGGTGCCCGCCACGGGGCGGGTGCAAGACCCACGGGACCAGCAACAGGTGCAATCTTTCGCCCGAGACCGTCTCGCGCCACACTCCCCCCTTGCGGCGTTTATCGCGGAAGGGATAGAAGACGGTATCTTGCGCCAGCGCCGGACCGAGGCCCTGGCTGCCGGTGCCCTTCTCTTCCCCTGGAATCCCACCCCGTGAAACGCCTGCTCGATCATCCCGTAACCCCCTATCTGTTTATCGCCCTGGCCGTGCTTTTCTGGTCGGGGAATGCGGTGGTGGGCCGGGGTAGCGTCGGGCTGGTGCCGCCCATCGCGCTTTCTTTCTGGCGGTGGACCGGGGCGCTCCTGATCATGCTGCCCATCGCCGGGCCGGATTTGATCCGAAGCTGGCCGGTTTTGCGCCAGAATCTGGGTTGGACCCTTGTTCTCTCCCTGCTCGGCGTCGTGTTCTTTAATACGCTTCTTTATCTCGGCTTACAGCATACCCAGGCGGTGAACGCTTCTTTGCTGACGGCCGGCCTGCCCGCCATGGTCATCGGCCTTTCCTGGTTGGTCTACCGGGTGCGGGTGACCGGTCGTCAGGGTATCGGCATTTTCCTGTCAATCGTTGGGGTCAGTATCGTGGTCTTGCGCGGGGATGTCGGGCAGCTCGCCACCCTCAGCCTCAACAAAGGCGATGTGATCATCCTGGTGGCGGTGCTGGATTGGGCGATCTATTCCATGCTGTTGCAGCGCTACCGCCCGCTGGGCCTGAGCGGGCCCGTATTCCTGCTCGCGACCATTATCCTGGCGGTGCCGATTATCGGCTTGCTTTATCTGTGGGAACTCAGCACCGGCCCGCAGATTGTCATGACCTGGCAGAGCTTCGCCGCCATCGGCTATGCCGCCGTCTTTCCCTCGGTGCTGTCCTACCTGTTCTATAACCAGGGCTTGCGCATGACCGATGCCAACGCGGCGGGGGTCATGCTCAACGTCAACCCTGTATTCGCGGTGATCCTGGCGATCATCTTCTTGGGCGAGGAGCTGTTCCTGTTCCACGGCATCGGGATCGTGGTGATCTTCTCCGGCCTGTGGATGGCCCTGCGCAAGGGCAAGGCGAAAAATTAGCCGACCCGGTAGAGGGTGGTGACCCGCTTTTCCTGATCTTCCAGCTCCAGGCTGGTAGGCACCGTATAGGTGACGAGCGGGGTGATCTCCGTATCCGGGGCGTAGGCGCGGCCCGGATCGGCGAGCCAGACTTCGGCGCCGGATTGGGCCAGCTCCTGCAGCCAGGCCTTGACCCGCCCCGCCAGGGGTTGCTCATAGCAGATATCCCCCGCCAGCACCAAATCCCAACCGGGGTTTTCCGCGCCCACCAAATCCTGCCCATGGGTTTCCACGGATACCCCATTCAGGGCGCCGTTCAAGGCAATGGCGGTCATGGCCATGGGGTCCACATCGTTGACCAGCACGTAATAAGCCCCGGCCTTGGCGGCGGCGAATCCGGCGATGCCACAGCCACTGGCGAAATCCAGCACCCGCTTGCCCGCCACCTGATCGGGATTATCCAGAATATAGCGGGCCAGCGCCTGCCCCCCCGGCCAGCAGAAGGCCCAGAACGGCGGCTCGCAGACGCGCTGCAGCTCGACCTCGGTCGCCTTCCAGATGGGGGCGATTTCTGTTGCCAAATGGAACCGCAGCTCCGGCACCAGGGGTGGGCTGTCGATGGCTGTATTGTCGCGGATGAAGGCTTCGCCGCGGCTCACCGGGCGGCCTGCCCGGCCAGCAGGGTCAGCAATAAAATCCAGCCGAAATCCCGATTGGATTTGAACATGCGCAGGCAATCCTTGGGGTCATCCAGATCCACCCCATTGGCCTGCCGGTACAGATGCGCCCCCGCCAGGGCCAAACCGAAGACCGTGAACCAGGGCAGGCCCGCCGTCCAACAGGCGAGCCCGATCAGTGTCAACGCCAAGCCATAGAACCCATAAAGGAACGGGCGGGTATACGACCCCAGGCGCAGGGCGGTGGATTTCACGCCAACGAACAGATCGTCTTCCTTATCCTGATGGGCGTAGACCGTATCATAACCCAGGGTCCAGAACAGCCCTGCCACATACAGCGCAAGGGCAGGGAGACCTACCGATCCCTGGATCGCGGCCCAGCCGAGCAGGGCGCCCCAGTTGAAGGTCAACCCCAGCACCACCTGGGGCCAATAGGTCACCCGCTTGGCGAAGGGATAGATCGCCACCAGTCCGAGGGAGGCGGCGCCCAAAAGAATGGCAAACAGGTTGAACTGCACCAGAATCAGCAGACCCACCAGCAGCTGCAATACCAGGAAGATCAATGCTTCCTTCAGGCTGACCGCGCCGCTGGGCAGGGGCCGGTTGGCGGTGCGGGCCACTTTGCCGTCAAATTCCCGATCCGCGATGTCGTTGACCGTGCAGCCCGCGCCGCGCATCACCAGGGCGCCAACGCCGAACAGCGCCGCGTACCACAGCCAGCGCCCGTCCGGCCAGCCGGGGTTGGCCAGCGCCAGACTCCACCAGCAGGGAAACAGCAACAGCCAGGTGCCGATGGGCCGGTCCAGGCGCATCAACCGCAGGAAGGGCCGCGTATAGGCCGGGGCCCAACGGTCAATCCAGGACCCTTGGGGGATATCGCTCGGGGACGTATCGAGTATGCCGCTCATGCCCCTCCTATAGCGCGATTCGCTGCCGCCGTGCAAAGGTGGATGCGTCCCCCTTGGCAAAGCCTTATGATCGGCGCCATGTCGACCTTGCCCCCCCCGCTCCGGATTTTTGTTGCCGAGGATTTGGCCCCCGGTGCCGTCGTCCCGCTGCCGCCGGACAAGGCGCACCATCTGCGGGCGGTGATGCGCCGCGGCGTGGGCGACCCGGTGCGTCTGTTCAACGGGCGGCATGGGGAATGGGATGGCATGATCCAGGCCCTCGATAAAAAAACCGCGCTGGCCCAGGTGCGGGGGCAATATCGCCCGCAGGAAACCACCGCCGACCCCTGGCTGCTGTTTGCGCCATTGAAGAAAGACGCCACGGATTTTCTGGTGGAGAAAGCCACCGAACTGGGCGTGGCCCGGCTGGTCCCGGTGCTGACCGATCATACAGTCACCCGCCGGGTCAATGTGGCGCGGCTGGCGGCCACCGCCCGGGGCGCCGCCGAACAATGCGAACGGCTCTCCGTCCCCACCATCGACGCGCCGATTTCCCTGGCGGCGGCGTTGCGCGATTGGCCCAAAGACCGCACCTTGATCGTCGGTGATGAGCATGGAAATGCACAACCGCTCGCGACTGCCTTGCGGGAAGGCCCCTGTCACCCCCATATTGGCCTATTGGTGGGCCCGGAAGGCGGGTTTTCCACATCGGAGCTTACCGCCCCGAGGGCCCTGCCTTTTGTTTTGCCAGTGACCTTGGGTCCGCGTATCTTGAGGGCGGAAACCGCCGCCATTGCCGCGCTTGCCGTTTGGCAGGCCATCGCCGGAGATGCGAACCGGCCACCAGCCCCACGGGGTTAACAGGGAATAAAAACAATGCCGCTTGATGCCTCCACCCCCATTACCGAAAAGACCCAACTCGTCGAGTATTTCGAAGGCGGCTGCAAGCCCAGCGACCAATGGCGCATTGGCACCGAGCACGAAAAGTTCGTCTATCGGTTGGATGACCTGCGCCCGCTGGATTACGAAGGGCCGCGCGGGGTGCGCGATGTGCTGGAGCGGCTTTCCAAATTCGGATGGACTCCCATCTATGAAGGCGACAACCTGATCGCTCTGAAGGATGAGGCGGGCGCGTCCATTACCCTGGAACCGGGAGGACAATTGGAGCTTTCCGGCGCGCCGTTGCCGACCATTCATGCCACCTGCCGGGAAGTGGGTCAGCATCTGGACCAGGCGCGGGATGTGGCCCGCACCCTGCAAATCGGCATGCTCGGCATGGGCTATCAGCCGAAATGGGCGGCCGACGATGTGCCCTGGATGCCGAAGGGCCGCTATAAGATCATGCGCAACTACATGCCCAAGGTGGGTGGTTTGGGCCTGGATATGATGGTCAACACCTGCACGGTTCAGGTGAACCTGGATTTCGAAAGCGAAGCGTGCATGGTGGCGAAATTTCGCGTCGGCCTCGCCTTACAGCCGGTGGCCACCGCGCTGTTCGCCAACAGCCCCTTCCGTCATGGCATTCCCACCGGTTATGTGAGTTACCGCAGCCATGTCTGGACAGATGTGGACCCCGACCGTACCGGCATGCTGCCCTTCGTGTTCGAAGACGGTTTCGGGTTCGAACGCTATGTGGATTACCTGCTCGATGTGCCCATGTATTTCGTCTACCGCGATGGCACTTACATCGATGCCGCAGGGCAATCGTTCCGGGATTTCATGGCCGGGCGCCTGCCCGCGCTGCCGGGCGCGCTGCCCACGCTGAAGGATTGGGAAGATCATCTCACCACCGCCTTCCCCGAAGTGCGGCTGAAACGTTATCTGGAAATGCGCGGCACCGATGGCGGGCCCTGGGGGCGGCTTTGCGCCCTGCCCGCGCTCTGGACCGGGCTGCTGTATGATAAAACCGCCCTGGGCGCGGCCATGGACCTGATCCAGGACTGGACCATCGAAGAGCATGACATGCTGCGCCGGGAGGTGCCGAAACACGGCCTGTTGACCGAATTCCGTGGCAGCACCGTGGGCGACCTGGCCTTGGAAGTTTTGGATATGGCCCATGAGGGCCTGAAAAACCGCAATATGCAGAACCGCCTGGGGCAAGACGAAACCATCTTCCTCAACCCCCTCTTCCGCATCGCCGAATCCAACCAGACCCCGGCGGAGGAACTCTTGTTCGCCTATCAGGGCCGGTGGCGTGGCAGCGTCGATCCCGTGTTCAAGGAATTCGCGTACTAAAAAGGCTCTCATGGACGTAAAGGAAGAGGATATCCTCGGACCCGCCGTGGCCGACCATTGGTATTATCGGTCGAAGGGGGCGGCGTTGTTGGATTTCCTTCCCGCTGACCCGGTCGATAGCGTGCTGGATGTGGGGGCCGGGTCGGGCGTTTTCAGCAAGCGATTGCTGGAGGCGGGGCGGGCGGATCAGGCGATTTGCGTGGACCCTGCCTACCCAGAGGAGCGGGAGGAAACCCATCATGGGCATGCGCTCCTGTTTCGCCATCAAGCGCCGCCAGGCGACCATCGTCTCATTTTGATGATGGATGTGTTGGAGCATGTGGCGGATGATCTGGCCCTGCTGCATGCCTATGCCAACGCATTGCCACCCGGGGGGCGGGTGTTGATCACCGTGCCGGCCTTCCAATTTCTGTGGTCGGGCCATGATGAATTTTTGGAACATTACCGCCGCTATACCCTGGCCCAGGTGGAGAACTTGGTCTCCCGGGCGGGCTTGCGGGTGGTCAAAGGGCGGTATTTGTTCGGCGCATTGTTCCCTCTGATCGCGGCGCTGCGCTTGGCGCATCGGATATCCGGCAAAAAACCCGAAAGCGATTTGAAGCCGGCGGCGGGTTGGGTAAATCGCATGTTGATCGGTGTGCATTGGGCAGAGCAGCGGCTGCTATTCCCCGTAAATCGTTGGGCCGGCTTGACCGTGTTTTGCCTCGCCGAAAGGGACCCGAGCTTTATAATTTCCGGCACATGACTACCGCGCTATCTGGGCAGAGATGGGAGAATTCCGCGGTTTTTCGGATCGCGGGGGGCGTTTCGGCGCGGGGGATGGTCGCAAATCCCCGACGGTGGAAATAGGGTTTCGCCGTATTGGTCAGCAGGTAAACGGCGGAATGGCCCGCTTTCTGGGCATAGGTCAGACTCGCCTCAACCAGGGCGGTGCCCAGGCCCGCACCGCGCTGATCCGTGCGCACGGCCAGGGACCGCAGCAGGCCGAGATCGCCGTGACACTCCACGCCCCCGCAGGCCAGAAGGTCGCCCGATTCTGTCTGGGCCAGGAAAAACCGCGCAGGCGCGGAAGGCAAATCCTCGGTTGGCAGGCCGTTTGCGGTCAGCAAAGCGGTGATGGCCGGGAAATCTTCCGGTCGCGCGATCCGAACGGAAAACCCGCTCACGCCTCTTGCGGCGGTACCAGCTCCCGATAGGCATGCCAGGTGGCATAGGCCAGCACGGGCACGGCCACCGCCAGCCCCACCAGGGCGAGGGAGATGCCGAACCAGACCAGAAGGGCGATGGTAAAGGCCCAGCTCCACATCACATGGCTGTTGCGCAGCACGGCGCGGATGCTCAGCATCACCGCTTCCACCGGCTCCAGGTCGCGGTCGATCAGCGAGGGGAAGGAGATCGCCCCGCATAAAAAAACCACGGCGGCAAAGAACAGGCCGATCAGCGAGCCCACCATGATCATGGCGAATCCTTCGCTGGTCAGGAGCTGTTCCACCACGCCGTCAATGGAATGGGTGCCAGAGCCCACGGCGATCCCGAAGACCAAGGACCCGATCAGGAACCAGGCCATCATCACGATGAGCAATGCCATGACCATCAGGCCGACCCGGCGGGGGCGTTTGCGCCACGCATCCCAGGTGGAGAAGAAGGTGGGTTTCTCGCCTTTTTCCAACTGGGAACTCACCTCATAAAGGCCAAGGGACATGAACGGCGCAAACAGCGCGAAGCCCCCGATCAGCGGCATCACCACATAAATCATACTGGCCTGCATGGCCATCCAGACCAGGGCATAGCCCGCAATGACGAACAAAGCGCCGTAGGTCAGGCTGACCGGCATGGCCTTTTTGAAATCCGCCCAACCGGAAAACAGCCAGCGCGCGGGCGCTTCCAGGTCCACCACGGCAATGGGTGTGTCATCAAAAACCGCCGACATCCGGGCTCTCTCCCCTTGGTTGATCGAACATTCAACTTTGCTTGATTTCCGGCCAGACTATACGGGTATGGCGCGCAGAAGCAAGAACCATGGGGGCTGCACAGCCCGGAAAGAAACCGCTACACTATGGCCCAGAAAAGAGGACCCGGGAGGATAGACCCATGACCCATCAACCCAGATTCGCTGTCGTGCTGTCCGGCTGCGGCGTGTATGACGGCGCGGAAATCCACGAAGCCGTGCTGACCCTGCTGGCCATTCAGAAAAACGGCGGCAATTACGATTGCTTCGCCCCCGATGTGGACCAGCATCATGTGATCAACCATCGCACCGGCGATGAAATGCCCGAAACCCGCAATGTGCTCACGGAATCGGCGCGTATCGCCCGGGGCGCCATTGCGCCGCTCGCCGATTTCAACGCGGCGGATTACGATGCCATCATCTTTCCCGGCGGATTCGGGGCGGCAAAAAACCTGTGCACCTTTGCCTTCGATGGGGCCGATTGCACAGTGAATGACGATGTGGCCCAGGCGGTGGCGGCCATGGTCGCGGCGGGTAAGCCCATCGGCGCGCTGTGCATCGCCCCGGCCTTGATGGCGAAAGTGATGGCGGGTGCCACGCTGACCATCGGGCAGGACGAGGGTACCGCCCAGGCCATCGAATCCATGGGCGCCAAGCATCAGAAGACCACCCATGCGGAAGTGGTGGTGGACCCGGCTCGCAAGCTGGTCACCTCGCCCTGCTATATGCTGGATGCCACCATCAGCCAGATCGCCGAGGGCGCGGATAACGCGGTCAGGGCGGTCTTGGGGCTTATGGAGACGCGGAAGGCCGCTTGAACACCGCCACCAGCTCCACATGGGCAGCGAAGGGGAATTGATCGACGGGGGTGACCTTATCCAGGTGATATCCCCCGTCGGCAAGAAGGCGCGCGTCTCGGACGAAAGTGGCGGGGTTGCAGGAAACCCCGACGACGACGGGCACCTGCGAAGCGGCAATCGCCTCGGCCAACACCTTGGCCCCCGCCCGGGGCGGATCGAACACCAACCCATCCAGGCCCGCCAGATCCGCCGGCGTTGGCGGTTGACGGGTCAGGTCCCGTTTGAGAACGGTGAGGCGTCCCGCCCGGCCCGGGTCGCGCGCGGCGGCCTGCAAGGTGGCGATGGCCCCCGCATCGCCTTCATATGCGGTCACCCGCCGGGTATCCTCCTTCGCCAGCAGCGCCAGCGCAAAAGTGCCCGATCCGGCATGAAAATCCGCGATCCGCTGGCGTCCCGCCAGGGCATCGCAGACCAGGTCGGTCAAAATCGCCGCGCCTTCCGCGCTGGGTTGCAAGAACCCGCCCGGGGGAAGGGGCACGCCCGCGCCGCCGAAATCCGCCAAGACAGGGGCGCGCTGCGCCAGGAGTTCCGGCGCGTCCTCGGGCTTGTGCCGCCAGGTCAGGCGGGCGATCTGCGCCTCCTCAGCAAAGCGGGACAAAGCCTCGCGCCCCGCCAGGTCTGGCCCTTTGGGCAGGGTAAGGACCATATCCACCGTCTTCCCCACGGCGGTAACTGCGATATCGGCGCTGGCCCCCGGCGCCAAAAGCAGGGCGAGGATCTGGCGCAAGGGGGCAAGCACCCGATTGAGTGGCGCCACCAACAGCGGGCAATGGTCCACATCCATGATCTGATGGCTGGCCCGGGCGTTGAAGCCCAGGATCACGCCCTTGGCGATCCGGCGCGCCGCCAGGGTAGCCCGCCGCCGCGACGGTACCGGTGTTTTGCGCAAAGGGCCGAGGCCGATCTCAAAGCCCCGCTTTTGCAAGGCCTCCCGCACCAGTCCCGTTTTCCAGGCATCGTAAAAATCCGGCGCCAGGTGCTGCACGGCGCAGCCGCCGCAGCTTCCAAAATGGGGGCAGAGCGGGTCGGCTCTGTGTGGTCCGGCCCGTGTGATCCGATCCAGCCGACAGGCAAGGCCATCGCCCCGCGCCGCCTCCGTGGTCACCGCCACTTGGTCGCCCGGCGCGGTGAACGGGATATAGAGCGGGGTGCCGTTATGGACCGCCAGTCCATCCCCGCGCGCGCCCAGGGCGTCGACGGTTACGGTGAGGCTATGTGATTTAAATTTCGTTTTTTTCAAAGCGCTTGAGCAATATCGCTAAGAAACTGCATAAAGATACGATCTGCGGCTTGGTTCAGCGCTTCCACCGTGGCATCCACCGAATCTTCGGTCAGGGGCACCGATTCCGCGTAGGGTTTCAAAACGGTCATGTGATAGTCCCGGTCGCCGCGCAAGCCCAGTTCCATTTGCAACATGGCCTGGGGTTGGGCGCCGATGCTCTGTTCCAGCCGCAAGATACGACCCGTAATCACCCAATCCGCATCCACACGCAGATCGGGGCGCACCACGGACCCGCTCAGGCCCGATTGGCGGATCAATTCGGCGAGCCGCTCGCGCAGCAGGTCCCCCGGTGGTTCCGCCCAGAGGTGATAGCGATATTCCACCAGCTTGTTGGGCGCGGCAGCCTCCGTATAAAGCAGCTGCCGTCCGCCGGTAATACCCGCAGCGGTAAACCGATCGACCATCACCACGCCGTTGAGGGCGCGCGGCGCCTGGGGGATTTCCGCCGAAGATCCGGTGAACCGGTAAAACAGGTCGGGTGGCGCGGGCGGGGCGGCGGTGCAGCCCGTCAGAACAGCAAGCAGGGCAAAGCTGGCAAGGAATTTTCTCATCGGCGGGTCCCCCGGTCGTCGCCGGTCTCGCTGCCGCGCAGCAGGATACTGGGATCATTGCGTAATCGCCGTCCCAGTTCGTTGAAGTTGCGGCTGGCGCCTTCCACATTGGCGGCGATGGAATCGATATGGCGGGCCAAGGCGTCGCTCACATGGCGCAGGTCGGCCAGCATGGCGCGCACCGCCTTGCTGTTCTCCTTCACGGCCAGATCGACGGTTTCCGCCGCGCCCTTTACGGTGCCGACGATGGCATTGGCATTGGCCACCATGCTATCCGCGTTCTTGGTGATATTGGTGACGTTCTTCACCAGGCCCTTGGCGTCGGTCACCAGGCCGTCCACATTTTTCACCACGCCGCCCACGTCGCCAATCACGCCGTTTGCGTCATCCACGGTGCCGTCCACCTTGGCCAGCGTCTGACCCAAAACCGCCGACAAGCCGCGCAAATCGCTGACCAACTTGTTAGTATTGGCCAAGATGCCGGGAATGCTGTTGGGATTATCGCTGTTGGCCACGTCGCTGAGCGCGGCGAGGGTCAGCGCCAATTCATCCAAAATCTTGGGCAGGCGCTTGTTTAAATGGCCCAAGGTGACCTTCACCTCGGTGATCAGCTTGCCGCCATCGCCTTCCAGAAGGACCGCGATATCGGTGCTGACCCGCTCTACCGCGATCAATACCGGTTTCAGGTCCCGCCCCAGTTCGGCCACCTGGGCCGCCACCGTGGTCAGGGAATTGAAGATGTTGGATGCTTCCTCGCTCGGGATTTCCGCCCCTTGGGCCAGGGCGACGGTGCTATCGCCCGCATGGATATTGATCACGATGGGAGACAACAAGGTGGGTGCCTCGATCCGGGCGATGGAATCATCGGGGATGATCCAATCGTCATCGATGCTGAGGATAATTTCGAACCGCATCTGCCCGCTGCGCTCCACCGGGTTGACCGTTTCCACCTGGCCGATGCGATAACCTTCGTACAGAACCTGGGTGCCGTATTTGATGCCGGTCACGTTGTCGTAAACGGTAAGATATTGCACTGTGGCGCCGCGCTGCCCGGTCAGGAAGGAGATGGAGGTAATCACCCCGGCGAGGATTATGACGACAAACAGGCCGATGATGACATAATTGAATTTATTGCTTTTCATGGTTTCGTCATCCGTCCTACAAGCGCCGCGCGGTATCCGCCGAGGTATCCACCGCCACGCCGGTCAAGCGTTCCAAATATTCGTCGGGCCGCAGTATATCTTCCTCCGTGCGCCGGTTAAGCAGGTTTTGCACCCGTTCATTTTTGCTGTCCTTCACCTCGGCCACCGTGCCCAGGAACAAAAGGTCCCCTTTATCCAGCACGGCGATGCGGTCGGCGATCTTGAAGGCGCTTTCCAATTCATGGGTCACCACCACGATGGTCATATCCATGGCGGCGCGCAGATCCAACAGCAAATCATCGATCTGGGCGGAAACCACCGGGTCCAACCCAGCGGAAGGTTCATCGCAAAACAACAATTTGGGATCCATGATGATGGCCCGCGCCAGGGCCGCGCGTTTCAGCATGCCGCCCGAAAGCTCCGACGGCATGAGATCGCCGAACCCGGCCAGGTCCACCACTTCCAGCTTCAGGCGCGCCATGATTTCCTGGGTTTGCGGGTCCAGTTTCGTGTGTTCCGACAGGGGCAGCATGATGTTCTGCGCGACCGTGAGGGAACTCAGCAAGGCCCCACCCTGAAAGGCCACACCCATTTCGCGGCGCAGGGCCAGCAGCTCCTTCAAGCCCAAGCTGGACGTATCTTGCCCCAGAATTTTCACCGAACCAGAAGTGCGGATTTCCAAACCCAATAAATGGCGCAAGAAGGTACTTTTACCCGAGCCGCTACCGCCCATGATCACCAAGACCTCACCCGCCGCGATATCCAGGCTGATGCCATTCAGAATCTTGCGGCTGCCGTAATGGGCCACCAGGTCGCGCACCTCGATGATGGGGGCCGTATTTGTATCGGTCACGGGCGCTCCTCTTAATGGGTGGTCAGGAAAACGAACAGCATATCGGTCACCACGATGGCGGAAATGGCCTGCACCACCGATCGGGTGGTCGCCTTGCCCACCCCTTCGGCGCCGCCCTCGACCCAAACCCCGTTGGCGACCCCGATGAGCGTGATCTGCGCGGCAAAAATCACACTCTTGCCCAACCCGTGGAACAAGTCATCGACCGACAGGAAATCCACCACGTCTTGGAAGTAAGCGGGCAGACTCAGGCCCAGTTCGATGGACACATACAGCCCCGCCGCAGCCAGCCCCATCACATCGGCAAAAAAGGTGAGGCAGGGCACCATGACCATCATTGCCAGCAAAGCCGGGACCACCAGATAACGCACCGGGTTGATGCCCATGACCCGCAGAGCATCGATCTCTTGATTGATTTTCATGGTGCCGATGCGGGCCGCCAGGGCAGACCCAGACCGGCCCGCCACCAGAATACCGGTGATGAGCGCCGCGAACTCCCGCACGACGGAAATGGCGATGCCGAAGGTCACATGCCCCTCGGCGCCGAAAATCCGTAAGGTGTAAATGCCCTGGATGGCCAGCATCACGCCGATGGTGGCGGATAGCACGCCGACGATGGGGATGGCGCGGATGCCCACCTCCATCATTTCCATAAACACGGCGTTGACCCGAACGGGCTGTTTGTAGCGGGGCCCGGCAATCAGCCAAAAAGCGCTTTCCACCAACAGGGTGGCGCCATAGCCCAATTCCTCCACCATGCGGGCGGTGCCGCGACCAAGGCGTTCCAGGAAACGAAGAACGGGGCTGGGGGAGGACGGCGAATCACTCATGCGGTGGCGAGCGCTTCATCCAGGGTGTCGACGATGGTGAACACCTTATCCAGCCGGGCCAGCTTCAACGCCCGCAGGGCCTTGTCGTTCACCGCCGCCAGCACCAGGGTTTGTTTTTCGGCCCGCGCTTTTTGAAAAGCCTCGATCAGGCTGGCGATGCCGGAACTGTCGATATACGGCACGGCGGACAGGTCCACCACCACCAGCGGGCTTTCCTTCACCGCGGTTAAAAGCGCTTCCCGCGCGGCGCGGGAGGTATCCAAATCCACATCCCCCTCGAAGGCGACTATCAGCGCGGCCCCAGACCGGGTCGTTTGCGTTTTCATGGTCGAAAGGCCCCTCTCTCGATCGTCTTGCGCATGATCAATTCATTCCCCACACCGTCGCGGCCCGGTTTGAAATCCACCGAATCCATGCAAGACCGCATGAAATAGACCCCCAGGCCCCCAGGGCGGATTTCCGCCAGATCGCGGGTGGTCACCGCCGCCATATCCAGGGTCGGCGCATAATCCCGCAATCGGATTTCCAACACCGTTCCGGCAAGACTTAGCATGACCTCGATCTCGCCGTCCGCCCCCTGATAACCATGGCGGATTATATTCTGGCAGGCTTCGTCTACCGCCCGCACGATATCGTCTTGTTCGCCCTCGCCGCAACCCAGGCATCGTAGCAACCCCCGCAAGCTGCCGCGCAGCAGTTTTAACCGGGCCGGTTTCGCCGGCAACCGAAATGTCATCAGGGGCTTGGCGCTCTCCGGCATGATGGAGCCTCTCTTACAAATTCGCCAGGCTGGCGCGCCGATGGCAGTCACTATGACCGCATCACATCGCCGCAGCAAACATTGCCAACTTGATTTAACAGCAAAAAGGTAAAAAAATAATCCACCGCCGCGCGAGTCCCTGCTCGCGGCAGAAGGAAGAGATCATGGCAAAAAAACCAAAAACGACAGACGGCAAAAGCGGCAATGGCAAAAGCACCTCTGCGAGTGTCCCCATAGCGGATTCCCTGAGCGGCGACATTAAAGCGGATCAGCCTAAGAAAAAGCTGTCCTCGGAGGCATATAATGACGCCCTGGCCAAGCTGCATGTGGAACTGATCAAGCTGCAAGAGTGGGTCAAAAATGAAGGGCTGAAAGTGGTGGTGGTCTTTGAAGGTCGCGATGCGGCGGGCAAGGGCGGCACCATCAAGCGCATTACCGAGCCTCTCAACCCTCGTATCTGCCGGGTGGTCGCCCTGGGCACCCCGACGGAAAAGGAAAAAACCCAATGGTATTTCCAACGTTACGTGGCCGAGCTGCCTGCGGCGGGGGAAATCGTGCTGTTCGACCGCAGTTGGTATAACCGGGCCGGGGTCGAGCGGGTGATGGGTTTTTGCGAGGACGAGGAATATCGGGAATTCCTCCGCAGTTGCCCGGAATTCGAACGCATGCTGGTGCGTTCTGGCATCATTCTGGTGAAATACTGGTTTTCGGTCAGCGACGAAGAACAGGAACGCCGATTCGCCGCGCGGGCCAAAAACCCCCTCAAGCGCTGGAAACTCAGCCCCATGGATTTGGAGTCCCGCCGCCGCTGGGTGGAATATTCCATGGCGAAAGACGTTATGTTCGCCCATACGGATATCAAACAGGCGCCCTGGTTTGTGGTCAATGCGGATGTGAAAAAGCGGGCGCGGCTGAACTGTATCAGCCATCTCTTGAGCATGATCCCCTACGAAGATCTGACCCCGGGCCCGATCGATCTGGACCCCCGCGAGGAGGACAAACGGGCGGGATATGTACGCCCGCCCCTGGAAGATCAGAATTTCGTGCCCGAAGTCTATTGATCCCACGAATCCCACAGTCCCACATCTGATTTCGCCTCTCCCATACCGATTCTTTTGAAAGAACCCTGAACGCGCCATGGACCGGATTTCCCTGATCGATACCGCCGCAGACGCAATCCCCGTGGTGGTGGTGAGCCCTAACACGGTGGATCAATTTTTCGCCTCCCATCCTGAAGCTGCCGCTTGGCTGGGGGCGTCTGGGTTTCAGGGCAAGCCGGGCACGGCGGCGCTCTACCCGGCCGCGACTGGCGGCCCGGCAGGGGCGGTGGTCGGCATCGGCGCGGATTTCCCGTTGCAGCATTGGGCGGCAGTGGCGGCGAGCCTGCCTGCCGGGACCTACACCCTTGACCCCAAGATAGAACCCGCGACGGCGGAACAGGCAGCGCTTGGGTGGGCGTTGGCGGGATACCGATTCGACCGCTACAAGTCCTTTCCCGATGATATGGCCAAACTGGTCTGGCCCGCGGGCATCGACCGGGCGGCGGTGGCGCGGCTTGTGGAGGCCAATTTCCTGGCCCGGGATTTGGTCAACACCCCCGCCCAGGACATGGGCCCCGAGCAATTGGCCGCCCGGGCCGAAGATGTGGCAAAGGCCTTTGGGGCACAGTTTTCCGTGATCATCGGCAATAAACTGTTGGATCAGGGCTATCCCGCCGTGCATGCGGTGGGGCGCGCCGCCGCGCAAGCGCCAAGGCTGATCGAGATCACTTGGGGCGCGCCGGATGCCCCGCGCGTGACCCTGGTCGGCAAGGGGGTATGCTTCGATACGGGCGGGCTGGATATTAAGTCCGCAGGGGGTATGAAGCTGATGAAAAAGGATATGGGCGGGGCGGCCCATGTGCTGGCGTTGGGGCAGATGATCATGGCCGCCGCGTTGCCGGTGCGCCTGCGGATTCTCATTCCAGCGGTGGAAAATGCCGTGGCTGGCAATGCCTTGCATCCCCTGGATGTGGTCCCCACCCGGTCGGGCAAAACCATCGAAATTGGTCATACGGATGCGGAAGGCCGGGTGATCCTGTCTGATGCGCTCGTCGAGGCGGTGCGCGAGGACCCTGCCTTGGTCATTGATATGGCCACGCTCACGGGGGCGGCCCGGGTTGCCTTGGGCACTGATCTTCCTGCCCTGTTCAGCAATGATGATGCCTGGGCAGACTCGGTCCTGGCGCAGGGGCTGTCCCAAGGTGATCCCCTTTGGCGGCTGCCACTCTGGGCACCGTACCGGCCGTTCCTGGACTCCGGGGTCGCCGATATTTCCAACGAGCCCGCTTCCCCTTTCGGGGGGGCGATTACTGCCGCCTTGTTCCTGAAGGATTTCGTGGGCGAAAAGACGCCCTGGATGCATATTGACCTGATGGCTTGGAATCCGCGCGGGCGGCCCGGGCATCCGGAGGGTGCCGCGGCGCAAGGCCTGCGCGCGCTCTTCGGTGCGATTGCAGAACGATTCCCGGCCTGATCCTATTTTCCGCTTTTTTCGGTTCCAACGTTGCGACTCGTTCCGCTTTAGGGTAGAAAGAACCGGGATCGAAATAAAAATGTTTTGAAAATGGATCTACAACCCCATAAGGCCTTGGATCTTTGGCGAATCGCCACCTTGGAAGGCGTGCGGCAAGAATCGCCCGATCTGTCGGCGCGGCAGATGGCGTTGCTGCTGACGGTCTACCTGACCCCGCCGCCGCATACAGTGCGGGGCTTGGCCGAAGCGCTAAACGTTTCCAAACCGGCGGTGACCCGGGCCATTGATCGTCTGGTCGCCCATGACCTGATCCGTCGCAAGCCGGATGAACATGACCGGCGCAGCGTGTTGATCCAACGCACGGTCAAGGGGTCGGTGTTTTTGCGGGAATTTGGCGAAACCATCGCCCATGCGGCAGGCAATCTGGATCGCTAGCAGGTGTTTGCACGGATGCGTCCGGCTCAGGTGCCGTTATCGGCCAACCGTTTTTGCCGTACCGGGTCTCGGAACCGGCCCAGATAAGACGGCAGCACCACTTCCGCCAGCGTCGGGGTGATTCCCAGGCTTTCCAAGGTGTTGGCATCCTTCGCCACCACATTGTCCTTTTCCAGCAATTTGACCTGATCGCGGGTGATCAACGGGTTGGGCAACCAGCCGACCAAGGCCCCTTGAATACGCGCCAGCCACAGGGGCACGGGAAGCAACCGGCGGGGCCGTTCCACCTGGTCGAGCACCAGTTCCATCAATTCCTTGAAGCTGTACACCCGAGGGCCGCCTAATTCGAAGGTTTTGCCCGCATGGGCCGGGTTTTGCAGCCCGGCCAGGATCGCATCGGCCACGTCGCACACATAGACCGGTTGGAACTTGGGCCCGCCATCACCGAAGAAATCGATGGATAGGGGCGGGAAGCTAACCTTGGGCATCGACGGTGCGCCGATCACGGGCAACATCCGCAGGATGCGGGACATGCTGGCAAATTTATTGAAGAAATTATCTTCCGGGCCGAAGACCACGCTGGGCCGCAGGATCACCGCGCTGGGAAAAGCCTCCCGCACCGCCGCTTCGCCTTGCCCCTTGGTTCGGGCATAGTCTGCGGCGCTGTTAATATCGGCGCCGATGGCTGACACATGCACAAACCGGCTAGCCCCCGCTGCTGCCGCGGCCTTGGCGATATTGCCCGCGCCTTCCCCATGGATCTTATCGAAGCTGTTGCCGCCGAATGGCGCGAGGATACCCACCAGGTTGACGACCCAATCGGCGCCCTCTACCGCTTTGCCAACCGCTGCCGTATCGGTAACGGAAGCGACAACCGAAACCACTTGCCCCGGCACACCGGCGGTGCTCAGAAAGCGCGCGCTTTCCGCGTCGCGGGTGACCACGCGGACCTGCGCGCCTGTTGCCGCGAGCCGCCGAACCACATGGCGCCCAATGAATCCCGCGCCGCCAAAAACCGTTACGATGGGTTGTTTCATCGCGCTTCCCCCTGGCCCCCATGTACCATCTTGATGCGTGCTTTCGCTTATACCCCGAGACGATGGGCTTTCCAAGCCACAACACACCTAAGTATTCCTGCCTGATGCGCCGCAATGGCGGTTGACAAAGCCTTGGTGGCGGGGTACTTGCATGGCCGTTGCCCGCCGCACGACGGCGCGGCGCCCAGGTGGCGGAATTGGTAGACGCGCAGGTTTCAGGTACCTGTGGCCGCAAGGCCGTGGAAGTTCGAGTCTTCTCCTGGGCACCAAATGACCCGCGGCTGCCGGGCGCAGGGCCAAGACCCCCCTGTTACCGGGGGCGGTTTCTTAGGAACAGCGTGGCGAGGCACCGATTTTTCCATGACCATCCATTATCATCAGGGCGACCTGCCCGCCGGGATCGATTTTGGCGATACCATTGCCATCGATACGGAAACTATGGGGTTGAACCCGCAGCGGGATCGGCTGTGTGTGGTGCAAATGTCTGGCGGCGACGGCACCGCCCATCTGGTGCATTTTCCCGAACCGGTGTTTGACGCGCCGAATCTGAAAAAGCTGCTCGCCGATCCGGAAACGGTAAAGCTGTTCCATTTCGGGCGCTTCGATATCGCCACAATCTACAAATATCTTGGGGTGCTCTGTGCTCCGGTCTACTGCACGAAAATCGCTTCCAAATTGGTGCGTACCTACACGGACCGGCATGGCCTGAAAGACCTGTGCAAGGAATTGCTGGACGTCGACCTATCGAAACAGCAGCAAAGCTCCGATTGGGGCGCGGCGGAATTAACGCCAGAACAGCAGGCCTATGCGGCCTCCGATGTGCTGCATCTGCATGCCATGCGGGACGAACTGAATAAGCGCCTGGAACGGGAAGGGCGGATCGACTTGGCCGCTGCTTGTTTCGAGTTCCTGCCAGACCGCGCGCTGCTCGACCTGGCGGGGTGGGAAGACGTGGATATTTTCGCCCATTGACGGACGCGGATAAAAAATTGGACCGGGCCGCCAACCCGGATATCGACTCGGCCCGCCGGGTGCTGAATGCGGAAGCCGAGGGGCTTGCCGCTTTGGCGGCGGGATTGGACGCGTCTTTCATCACCGCCCTGGACCTGATCGACGGTGTGGCCGGGCGGGTGGTCGTTACCGGCATGGGTAAAAGTGGCCATGTGGCACGCAAGATCGCGGCTACCCTGGCCTCCACTGGGACCCCGGCATTTTTCGTGCATCCGGGCGAGGCCAGTCATGGGGATTTGGGCATGATCACCCGGGCTGATGCCCTGATTGCCCTCTCCAATTCGGGGAAAACCCCGGAATTGTCTGATGTGGTGGCCCATGCCAAGCGAATCGCCATTCCGTTGATCACCATCACCGGCAAGGCGGGCAGCCCCCTGGCCGAGGCCGCCGACGTGGCGCTGGTGCTGCCGACTATGGGTGAGGCCTGCCCCCTGGGGTTGGCGCCCACCACCTCCACCACGGCGACCATGGCCTTGGGCGATGCCCTGGCTGTGGCTTTGCTGGAGCGGAAGAATTTCTCCTCGGCGGATTTCCGCGCCTTGCATCCGGGGGGGCAACTCGGGCGGCGTTTGCTGAAGGTTGCCGATTTGATGCATGCGGGTGATGAACTGCCCCTGGTACCTCTGGAGACCAGCATGGCGGATACTTTGTTGGTGATGACCGCCAAACGATTCGGCTGTGTCGGTATTACCGATGCCGCCGGCCGGCTGGAAGGCATTATCACCGATGGCGATTTGCGCCGCCATATGGGGAATTCCCTGCTGGAGATTCCCGCAGGCGACGTGATGACCCGCCACCCCACCACCATCGGGCCCAATGCCTTGGCCAGCGAGGCGCTCGGCATCATGAACGATAAATCCATTACGGTGCTGATGGTATTGACCCCGGAAGGCCGTCCAATCGGGATCTTGCATATCCACGATTGTCTGCGTGCCGGGATCGCGTGAGTCGCGGGCCATGGCCGATACGGAAGATAAGCCAGACGCCGCGCCGCGAGACCGACTGGCGTTCCTACAGCAGGGGCCTCAAAAAGCGCCGTTGAATGTCAGCGGCTATGCCCGTTGGACCTCGAACCTCAAAACCGCCTTGGCGGCGGGTGCGGTGATGTTGGTGATTCTGGTGCTCGCCTGGCCGGAGATTTCCGGCAAGGACACCCGTATCCGGTTGGGTGGCGATCCGACGGAAAAAAGCCCCCAGTCCTTGCAGGATTCCGCAGATATCACGGTCGCCAATGCCCGCTATCTCGGCACCGACGAAAACGGTCGCCCCTTCAAGGTGACGGCCGAGGTCGCCCGCAATATAGGGGAAACGGCGTCCCGCGTGGAATTGACCGCGCCGGAGGCCAATATCGAACTGAGTGATACCAGCTGGGTGTCCGCTGCCGCCGGGAAGGGCCTGTATGATCGGGAAACGGAAAACCTTTACTTGGACGGAGGGGTGACCGTTAGCAATGAAGCGGGGTATCGTGTTACCACGGAAAGCGCGGAAATCGATTTGGAGGCCGCCACCGCTGTCGGCACCGCCCCGGTTACCGGGTCCGGGCCGCTGGGTGATCTTAGCGGCGAAGGGTTTGCCATCGAAAACGGGGGCCGTACCTTGCGGTTGACCGGGAAATCCCGGGTCCTGATACGGGTAGGAGACTTGAAGTGAGAATCGGTCTGTTGCGGCGCGGGGGTTGGATTGGAGGGCTGGCTGGGCTGGCCCTGATAGTGGCTCTTCCCGCCGAGGCATGGGCGCAGGGCATGGATATCGCGGCGGGTGGCGGCGATTCTCCGTTGGAAGTCACCGCAGAAGACGGCATCGAATGGCGCCAGGATGAAAAAATGTTCCTGGCCCAGGGCAACGCCCGTGCCGTGCGGGGCGATACGGCGGTGCAGGCGGGCGAATTGCGTGCCCATTACCGGCAGCCGGAAGACGGCGATCCGACGATCTGGAAACTGGATGCCATCGGCAATGTGGTGATCACCCAAGCAGACCGGGTCGCGCGCGGGCATCGGGCGACCTATGATTTGGAAACAGGGGTGTTTTCCCTCACTGGCGGCGGGCCCAGTCTGGTCTCTGGCGCGGATTCGGTGACGGCCCGCGATGCGCTGGAGTATCGGGTGCAGGCCAAGCAGGCCGTGGCGAAGGGCGGCGCCAAGGTGGTGCAGGGGGATCGTTTGTTGTTTGCCGATCGCCTGACGGCGGATTTTGCCGACAACAAGGCAGGCGATACGGAAATCTCCCGAGTCGAAGCGCAGGGCAATGTCCGCCTGGAAACCAAGGAGGAGGTCGTCATCGCCGACAGAGGCGTTTATACTGTGACCGACGAGACCATTATCTTGGACGGGTCTGTGGAGATTACGCGTGGCAAGAACCAGCTTCGGGGCTGCGGCGCGGTGGTGAATCTGAAAACCGGCGTCAGCCGGTTGACCTCGTGCAAGGAAGGATCCGGGGAACGGGTGCAGGGCGTCATCTTCCCGGAAAAAGACCAGAAAAATCCGTTGGATAAACAGTAAAGGGATACCGAACCGCTTGGCTGAGGAAACCGACATTCAGGCCGAAAACACTACCCCGGGCGGTCCGCAGCTCGTGGCGGAGAATAGCGGCTTGCATGCCTTGCGCATCAGCAAACAGTTCAAAGGCCGCCCGGTGGTCCGGGATGTCACCTTGCATATCCAGCGCGGCGAGGTGGTTGGCCTGTTGGGCCCCAATGGTGCCGGTAAAACCACCTGTTTTTATGTCATCACCGGCCTGATTTCCCCCGATGGCGGCCAGGTGGTCCTCGACAACCAGACGGTGACAGAGCTGCCCATGTATCAACGGGCGCGGCTGGGCATCGGCTACCTGCCGCAGGAAGCCTCGATTTTCCGGGGATTGTCGGTGGAGAATAATATCCGGGCGATCCTGGAAGCCATCGAGCCCGACCGGTCCGCCCGGGAAAATGCCCTGGAAGACCTGCTTGCGGAATTTTCCATCACCCATCTGCGCCGTGCCCCGGCCCTGGCCTTGTCTGGCGGGGAGCGCCGCCGGGTGGAAATTGCCCGGGCCCTGGCCTCGAAACCCAGCTTTATCCTGCTTGATGAGCCCCTCGCCGGGATCGACCCCATTGCGGTTGGCGATATCCGCGACCTCGTCGGGCACTTGCGGGAGCGGGGAATCGGTGTTTTGATCACCGATCACAACGTGCGCGAAACGCTGGATATCATCGATCGTGCCTATATCATTCATGATGGCATGGTTTTGATGGAAGGGACCCCGGCGGATATTATCGGCAATGCCGATGTGCGCCGTGTCTATTTGGGTAATAGGTTCTCTTTGTAATGGCGCTTGCCCCTCGATTGGAACTGCGCCAGGCACAGACCCTGGTGATGACGCCGCAATTGCAGCAGGCGATCAAGATGCTGCAATTGTCCAATCTGGATCTGGCCGCCTATGTGGACCAGGAGCTGGAGCGCAACCCGCTGTTGGAACGGGCTGATCCGGAAGGCGGCAGCGATGCGGCCCCCCGGGAAGAGCGGGAATCCGTGGCCACCGAACCCATGTTGGAAGCCGTGGACCTGACCACCGGGCGGGATGCCGGCGACGTTGCCGAGCAGGCGCTGGATGTGGATGTGGACAACCAGTTCAACAATGATTCCGATGCCGGTGGCCCCACCCCGGCCGACGGTGGCACCGATAGTACGCTTTGGCGCGAGGGCGGCGGCGGCTATGACGGCGAGGTCGGGCCGGGCCTGGAACAGACCCTGTCTTCGGAAACCAACCTGCGCGAACATCTGCTGAGCCAGATCGGCATGGAAATTACCGACCCGGGCGACCGCATCATTGCCGCGTTCTTGTTGGAACAATTGGATGAATGCGGCTATTTCACCGGCGATCTGGAGGCCATCGCCCAGCAGATCGGCGCTGATCCAACGCGGGTGACCGGCGTGCTGATACGCCTGCAACATTTTGATCCGCCGGGAATTTTCGCCCGCAATTTAGCGGAATGCCTGGCCATCCAATTGGCGGAGCGGGATCGTTTGGACCCGGCGATGCAAAAATTCTTGGAGAATCTGCCGCTGTTGGCCCGGCGGGATTACCGCGCCCTGGCCCGGCTTTGCGGGGTCGACGAGGACGATGTGTTCGACATGGCCGCAGAAATCCGCGCGTTGGACCCCCGCCCCGCCCAAGCCTGGGATGCGGTGGTTGCCGCGCCCGTGATCCCCGATGTTCTGATGCGCGCCGATGGCAAAGGCGGTTGGATCGTGGAATTGAACCAGGATACCCTGCCCCGCGTACTGGTGAACAACAGCTATATGGCGGAAATTTCCGGCTCTGCCCGTACGCGGGAAGATAAAAAATATATCGCGGACTGCCTGCAATCTGCCAATTGGCTGGTCCGGGCCCTGCATCAGCGGGCGACCACCATTCTCAAGGTAGCCACCGAAATCGTGAAATTGCAGGACGGGTTCTTCCTCAAAGGGGTGGAGGGGTTGCGCCCCTTGGTCTTGCGCGATGTGGCCGATGCCATCGAGATGCATGAAAGTACGGTCAGCCGCGTGACCAACAATAAATTTATTGCCACCCCCCGGGGCCTGTTTGAGTTGAAATATTTTTTCACCACCGCGTTGGGCAATGCGGATGGCGGCGCCATGCATTCCGCCGAGGCCGTCCGGCACCGGATCAAAACCCTGGTGGATGGAGAACCCGCAAGCAAAGTCTTGTCTGACGACCGGATCGTTGGGATACTAAGGGGAGAGGGAATCGACATTGCACGACGTACGGTCGCGAAATATCGGGAGGCTTTGGGTATACCTTCCTCCGTGCAGCGTCGGCGTGAAAAAGCGGTAAGGCAAAGCCGCTGACCACAGGAAGGTAAAAACGGCTTTTTGTTGACTTGAGGGCGCCGCCGGCTCTAGTTTCCGGCACCCCCGGATAATTGACACGGGCGATTGGAATATCGCTAAGGCCATATCGGTTAACAGGCGCGCGCGCCGCATTTGTTTTGATCGCGGCGGATCCGCTGTCGAACCATGGGAAGATCCGAATGGACATTACGGTTAAAGGTAAAAACCTCGACGTTGGGGATGCGCTGCGCGGTCATGTGACCGATGCCATCGAAACCGGCGTTTCCAAGCTTTTCACCAATCCTTTGGAAGGATCGGTGACGTTTTCCAAAGAAGCCCATAATTTCAAAGTGGATATCTCTGTGCATGTGGGGCGGGATATCCTGATTCAAGGCACCGGGGCCGGGGGCGACCCCTATGGCGCTTTCGACGGCGGCATGGACCGGATTGCCAAGCAGTTGCGCCGGTACAAGCGACGCTTGGTCACCCGCATGCGCGATGCCAATCCGAAAGAGGATGCCATCGCCGCACAGCAATATTTGATTGCGCCGGAAGAAGACGATGTGGAACAGCCCGAAGGGCATGAACCCACCATCGTCGCGGAAATGCGCACCGTAATCCCGACGTTGACCGTCGGCGAGGCGGTGATGCATATGGACCTGACCAACCACCCGGTGGTGATGTTCCGCAATAGCGGCCATGGGGGGTTGAATGTGGTGTACCGGCGCGAAGACGGCCATGTCGGTTGGATCGACCCCGAATTGGCCGGCAAGTAACCATCTGGAACCATTACTGGGACCTCTTTATGGAACTCTCCGATCTTTTGACGCCTGATGCGGTCATCGCCAATCTGCGTGTGAGCAGCAAGAAGCAAGCTCTGCAGGAACTGGCACGCCGTGCCGCGACGCTTTCCGAACAGCATGAGCGCACCATTTTCGATACCTTGTTGGAACGGGAACGCCTTGGCACCACCGGCGTCGGCAATGGCATTGCCATTCCGCATGGCAAGCTGTCGGGCATTGACCGGCTGTATGCAGTGTTCGCGCGGCTGGAACGGCCGATCGATTTTGATGCCATCGATGATCAGCCGGTGGATTTGATTTTCCTGCTGCTGGCGCCGGAATCCGCCGGGGCGGATCACCTCAAAGCGTTGGCGCGGGTCTCCCGTCTGCTACGGGATGCGGCGGTCTGTGAAAAGTTGCGCGGGGCCAGCAAGGCAGAGGCGCTTTATGCCCTTCTGACCGAGGACACCTCCAGCCGGGCGGCCTGATACCGCCGCAACGGCCTACCCTTCAATGGTTTTTGTTTCCCCGGCTTCATCGGCTTCATCGGCATTGTCGATGGGGATGGAGCGTACTTGCGTTTCCGGTACGGGCCGTTCCAGGTCCACATGCAGCAGCCCGTTCTTGAGCTGCGCGCCGACCACCTGCATGCCTTCCGCCAGCACGAACGCGCGCTGGAATTGCCGCGACGCGATCCCCCGATGCAAGAAAACCCGGTTGCTTTCGTCTTCGCGGCTGCGGCCCCGAATTTTCAACTGGTTGGCTTCTTCCGTCACCTCCAGATCGGCATCGGAAAAACCGGCCACGGCCAGCGTGATCCGCAAGCGGTTTTCGCCAATCTGCTCGATATTATAGGGCGGGTAGCCTTCGCCGGATGTCTTTGCGATCCGGTCCAGCATCTGTTCAAAATGATCGAAACCCAATAGTAGCGGGTTATTGAATCCACTCATGCGGCTCATGACGCGTCCTCCTCCTTTGGCCGAGCGAGTCCGGCAACGGCCCCGTTTCCGGGCAACCTTTTAGCCAGGGGCCGGAAAGCATCCGCGATCCCCAGCGTTCTCCTAATGTCGTCTCGTGGGCGACCGTCGTCAAGTCGTAGGGGGCAACGAAAGGCTTATAGAATGTCGAGCACGCTTTCCGGCGGCCGCCCAAGAGCGGCTTTATCGCCCTTCACCACGATGGGCCGTTCAATCACCCGGGGATGCGCCACCATGGCAGCGATCAGGGCATCTTCCGCCTGGTCTAAATCGATGCCTTCCTCCTTGGCTTCCTTCTTGCGCATGACTTGCTTGGCCGCGAGGCCCAGCTTGCCGAGAATGGCTTTGAATTCCGCCGCGCTGGGGGGCGTTTCCAGGTAGGCGACGATGGTGGGATCAACCCCGTTTTCTTGCAGCAATTGCAATGTTTGGCGGGATTTACTGCAGCGCGGATTATGGTAAATGGTGACGGTCATGGGATACCCCTCTTCCCTTCTGGAGCAATTTGCCGCAGTTTGTCCCCGCCCTGCGGGATTGGCAAGCCCCGCCGCATTGAAATTATTTTGGAGTTCCGATGGCCGATTCCGTAACCGATGCCCTGACCGGCGCCGCCGATAGCACCACCAATACCGCCGCACCCGTCGATGCCGCCGGGGCCGAGCAATCCGTTGCCATCGCCTGGCGAGAGCTGTGGCTGAAGGTCATGGAAGTATGGGAATTTGGTGTTTTCGGCGTCGATGTGGGTAAATTCGCCGTCGCCCTGTGTATTTTTATCGGTTTTTTGCTGATTCGCGGACTGCTGACTACGCTGATTACCCGAGTCCTGTATACCTGGGTCGCGAAGATTCCGGGCCAGACCGATGATCGCATCCTGGATGCCATCGCGCCGCCCTTGCGGTTCGTGCCCGTGGTGATGGGTGTTTTCTTCGCTACCCAATATATGGAGCTGGAGGGCGGCATCGCCTTCCTGGTGGAGAAACTGGTCCTCACCCTCATCGCCTTTACCATTTTCTGGGCGTTGTACCGGGCCATGGACCCGCTGACCGTGGTGATCCACCGGTTGGAGCGGTTCGTGACCCCGGAAATCGTCGATTGGGTATCCCGCGCCACCAAGGGCCTGATCATTTTTGTGGGCGGCGCCTCCATCCTGGAAATCTGGGGCATTCAGATCGCGCCGCTGTTGGCCGGTCTCGGCCTCTTTGGTGTGGCGGTGGCGCTGGGCGCTCAGGATTTGTTCAAGAACCTGATCTCCGGCATGCTGATCCTGGTGGAAAAGCGCTTCAAGAAAGGCGATTGGGTGCTGGTGGATGGCGTGGTGGAAGGCACGGTGGAATCCATCGGGTTCCGGTCCACCGTGGTGCGCCGCTTCGATAAGGCGCCGGTCTATGTGCCGAACTCCAAACTGTCCGATACGGCGGTCACCAATTTTTCCGAGATGACCTACCGGCGCATTTACTGGCTGATCGGGGTGGAATACCGCACCAGCATCGATCAGCTGCGGCAAATCCGCGATGGCATCGAACAGTATGTGTTGAACGACAAAGCCTTCGTGGCCCCCACCAAGGCGGCCACCTTCGTGCGCATCGATCGGTTCTCCGATTCCTCCATCGATATCATGCTCTATTGCTTCACCCGCACCACCAACTGGGGTAAATGGCTGGAGATCAAGGAACAACTCGCCTATCGGATCATGGAGATTGTCGAAGGCGCGGGGGCCGGTTTCGCCTTCCCCAGCCAGTCTCTGTATATCGAAACCGTGCCCGGCGAACGCCCGGAGCCGTTCACGCCGCCATCGGAAAAAGCCATTTCGGCCCCGGCCGAAACTTAAGGCTGCGCCCAGAGCCGGAACAGGCGGTAATACGCGCCCAGGAAAGTTTCCGTTTCCGGGCTGTCGGGCGCGGTCGTTACATAGTGATGATGCAGGCGTTGGAAATCACCGAGGATGCCGCGCCGATGCGGGTCAGCCACCAGGCTTTGAATCCATAACACCGCCGTCATGCGCGCCCCCCGGGTGACCGGTGCGACCCGGTGCGGCGTGCCCGTGGTATAGGCCACCGCCGACCCGGCGGGCAGTTTGATGGCCTGTTCGCCGCCCTCCAGATCCAGGACCAATTCGCCCCCTGTGTAATGTGCGGGGTCGGACAGGAACAGGGTGACCGAGATATCGCTGCGCATGGCGCTGGCGCCCAGCAGCGGGTTATCCACATGTTGGGGATAGCCCATGCCCGGTTCGTAGCGGCTGAAAATGGGCGCGGAATAATGGCGGGGCAGGGCGTAGTCCGAAAGGGCCCGCTGGTCCGACAAGGCCGCCACGATCAGCCGTTCCGCCTGTTCCGCGCCGGCGCTGTTTTCCCGGTCCATTTCCAGGTTGCGTTTGCCGCGCGCGGCGGCCCCGGTGGTCGCGGCGCCATCCCGAAAGACGGCGGCTTGCAGGAACCGCTCCAGTGCGCCCAGATGTTCCGTCGTCAAAACCTGATCGAGGAGGAGAACCATGGCGCTACAGGTTGTTCATCAGGAACCGGTGCACGAATTCCCGTGCGTCCCGGGCGGATCGGTCCGAGGTGATGTCCAAAACACCGTCCTCCAGGGCAATCGCCCGTTCTGCCGCGAACCCACAGCGAATTTTCGAGATTTGTTTGGCAATGGCATCCCGCGCCACCGGATGGCGGCAGAGGTTGGCGACCGGCGCGGTCCAGGCCTCGCACCATTTGGCGGCATCCGTCTCGCTCGGGGCGATCTCGTCCCAGGCCATGTCGAGGGCCAGGGCGGACCCACAGGCCGTATTGATCTCCGTCTCCACGGCCTTCAATGCCTGTTCATGGGTCTGGCGCAGGCGCAGTGCCGTGATGGACCGGCTTTCCAGCGCTTCTTGAATCCGGTAGGAGGAGGGGCGCCCGGCCAACCCGGCGGCGGGGGAGATGGCAAGGGTCAGAGTGTCCCCGTCATAGGTCGCCCCGGAAGCCGCCGAAATCGTAAACGCCATCCCCTTCAATTCGGTGGCCAGGATCGGCTGGGCATCGGGATCGGCGGCCAACCGTTCCACGGCGGTTTCCACATGGCCCAGACCGTCGGCGATCAGCCCCCAGGCGCGTTCCGGCAAGGGGGGATCGGCGGGCGGCAGGGTGATGGGCACGGTCTGCCCTAACAGGGTTTGCAAGGCATCGGCGGTCTGCTCCGCTGTGGCTTTTGTCTGCTCGGCGGACAGCCGGTCCGGCCGCAAGGTATCGGCGCCGCCGTCCCGCGACACGGGCACCAGGCCCCGCCCGGGGATCCAGGCGGTCAGGTCGCCTTCCAAACTGGCGCGGACCATCACTTGGCCGTCATCCCGGCTGAACGCCGTATCCCGCCCGCCCGTGTCGACGGAGAGCGCCAGAATTTCTCCATCGCCATCCACCACAAGGGCGGGCACATCGCCGCTGCGATCCAGCGCGAATCCATACAGCCCGTCACCGGTGGAATAATGGCCAAGCCGCCGCCGGCCCTCCGCCGTGCCCACGCCCCGGGTCGCGCCTGGGCTGAACTGCCGCCCGATGATGGCCGCCACCTCTGCCGGTTTCGGTGTCGCCGCCGCAGCATTGGCCGCGGTGGGATGGAAAAACAGGTCGCCTGTCAGAGACGTGGTCTCCCACGGAATCTGGAAGTCGCCGGATTTTTCCGCCACTGCCGTGCGCACCCGCTTGAAGGCTTCCTCCACCGGGATATCGGGGATCGCCATGGCCTTCACCAGTTCGCCGGTATAAAGGCCGTTATCCCCCTCCCCATCCAGGGCCACGTTGCCGGGCGCGGTGGCATAGGCGATCAGCGTGCCCACCGGCGCATCGATGGACGCCAACCCTTGCGAGGCGGAGCGGAAACTGCGGGCAAAGGGATTGTTCCGGCAGGCATCCAAAATCACCACGTTCAGGCCGTTATTGGCCGCTTCCATGCGGGCCAACACATTGGAAATATCCACCCCTTCGATGGGCACTTCTTCCTCGGATTCGATGATCGCATCCACCGGGATCAGGAAGTTCCGCCCCTCCACCTGCACCCCATGCCCGGCGTAATAGAACAGGCCGAATCCCTGGGTCGCGCGCAGTACCCGGCCGAAATCCAGCACCGCCCGGCGGATATCCCGCTGGGTGCCGTTTTCCAGCACGATGACCTCGAAGCCCAATTCCGCCAGCACGGCGGTCATGGCGCGCACGTCATTTTTCGGATTGCGCAAGGGGGCGGACTCATAGGTCCAATTTCCGATCACCAGGGCGACACGCGCCTGGGTTTCCGCGGCCAGGGCGGGGCGAAAGGCCAACAACATCAAGAGACACAAGACGGCGAAACGCGATACCATGCCCAGCTTTCCGCTTTTCCGGCGACGATCGGTTCCCTACAATGCACCAGGCTTTGGCATCATGGCAATGGCGATGCGCGCGGGACTATTCCTCTTATTTGGTCTGATGGTGGCGATAACGCCGCCCGCCGCCGCGCAGGAAAAATATACCGTCGAGGATCTGCAATGGCTGGCCGAGGAACAATCCTGGGAAGAACTGGCCGCCCATTTACGGGATCTCCGCCCCTCGCAACGGGATGACCGCTGGCAGGCCTGGGCGGTGGCGGCGGGCATTGGATTGTTGGATCAGACCGCTGCCGGGGGCGATCCGGCGGCCACCTTCAGCCTCGCCCAAGAGCTTTGGAAACAACTCTCCACCTTGCGCAAATCCCCCGAGTTCAAGGCCAAGCGGGCCGCCGTGGCGCTGCAGTTCTACGAACGCTGCTACCAGGAAGATAAAGACCGGGATGGCTGCCTCGCCGGGCTGACCGCCTTCGTGCAAGACTATGCCGATCGCCCGGAAACCGTTTTTGCGGCGGGGAAACTCTCCCGGCGGTATATCCGCGATGAATATCTGATCGGGCTCTATGGCGTGGTGGTGCCGGAGGCCAATAGCCCGGCCTGCGCCGATGCGGCCCTCGCCAAGGTGGTGCTGGCGACCCTCAGCCGCAATGAAACCCGCGCGCCGCAAAGCCAGGTGGTGGCGGCGCAGGAAATCGCCTTTCAGCGCTGTTGGGCGGCTTTGGAAAAGCCGCTGCTGGCCGCCTTTGCCGATGATTTCCCCGGCGCGCCGCTGCACGCGCGGGCCTGTCCGGGGTTGATGGAGAAAGGCGCCCTCACCGGCATGCGCGCCGCGCTTTGCAGCTATCTCGCGGCGAATTAAGGTTTCTGTTTATCGGGAATCGAGCCTTTCCCCTCTCGTCACCCCCGGGCCTAGACCCGGGGGTCCATCTTCCCGCCGACTCCTGGATTGCCGGGTCACGCCCGGCAATGACCCCAGCAGGTTGGTCTTATGTCCCCAGCGCGCGGTCGCTCACATAAGGATTGTTCTGCCGTTCCTGGCCGAAGGTGGAGGGCGGGCCATGGCCCGGCACGAAGGTCACATGGTCGCCCAGGGGCCAGAGCTTCTGGGTGATGGATGCGATCAGGGTGGCGTGGTCGCCACGGGGGAAATCCGTGCGCCCGATGGAGCCCTGAAAGAGCACGTCGCCGACCTGGGCAAACCCGGCCTCGGCATGGTGGAACACCACATGGCCGGGGGTATGGCCGGGGCAATGGATCACGTTCAGGGTTTCGTCGCCCACGGTGACCGTATCGCCATCCTTCAGCCAGCGGTCGGGGGTGAAGACGCGGGCCCCGGCAATGCCATACCGCGCCCCGGCGACCGCCAGTTGCTCGATCCAAAACAGATCGTCTTCATGGGGCCCCTCGATGGGCACGCCATAGGCTTCCGCAAGGGTCACCGTGCCGCCCGCATGGTCTGCATGGCCATGGGTGACCAGCACTTTTTCCAAGGTCATGCCTATTTTTTCGATGGCGCTTTGGATCATCGGCACGTCGCCGCCCGGATCGATCACCGCGCCGATCATGGTTTCTTCCGACCAGATCAAGGTGCAGTTCTGCTGCAGGGGGGTGACGGGCAGGATGGTCGCCTTCAAGGTCATGGCTTTGGGGTCTCCGGTGGCGGGGCGGTGGCGGCGTCTTCTTCACCAAGGGCTTCTTCCACGTCATGGCCCAGGCGTTTGCCATGCCGGTAGGTGCGATACAGATACACCCCCAACAGGGCCGACCCCACAAACAGCAGCACAGACAGCCCGATGCGCCATTCCGGGTCCAGGTTCACGCCGCTGCCGGCCAGGGCGAAGACGGCGGTTTGTGGGATGTAGCCAATGGCCGATCCGCCGATGAAAGGGGGTGCCTTGGCCTTGCTGACCCCGGCGGCCAAATTGGTCAAAAGATTATTGCCCACCGGCAATAGCCGGATCAGCACGGTCATCATGAAGGTGCGTTCCGACAGAAAATCATCGATCCGCTTCATGCGGCGCGGTGCCCGGGCCTGGATCACTTTACGGCCCATGGCGCGGGCATAGAAAAACGCAATGGTGCAGCCGCCGGTGGTGGCGATCACGCTCAGCAAGGTGCCCTGGAAAAACCCGAAGGCGAACCCACCCAGAAAGCTGATCACCTGCCGGGGCAGGCCGAAGGCGGTAAACGGAATGGCGACGGCGAGGAAGATCAGTTCCCCCATCACCCCCTGGCCCTTGATATGGGTGGCGACCCAATCTTCGGTCAGGAAATCGGCAATTCCGGTAAAACGCAGTATCAGCCCCGCTGCGACAAAGGTCAGCAGCACGCCCAGGCCCCGCAGGAGATAGCCGAGGCGGATTTTCACCCGTTGATTTCCGTGCTGCCGGTCACCTTGGCGCGCCGTTGCAGCCACATCACGCCCATCAGGTCGACAATGCCGACCCAGAGCCGGTTCCACATGCCGTATTTGGAGGTGCCGCGCTCCCGCGCCCGGTGATTGACAGGCACGGAAACCACCGCCCCGCCGCGCCGGATCATCAAGGCGGGCAGATAGCGGTGCATATGATCGAAATAGGGCAGGTCCAGGAACGCCGTGCGGGTAAACACCTTCAATCCGCAGCCCGTATCGGGGGTGTCGTCCTTCAACAGCCCCGCCCGGATCTTGTTGGCTTGCCGCGATTGCCAGCGGTAATAGGCCGTATCCTTGCGTTTCACCCGATGTCCGGCCACGATCAGAAAATCCGGGTCCGTGGCTTCCTTCAACCGGGCCACCAGAGTGGGGATATCGGCGGGGTCGTTCTGCCCGTCCCCGTCCAGGGTGGCGATCACGGGCGCGCGGGCCGCTTTCACCCCCGTGCGTACAGCGGTGCTTTGCCCGCTGCGTTTCTCGTGGCGAATCACCCGCAAGGTGGGGGTGGTGCCGAGGAGATCCTTCAACAATCGCGGGGTGCTATCGTCGCTGCCATCATCCACATAGACGATTTCATAGGGGGCGCCGCCGTCCAGCGCGGCAGTGATTTCCGCGATCAGGGGCGCGAGGTTTTCTTCCTCGTTCATCACGGGCACGACAACGGCCAGTTCGGGGGGCGTGTTCGCCGACATGGCAGGTCCTTTTCAGGCGGGCTTCGGGCTGCTCCTTAATACCGGAGCAGCCGGTCAGGACACAACCAGATTGACGAGATCGCCGCGGATACGGGCGACCATATCTTCATCGAACCCGTTGGCGGCGGTTTCCATCAAGTCAAACCAGGCCTGATCCCGATCCGCCGGTGACGCGCTTTCCGGCAGGGTTTGAAACCGCATGACCTGGGCATAAGCAATCCCGAGGCCGGAGCCAGAGGGTTCCCGCACGTCAAGCCGGGCGCCCAGGGAAACGATCAGCTTTTCCGCCTGTTCATCGCGCAACACACCACGCACACCCTTGGTCACGGGCAACGCCTCGCTGCGGGCGGCGGCGTCGAATATGGTATACCGGGCAAGGGCCGTACCGCCCACCGCTTGCAGGCGCTGTTCCGCCCACCGGGTCAGCACCGCCGCCGGGGCCATGGCGGGGGGCAGATATTCCGTGGTTTGGCCTGGGGCAGCGGCGGCGATGTCGATCCTGGAGACCCGCAGGCGGACCGGCGGATGATTGTAGAACTCCAGCCGTGCCGGCTGCACCGGCGCCCGTTCCGACGCCGTGGCGCAACCCGCGAGACCGATCACGGGAGACGCCGCCAGCAGACCGATTACTCTTCGGCGTTCCATTCCCGCTCCAGTTCCGACAAGGCAAATACATAATCCCGCTTACAAAACTCGCAGGTCACACCGACGTTGCCATCCTCCGCCATATCGGCAATTTCGCCCCTGGGGAAAGCCGACAGGGTGCGGCCCACCTGGTCGCGGGAACAACGGCACTGAAACACCACGTCCCGCCGCTTGAAGACCCGCACGCCATCTTCATGATATAGCCGGAACAGCACCTCTTCCGGTGCCAAGGAGGGGTCCAGAAGTTCCCTATTGGTCACGCTGCCCATCAGGATCACCGATTCGCGCCAGATTTCGTCATTCTCTTCCTGATCCAGGGGGCGTTGGTCAGGCAAACGCTGCACCATCATCCCGGCGGCAAAATTGCCATCCGTGCACAGCTTGATGGCGGTATCAATCTGTTCCGAGTTTTTGAAATAGGTATGGGCGCAATCGGCCAGGGTGGCGCCGCCCAGGTCGGTCATTCCCTGATACCGGTCCTTCTTGCCCCGTTGCTCGACGATGAAGGACAGGCTCCCATTACCCAATAGCCGCGGCACTGGTTCCGATGATCGGGCGGTGGCAAAGGCCTCGGCATCAAACTTCCCGTAAGCCCGGAGATGCCCTTCGGAATTGATCTGGATCACAAGCGGGGAGAGTGGGCCGTCGCCCTGGGCTTGCAAGGTGAACAGCCCGTCGAACTTCAGGGCCGTGGCCATCAGGGCCGTCAAGGCCATGGCCTCCGCCGCCAAGAGCTTTGCGGGTTCGTGAAATTCGTGATGGTCCAATGCATCCCGGATCGCCGGGCCCAGGCGCACCATGCGCCCGCGCGGGCCCGTGTCGCGCACCTGAAACGGGACCACCAAATCCAGGGTTTGTGGCGTCGTCACGGTCTAATGCCTCGCCATGGACCAGCGTAGGATGGATTTTTGCACATGCATGCGGTTTTCCGCCTCGTCCCAGACCACGGATTGCGGTCCGTCGATCACCGCGTCGGTTACTTCCTCACCCCGATGGGCGGGCAGGCAATGCATGAACAGGGCATCCACCGCCGCATGGCCCATCAGCGCCGCATCCACCTGGTAGGGGCGCAGCACCTGGCGCCGCCGGGCAGCATCCGTATCGCCCATGGACACCCAGGTATCTGTGACCACGCAATGGGCGCCGCTGACCGCTTCCACCGGGTCCTGGGTGAGGGTAACGGGGGCGTTTTCCTGTCGAATCCATTCCAGAATCTTCGGGCTGGGTTTCAGACTCGCCGGGCAGGCGACGTGCAGCTGAAAGCCCAGCCGCCCCGCCGCATGAATCCAACTATTGGCCACATTATTGGCATCCCCCGACCACGCGACGATCTTGCCCGCGATAGGCCCGCGATGTTCTTCAAAGGTCAGGATATCCGCCATGATCTGGCAGGGGTGACTGTCGTTGGTCAACCCGTTGATAATGGGGATGGTGGAGACCGACGCCATCTCGGTCAGGTTCTCCGGGTCGGAGGTGCGGATCATGATGCCATCCACGTAGCGCGACAAGACCCGCGCCGTGTCCGCCAAGGTCTCGCCCCGGCCAAGTTGCATCTCTTCGCCGTTCAGCACCACCGTATCGCCGCCCAACTGCTGCGCCGCGACCTCGAAGGACACCCGGGTGCGGGTGGACGGCTTTTCGAAAATCATCGCCAGGGTCTTGCCAGACATCACCCGTTCCGCGCCGCCGCGCTTCAGGGATTTGGCCGAATCCAGAATATACCGCAGCTCTTCCGAGGAAAGATCGCAAATATCGAGGAAATGCCGGAGGTCATCGGTCATCGGTCACGCCGCCAATTCTGCACAGGTTTTCTCCAAAATTTCCGCCCCTTGCCGCGCCTGCCCTTCGGTGAGAATCAACGGCGGCAGGAACCGGACCACGTTGTCCGCGGCACCGACCGATAACAGGCCGTTTTTCAGCAGTGCTTTCACGAGCGTGCCATTTGGCACGGCGCATTTCAGGCCCAACATCAGGCCCATGCCCCGCACACCGACGATCACCTTGGGGTAAGCCGCCGCAATGCGCCGCAATTCATCCCCGAGCACCCCGGCGACCTTGTTCACATTGTCCAAGAAGCCGTCTTCCAACACCAGATCCAGCACCGTATTGGCCACGGCGCAGGCCAGCGGATTGCCGCCATAGGTGCTGCCATGGGTGCCCGGGGTCATGCCTTGCGCGGCGTTTTCCGTCGCCACGCAGGCGCCCAAGGGGAACCCGCCGCCCAAACCTTTTGCCAGCGCCATGATATCCGGTGCTGCCCCTGGCCATTCATAGGCGAACAGCTTGCCGGTGCGACCAATACCGCATTGAATCTCATCGTAGATCAGCAACAAGCCGAACTCGTCCGCCGTTTGCCGCAGGTCTTGCAAGAACCCCTTCGCCGCGGCGTTGATGCCGCCTTCGCCCTGGATGGGCTCCACCAAAATGGCGCCGGTCTGGTCGGTGATGGCCGCCCGCACGGCATTCAGATTGCCGAAGGGCACATGGTCGAACCCTTCCAGATGGGGGCCAAAGCCTTCCATATGCTTTTCCTGCCCGCCCGCCGCGATGGTCGCCAGGCTACGGCCATGAAAAGCGCCTTCGAAGGCGATCACCCGGTATTTATCGGGGTTGCCGGTTACGTCATGATAGCGCCGCGCCATTTTCAGCGCGCATTCCATGGCTTCGACGCCCGAATTGGTCATGAACACCGTATCGCCGAAGGACAGGTCCACCAGCCGCTTGGCCAGTTTCTCCTGCCCCGGGATGCGAAACAGGTTGGAGCAGTGCCAGATCTTTCCCGCCTGCTCGGTCAATGCCGCCACCAGCTTGGGATGGGCATGGCCCAGGGAGGTCACCGCGATGCCGGCTGCGAAATCCAGGAAATGGCGCCCGTCCGTCGACCAGACATGCACACCCTCGCCCCGTTCCAGGGCAAGGTCAAACCGGGCATAGGTCGGCAAGACGGGATCGATCATGATACTTCCTCCGGGGCCGCGCATTCTTCTGTTTCAAGGCGCTGGCGAGAAAGCGGCACAGTATGGGAATCCGCCCCTAACCTGTCAACGGCAGAAACGTGATGGTTTCAAGGGGGCTCAACCGGCGGGCTGAACCGTGTATCCATTTTGCCGCAACAGCTCTAAAAGGCCGCCTTCGCCGGGCAAATGAAGCGCCCCGATGGCAACAAAAACCTGCCCCTCGCCAAGCAGGGGGAGCATGCGTTCGATCATACGCTTGTTGCGGTCCAGCACCAATTGCCGCCCGAATTGCCGCGCCAGTTCCGGTTTGAGGGAGGCTTTGGATTTTTCGGTAATGGCGACCAGCCGATCCAGGTCTCCCGCCGCGTAGGCATCTATCATGTCCGCCAGGGTCTGCGGGATATCGTCCAGGTTCTCCACCGTATCCACCAGGATCGCCACCTGATCGGCTTCGGAGAAGGTGTCGAAGGCTTCTAGCTGTTCCCCCGCCGTTTCCAATGGCACAATCTTCTTGCCCGCCGCCTTGGCGCGGGCCTGCAGGGCGAGGTCTAGCACCTTGTTGGGGTCCTCATTTGGCGTGCCGATCACCACCGCTGCCGCCCAGGGCTTCAGCAGCATCACCATTTGCGGCGGCAAGCCTTTTTGCGCCGCCTTGTCGGTCACGGTTTCGAACATCTCCGGGGAAAGCATTTTGTTCAGACGCCGCCCGTCGGTCATCAGCATGCGCCGGGTAACCTCCAACTGCGCCGCCATATCGATCACCAGTTCCACTACAAGGGTATCGGCTTTGTCGAAGGCGGCCTCTGCGGCGGGTTTGAGGGTCGCCACCCGGGGATCGCCCGAATGCATGGTGCCGAAGATATGACCCATTGCCGCGCCGTCCTTCGAAAGCGCGTAGAGCAGGCCCTTGTCCTCCGCTTGGGCGGGTAATACGGCAAGGGTCAGCAGCAGGAATGAGGCAATCAGGCGGGCGATCATGGATATCCTCCCCGAGGCGCTTTGGTTTCCAATTTAGCTCTTTAGTTTATAGCCCATGGCAAACAGACGGTGGCAGGTCCACCACAAAAAGGCGTTGATCCCGCCGACCACGATCACCCCCGCCCACAGGTTGCTGTCCGCATGGCCGGTGAAGCCATAGCGGAACCCATCGATGGCATAGAAGAACGGGTTGAAATGGGCGATCACCTGGGCGAAGGCGGGCAGCCGTTCGATGGAATAAAATGTCCCAGACAGGAACGCCAAAGGGGTGACGATGAAATTGGTCACGGCGGCCACATGATCGAACTTTTCCGACCAGATGCCCGCGAGCATGCCCAACAGCGACAGCATCAACGACCCCCCCAGAGCATGGAACAGAACAAAAAACGGATTATGGATCGACATGGGCACGAAAAAGGCGGTGGCGAGGGCGACAAAGAACCCCACCGCCACGCCGCGTGTGGCACCGCCCAACGCAAACCCCAAGGTCAGATCATGGGCCGTGAGGGGCGGCATCAGGGTATCGACGATATTCCCCTGGATCTTGGAGATCAGCAACGAAGTGGAGGTGTTGGTAAAGGCGTTCTGGGTCATCGCCATCATCACCAGTCCCGGTGCCAGGAAAGACGCGAACGGCACCCCCGCCACATGCTCCACGGACCGGCCCAGGGCCAGGGTAAACACCGCCAGAAACAACAAGGTGGTAATCACCGGCGCCATGATGGTTTGGGTATAAACCTTGGTAAACCGACGGACCTCCCGCACATAAAGGGTCCAGACGGCCAAACCGTCGCTGAAGGCGATGGGGGATTTCATATGGGTCTTCCAATCTTCTTGCGGACAGCCCTTGGGGCTTGTGAGCCTGTTTTGTACCCTGCTAAGAGCGTCGATACCATGGCGAAAAAAGCACCCCGAAAGATAACCCCGGATCGATTGCAGAACATTGCCCTGCATTATCTGGCCCGCTATGCGGCGTCCGAGGCGGCGTTGCGCCGGGTGCTGGTGCGCCGGGTAGACCGCGCGCTAATGGCCCATGGGGGCGACCGGGCCGCGCTTCTGGAAATGGTGGAGGATCTGATCGGTCGGCTGCGGGCCAAGGGATTTCTGGATGATGCGGCCTATGCCGCGGGGCAGTCGGGTTCTTTGCGGCGGCGCGGCGCCTCCCGGCGGCAGATTCTGGCGAAGCTATCGGAAAAAGGCGTGGATAGGGAGACCGCAATGATGGCCCTCGCCGCCGTAGATGCAGAAAACGACACCACAGACCTTACCGCCGCCATTGCCCTCGCCCGGCGCCGTCGGTTGGGTCCGTACCGAGTGTCGGCGGAAGCGCGGGCGGATCGGCGGATGAAGGATATGGCGGCCCTGGCCCGTGCCGGGTTCGCGCCCGATGTCGCCCGCCGGGTGATCGACGCCCAAACGGTGGAAGCGCTCGAAGCAGAGGATGGGGAGCGGTTTTAGCGTCCGGACCCTAACCCCGCCAGAAGGACCGGGTGAACAGTACCAGCACGGTAAACAGTTCCAACCGCCCCAGCAGCATGCCAAACGACATCACCCATTTGGCGCCATCGGGCAGGTTGGTAAAGGTGCCCGCCGGGCCAACTTCATCCCCCAATCCGGGGCCCACATTGGCGATGGCCGTCGCGGCGCTGGACATGGCGGTGATGTAATCCAGCCCCATCATGCCGAGCACGATGGCCAGAACAGAAAAGCTCAGCCCGAATAGGAAGATAAAGCCCAGCACGGAGGCGATAATCTCGTCAGTGATCGGCCGCTTGTTATAATAGGGCACGAACACGCCATGAGGCTGCAACAGGGTTTTCATCTGCGTGACGGCAGCCGCAAAAACCACCTGAAAGCGGAAGATCTTGATCCCGCAGGTTGTGGATCCCGCGCAGCCGCCGATGACCATGATGAGGAAAAACAGCGGCGTCGCAAAAGCGCCCCATTGCCCGTAATCGGTGGTGGCAAAGCCGGTGCCTGTCATGACAGAAATACAGTTAAAGGCCGCGAACCGCAGGGCGGTGACGGGCTCCACCTCCGCTTGCAGCCAGAGGAACAGGGTACAGGCCAACACCACCGATCCGGCGATGGCGAGAAACCAGCGGATCTGGCTGTCGGTAACGAGAGACCGAAAATCCCCCCGCATCATGCGCATGTAAACGAGGAAAGGCAGGCTGCCGACCACCATCCCGGCGATGATGATCATATCAATGGTGGCGCTGTTGAAATGCCCCACCGAACCGTCGGAAGTGGAAAACCCTCCGGTGGCAATGGTGGTCATGGCATGGGCCACGGCCTCGAACCCGTTCATGCCCGCGCCCCATAGGGCGATGGCCCAGGCGAGGGTGAGGGAGACGTAAATGCCGGTGAGCGCGCCGGACATTTGCGCCGCCTTTGGCAAAACCTTTTCCTCCGTATCGAAGGCTTCGACCTTAAAGATCTGCATGCCACCGATGCGCAGGATCGGCAGGATGGCGATGGCCATCACGATAATCCCCAGTCCACCCAGCCATTGCAGGATCGCCCGCCAGAGCAACAGGCCCGGCGGCACCGAATCCAACCCCACGATCACGGTCGACCCGGTCGTGGTAATCCCGGACATGGATTCGAAAAACGCATCGGTAAACGACATGTCCAGTTCGGAAAAGGCCAGCGGCAGGGCGCCGAACAGGGTCAGCGCCAACCAGCTAAAGGTGACCATGATAAACCCTTGGCGTAGATTGAACCGCCGGGTCGTGCCGCGATTGGCCAGGATCAGGGAAACGCCCACGAACAGGGTGCAGCCCGCGGACACCGCAAAGACCTGCCAATCGGGATGCCCGCCAGCCAGGTCCAACACGGCGGGCAGCACCATCGCCATGGCCAGGATGGTCAGCAAGATACCGATGACCAAGAGGACGGGACGGAAATTCACAACAAGACCCAGGCGTTATTCCCTACGCTTCTTCAATACCCGGTTCGCTCCCCGCGCGGAAGGAAAACCAGCCATTAGGGTTTATTGCCGCTCTCAATCGGGGGGGAGGGCTGCGTTGAGCGGCGCCTTCAACGCTTCGGCGAGCGTTTCGGTGAGGTCATCCCGGGCGGATCGCCGCCCGCTGGAATCCATATGGCCCGCTGCCGCGGACTCGAAAGCCGACCAATCCGGGTGGGCGCGGGCGCGCTGCAAACTGTCGGGCAATGCGCCGGTTGTCCAGTCCTGCCGCGGGACGGCGGCACCCTCCGCCACCGCGATTCTCTGCTGGCTTGCATGGCCCCGGCGCAGCAGCGCCTCGATCAGCGTCAATTGCCGCACCGCCAGCAACCGCAAGGTGGCGTCATCGACTCGCAATTCGGAAAATCCCCGCGCCTGATCCAGCAACCGGCGGCCATGGCTGCCAAAGCTGCCCCACAGGGCGCCTGCGGCTGCCCCCAGGGCCGCCGCCGCGCCCAGGGTCAACCCGCCGGTCAGGGCGTCGATGGTCAAACCCGCTGCGGCGCCCGCCGCCGCCCCGCCCCCGGCGCGGATGCCGAATTCCCGCAAGGAATCGGGGCTGAACAGATCCAGCCCCCACTGTCCATCGGCCAGGGGCAGGTCCGCCGCGTCAAGCTCCTCGGTGCCGAAGTGGAACAGGGCCAGCAGATCGGCGACGCAGCGCTGCTCCCGCGCGCGCACCTGATCGCGCAGGGTGTTCACGGCGCTGTCTCGATCCGGCGACTCACCGTCCACCAGCTCCCGATGGGCAGCGGCGTCGATCAGCAGGTCGGCCAGCAGCCGCGCCGCGCTGGTAATCAGGCGGTGGCGCAACCGTGCCCGATCGGCGATCACCGCATCCATTGTCTCGTCGAACCCATCCAGCAACACCCGCATGGCCTCAAACAGGCGCCGCTCGCTTTCGGGGTCCACGACCACCGTGTCGAAGGCCGCGACCGCATGCAGGTTGATCGTGCGCAAGTAATCCCGCCAGGCCGCCGTATCCGCCGCCGGGTCGGCGACAAAGTTCAGCACCGGTACGACGGGCCGAGCGCAGCGGGCGAGGATTTCCAGTTCTTCCCGATGTTTCGCCAACAGCCGGTCCCGGGCGTCGATGACATAGAGCGCCACATGGGCGGCGAATACCTGCCGCAGGGCCTTGGCCTCCTGTTCGAACCGGTCTTTCGCGGCCGCGCTATCCAGAAACCGTTGGATCACGGCTACCCAGGGCGCGCCCCGGTCTCGGTCCATCCCGTCCAGATGTTCCGCAAGCCCGAGGGAATCTTCCAACCCCGGGGTGTCGTAAAGCGCGACCAAGGGGGTTCCCTCCACCACCAAGGCGGCGCCTTCCACATGCCGGGTGGTGGCGGGGCGGTCGAAAACCTCGCCAAACTCCGCATCCCGCGTCAAGGTGCGCAGCAAAGAGGTTTTGCCCGTATTGGTATGGCCGACCACGGCGACGCGCAAAACCGGTAGGCTCATGATGCGTTCTCCAAGGCCAAGAGGGCGCCGAGATCGGCCACCTGCGCCGGGTCGGGCCGGTCCAAATCCAGGATCAGCGCCGTCATGCCGACGGTATCCGCCAATTCTTGCCAGTGCCGATCCCGGTCACCCCGCGCCGGGCCGCTCAGGATCAGCAGGTGCGGGCAGGGGGCGGCGTCCCTAATCTCGCCGAAAAAGGCCGCCGTGCCCCGGTCGGGCGTGCCTGCCCGGTCGCAGACCACCACCAATGCCCGAGGGGGCGGCCGCATGTCGCCAAGGCTGTCCAACAGCCGTTGCCGATCCGCCCGGCTTTCCACAAAGCCCAGGTCCCGCCAGGGGGCCCTGGGCCGGGTCGGCGGCCAGTGTAGCGGGCTGGGAATCTCAAACCCGGCAATGGCCACGGGACCTTTGCCTTC
Source organism: Magnetospiraceae bacterium (assembly GCA_049605255.1). Lineage (GTDB taxonomy): Bacteria > Pseudomonadota > Alphaproteobacteria > Rhodospirillales > JBMYUJ01 > JBMYUJ01. The sequence continues at coordinate 49,775 of JBMYUJ010000004.1, forward strand.
AATCCGGACCGAGGGGTGCGGCGTTGCGGGTGGCGGCGCGGTCCCCGGGTCCGGATCAACGATACCGAGAATCTGATGATCGGGCATCAGGCGGGCCCGCAACCGCTCATAGCCGGGAAGCATGGTCTCCAAGGCGATCCGCCCCCGCGCGCGGCGCGCCAGGAACGCCGTTGCCCCCAGCAGGATCAGGCGCGGTAGAAGCCCATACACCACCAGGCAACCAATGAGTAACCCGGCCCAGGCGCCGCGCGCGGGCCCGCCCGTATCCTGGCTGGCGGCGATTTCCGCGGCATCGGGAACGGTAAACCCGAGCGCGCCGGGCAGCGCGGCCAGGGTATCGGTCCAGACGATAAAGGTGGCGTCGGTCAGGATCGTGGTTTGCCACACGAAATCCACCCGCCACAGGCTCAGCATCACCAGGGTCATGGCCAGGGCGCCGGTCAGGAAGGCTGTCCACAAGCCATGGGACAAGGCGCTGGCGGTCCAGGTCCCCACCGCGCCTCGGGTCATGCCCGCAATCGCGCGTAAACCCGCCAGCATGGCCGGTCCCGACCGGAAGCGTCGCGCCAGGGCCAGCCCGGCACGGGCGACCCATCCGCCCAAGCTGCCCGATTGGGCAAGGTCTGGCTGCAAGATTACAATGATTCCCCAAAAGAGGAGGGTCAGGGTTGGCGCCGCCAGCAAACCGACCGCCGCGCCGAAGAAATTCACCGTGCCGCCGCCCGCGAATACCGCCTGGGCGGCGAGCCCCCCGGCCAGGGCCGCCAGCAGGATCGCCAGGATCATACTGACCCGCAGGCCGTTGCGGATGCTGTCCAACGCCTCTTCCAGGTCTTGCGATACGGGCAGGGCCTGTGCCCGCAGGATCACCCGGGATTCGAAATCGCCGCCTTGGCGCTTCGCCCGTTCCACCGCACCGTCATCCTCCAATGGGCCCGTGCGCGCGGCCTCGAAATGGCGCGCGGCCTCCGCCCGCAAACGGTCGCGGGTGAGGCCGGTCGGGAAAGTTGGGCCGGGGGTCGTCATTGGGGTCTCGGGCATCCTGTGTTCCGGGCGGCATTGCCGCCGCCCTGGTTTTGGTCGTAAGGTCGCGGCGCGGTCCGGTCAAGGAGCAAAGCCCATGGAACATACCGATCTTCTCGTCGTCGGCGCCGGGATCAGCGGCCTCAGCCTCGCCCACGCGGCGGCCAGGTTGGGCCTTTCCGTGCGCGTGTTGGAGGCCACGGACCGGGTGGGCGGATGCGTGCATTCCCATCGCTATGGGGGCGCCCAGGGAGATTTCTGGATCGAGCTGGGGTCCCATACCGCCTATAACAGCTATGGCGGCATGATCGCCCTGGCGGAAGACCTGGGCTTGGCTTCCCAGATGATCCCCCGGGTAAAGCAGCCTTTCAAGATGTGGGTAGATGGCGCGTTCAAATCCATCCCGGGCTATTTGGGGTTGGGGGCAATTCGCTTTGCCATGGGGCTGCCGCGCATGCTGAAAGGCGACAAGACGGGCAAAAGCGTGCGCGGCCATTTTCGCCCGGCGGTGGGCGCGCGCAATTACGACCGGGTGTTTCATCCCGCCTTCAGCGCCGTGGCCTGCCAGGATGCGGATGGCTTTGCCGCCGACATGTTGTTCAAGAAGCGTCCCCGCCGCAGGGACCTGCCCCGCAGCTATTCCTTCACCGGGGGGCTATCGACCCTGACCGATGCCGCCGCCGCCGATCCGGCGATTTCTGTGCACCCGGGGATGCCGGTGAATGGAATCACGTTTGAGTCAGGAAATTATGCGGTGTCAACGGCGCCGGGAGATATGTTCTCCGCCCGGTTCCTGGCGCTGGCGATGCCGCCGGATGTGGCCGCCGGATTGCTGCGCCCTCGGGAGGCGAGCTTGGCCGATCTGTTGGCGACGATTCCCATGGTCGAGCTGGATAGCCTGGGGGTGGTGGTGGAGGCAGCCCCCCGCGCGCCCTTCGCGGGGTTGATCCCCTCGGCGGCGCCGTTTTTCTCTGCTGTTTCCCGCGATACGGTGCCCCATGAACATTTCCGGGGCTTCACCTTCCATTTTCACCCGGACCGGCTGATTTGGGAAGAACGCCTGGTGCAGGCCGCCGCCGTCCTCGGGGTGGGGCCGGAAGCCTTTCTGGAGACGGTGGAAAAACGCAACCGACTGCCCAGCCTCAAGGCCGGGCATGCAGACAAGATCGTGGCTCTGGACCGTCACTTGGCGGGGTCGTCTCTCTTGTTGACCGGAAATTATTTCAATGGCTTGGCGCTGGAAGATTGCGTGAGCCGGTCGTTGGCGGAGGCGGATCGATTGCGACAAATGCTTTGACATGATTGGCCCGTCCCCCGATGATTCGCCGGGACAAAAACCAAGAGCGATCCGCCCATGCCACCCCGTAAATCCACCGCCTTTCCCAAGGGCCGCCGCGCCGAGGAGAGCCTTGAAATCGACCTGCGGGCGCTGTTCGGCCCCGGGGGCACGGCGCGGGATCGCCTGATCGAAAACCTGCATCTGATTCAGGACCGGGATGGCGCAATCACCGCCGCCGCCATCGCCGCCACCGCCGCCGTCATGCGTTTGTCTCAGGCAGAGGTCTATGAGGTCGCCACCTTCTACGCCCATTTCCGGGTTTTGCCAGACGGGGTGGAAGCGCCCGGTGCGGCGCCGGTGCGGGTCTGTGATGGCATCGTTTGCAAGATGCATGGGGCAGATGATCTCCATCGCCAGCAGATCGCGGCGGGAAAGCAGGTCACCTGGGTGCCCTGTATCGGCGCCTGTGACCGCGCGCCCGCGCTGTGGACCGGGCCGGTTGACACCGGCAGCGCCGACACCGAAGCCCCCGCGGCGTTCCCGGTGTTGCAGCGCTGTCTGGACGGTAGCCTGAGCCGGGAGGCGATCTTCGATGCCCTGGATGCGGCAGACCTCAAGGGTTTGGGCGGCGCCGGTTTTCCCACCGGGCGGAAATGGCGCCTGGTGGCATCGGGGGAAGGCCCGCGCTATCTGGCGGTGAATGCGGATGAGGGTGAACCCGGCACCTTCAAAGACCGGCATTGCCTGGAAACCGATCCGGATCGCGTGTTGGAAGGGATGCTGATCGCCGCCTGGGCGGTGGGCGCGGATGCCTGCTACATTTATTTACGGGATGAATATCCAGATTTGCATCGGGTATTGGCCGCGCGGATCGCCCAGGCTGCCGCGCAAGGGCTGGCGGACCCGGCCAGCATACACCTGCGCCGGGGCGCGGGCGCCTATATCTGCGGTGAGGAAACCGCCCTGCTGGAAAGTCTGGAAGGCAAGCGGGGGCTGCCGCGCAACAAGCCACCCTTCCCGGCGGCGGTGGGCCTGTTCGGGCGGCCCACGCTGATCAACAATGTGGAAACCCTCTGGTGGGTGCCGGAAATCCTCGATAAGGGCCCCGAAACCTATGGCGGGCGGCGATTGTTTTCCGTTTCTGGCCGGGTCAACCGCCCCGGTGTGGTCGAAGCCGGGCCGGGCACCACCGTGCGCGATCTTATCGACCGCTGCGGTGGGATGCAGACGGGCCACGCCTTTACGGCCTATCTGCCCGGCGGCGCCTCGGGCGGGCTGCTGCCCGCATCGCTGGGAAACCTGCCCTTGGATTTCGGCGCCCTGACCGATTACGGCTGCTTTGTTGGGTCGGCGGCGGTGGTGGTGCTCTCAGACCAGGATTCCTTACGCGATGTGGTGATGAACCTGATGCAGTTTTTCGATCATGAAAGCTGCGGCCAATGCACGCCTTGCCGGGTGGGCTGCGAAAAGATCGTCGCCCTGTTGGGCCAGGAAAAACCGCCGCTCGCGCCGCTCAAGGACCTGGCCGCGGTGATGGCGGATGCCTCCATCTGCGGGCTGGGGCAGGCGGCGCCCAACGCGCTCACCTGCGCGCTGACCCATTTCCCGGAGGCCTTTACATGAGCGGGCCAATCGCGTTTACCCTGGATGGCAAGACGGTGACGGCGGCCCCGGGAGAAACCTTGTTTCAGGTGGCGCAGCGGGAGGGGATCAAAATTCCCCATCTCTGTTCCGAATATCATCATGGGTCCCGCGCGGACGGCAATTGCCGACTCTGCGTGGTGGAAATTACAGGCGAACGGGTGTTGGCGCCGTCTTGCCTCCGTAAGCCAGAGCCCGGCATGGCCGTGGAGACCAAATCCAAGCGGGTAACGACGGCGCGGCGCATGGTCATGGAATTGCTGCTGGCCGATATGCCGCCTCGGGACCAGGGCCCCGATCCGGATTCCCATTTCTGGGCCATGGCGGACAAGGTGGGCACGGCGGGAACCCGGTTCCCGGCGCGCGCGGCGCCAAAACATGATGCGTCCCACCCGGCCTTGGCCGTGTCGCTCAATGCTTGCATTCATTGCACCAATTGTGTGCGGGCCTGCGGCGACATCCAGGTCAACAACGTGTTGGGCATGGCGGCGCGGGGCGCCCGGTCGACCATCGTGTTCGATCAGGCGGACCCGGCGGTCGCCAGCACGTGTGTTGCCTGCGGTGAATGCGTTCAATCTTGCCCGACCGGCGCGCTGTTGCCGCGTGATCCGCTGACCGGCGGCGCGGTCTGCGAGGCCATGGTGGAAAAGCGGGTGGACTCGCTGTGCCCGTTCTGTGGCGTCGGGTGCCAGGTTTCCTATGCCCTGCGCAATGATCGCATCGTGCGGGTGGATGGTCTGCCCGGCCCGGCCAATGACGGGCGGCTCTGCGTGAAGGGCCGTTTCGGCTTCGATTATATCAACCATCCCCACCGGCTGACCAAGCCGCTGATCCGCAAGCCCGGGGTGCCGAAACGGGCGGGGGATCGGGTGGACCCGGCCAACCCCGGTACCCATTTTCGGGAAGCCAGCTGGGAAGAGGCCTTGGAGAAAGCCGCGCGGGGCTTCATGCGCTTGCGGGATCGCAATGGGGCGGACGCGCTGGCCGGGTTCGGCTCCGCCAAGGGCAGCAACGAGGAAGCGTATCTGTTCCAAAAACTGGTACGCACCGGGTTCGGGACCAACAATGTGGACCATTGCACCCGGCTCTGCCATGCGTCTTCCGTGGCGGCCTTGATGGAGGGCATCGGCACGGCGGCGGTGTCCGCGCCGTTTAATGATGCCCTGTTGGCCGATGTGATCATCGTGATCGGTGCGCGGCCCAATCAGAACCATCCGGTGGCGGCCAGCTTTATCAAGAGCGCGGCCAAGGCGGGCAAGCATCTGATCGTGATGGACCCGCGCGGCCAGGGGCTCACCCCCCATGCGCGCCATCATCTGCGGTTCAAGCCGGGGATGGATGTGGCGCTGTTGAACGCCCTGCTGCACACCATCATCACCGAAGGCCTGACCGACGCGGATTACATTGCCGCCCATACCCAGGATTATGAGGCGCTGAAGGCGCGTATCGCCGACTTTTCGCCGGAGGCCATGGCGCCGGTCTGCGGCATCGATGCGGACACGATCCGCGAGGTGGCGCGGGCCTATGCGACGGCGGAACGGTCCATCATCTTTTGGGGCATGGGGGTTTCCCAGCATGTGCATGGGACCGATAACGCCCGCTGTTTGATTTCCCTGGCGCTGTGCACCGGGCAGATCGGCCGCCCCGGCACCGGCCTGCATCCCTTGCGTGGCCAGAACAATGTGCAAGGCGCCTCCGATGCGGGGCTGATCCCCATGGTATTCCCCGATTACCAGCCGGTTTCCGACCGGGACAATCACGCCTTCTGGTCAGGCTATTGGCAGGCGCCCCTGCATCCGGAAAAAGGCCTCACGGTGGTGGAGATCATGCATGGTGCCCTGGCGGGCAGCATTCGGGGCATGTATGTGATGGGGGAAAATCCGGCGATGTCCGACCCGGACGCCGCCAAGGCGCGGGCGGGCTTGGCCAATCTGGAACATCTCGTGGTGCAGGATATTTTCCTGACCGAAACGGCGGCCCATGCGGATGTGATCCTGCCCGCCTCGGCGTTTCCGGAAAAGACCGGCACCTTTACCAACACGAACCGGCAGGTGCAGATGGGGCGCGCGGTGGTGGCGCCGCCGGGGGACGCCCGGCAGGACCTCTGGATCATCAATGCGCTGGCCCGCCGCCTGGGCCTGGATTGGCATTACGCCCATCCGAAAACCGTGTTTGACGAGATGCGCGGCGGGATGCCGTCACTCGATGGGATTACCTGGGAGGACCTAGCGCGCGACGGCGCCGCCACCTATCCCCATAATCAGGCGGTGTTGTTTGGCGAGGGGTTCCCCACCGAGGACGGGCGCGGCCGCTTCGTCCCCACCGATATCGTCCCCCCCGATGAGTTGCCAGATGATTCCTATCCGTTGGTGCTCAGCACCGGGCGCCTGTTGGAGCATTGGCATACGGGGGCGATGACCCGGCGCTCAACGGTATTGGAGGCCTTGGAGCCGCAACCCACCGCCAGCCTGCATCCGCGCCAGTTGGGGGATTTGGGGGTTTCGGCGGGGGCGGAGATTCGCCTGACCAGCCGCCGGGGGACGGTGGTGTTGCAGGCCCGGGCCGATCGGGATGTGCCCGTGGGCATGGTCTTCGTGCCGTTCTGCTACACGGAGGCGGCGGCCAATCTGCTGACCAATCCGAAACTGGACCCGTTTGGCAAGATCCCGGAGTTCAAGGTCTGCGCCGTCCGCGCCGAAGCGGTGTAGGCGGTCATTCTCTCTAGAGCGCGTTCGATGATTTCCGACTCATTAAACACGCTCTATGTTATTGTTTTTACGCATTTTCGAACCGGAAAACCGCTCACACTTTTCCTGAAAATGCTCTAGAGCCGGATCGATGTAATCATGGTCAAAATCGTGACCATGATTACATCGTGAATCCGTCTCTAAACAATATCTTAGAGGGCGATTCACGACTTAATCTGTATCATTTCATGATTCATATTAAGTCGATCGCGCTCTAGGTGGCAGGGGTTTGCGCCAGCTTGCTTTTGCGCTGACGCAGGGAAAATGGCTTTTCGATTCCCAAAAACAGCGTGGCGCCCGCCACCAGCGTGGCGAGGAAGATCGGCGGCATGCCACCCCAGAATAGGATATTGGCGGGGATGAAGGTAAGCCGCGGCAGCAGGATATTGCTGGCGATCACTATCACGAAGCCATGGATCAGATAATAGGAATAAGACATGTTACCGAACCAGCGCAGGGGGGGCGCGCTCAGGGCGGTGCCCAAGGATTTTCCGGTCTCCTCCTGCCGTAGAAACGCTGCCCCGCAGAACAGATAAAACGCCACCGCCAGGATCAGGGCCTGGCCCCAGGCGGGCATGCTGACCAAATAGCACAGGAATAATGCGGCCAGTGCCGCAGGCACAGCCACAAGGCCGGGGGGCATGGACCATTTCATGAAATGCGCTTCCGCCAAAAGCATCCCCGCAACCAGGCAGAGGCCTCGGATCGGTACATGATCAACACCGGCGGCAGATAAGCCAATCATCAGCGCGCCAACGGCGAAAATTCCCGTCACCCGCCAGCGGCTCGGCAGGGCGCCCAGGCCGAATACGCTCACGAACAGGGCGCAAACCGTATAGAACCACCATTCGTAGCTGAGGCTCCAATTGACGGCAAACAGAGGGTCGATGGGGAACAATCCGGGCAGGAACGCCAGATTGGCGGCGATATAGGCGGGACCGTCCACCAGATCCAGAGGGATTTTCGGCGTGCCGCGCCAGGGGTCCAGCAGGGCGCCGATCAGCAGCGCGACCAAAAAGGCCGGATACAGCCGTTCCAACCGCCGCACCATGAAATCAAAAAATTGCGGATGTTTGCGCGCCAAGATCGAATAGATCAGAAAGCCGCTGAGCACGAAAAACAGCTCGACCCCATAATTGCCAATAGACCGAAAAAATGTGGCGATCTCCCGCGTCGGCCCGGAAATGTCCGTCATCTCCAAAAACTGGGTGCAGTAATGCTGCAAAAACACCAGGCCGACGGCGATCCCGCGCACGCCCTCCATGGGCATCAGGCGACCCCGGCCCCCCACTTCGAACAAGCTTTCCAAACGATATTGCAAGCGGCGCATGCGGACTCCAAGCGTCCTAAAACAGGAGAAAGCGCTCTATGCCACATTCATGGGGTGTTGGGAAGGTTTGGTGGAGCCGAGGGGAATCGAACCCCTGACCTCTTGAATGCCATTCAAGCGCTCTCCCAACTGAGCTACGGCCCCGTACCTTGCAACGCGACGTGTGCAGGGTCCTTTGGGGTCAGACCCTGCCTCGCAGCGGGATGGGAACATAGGGGGCATGCTCCCCCTATGGCAAGCGAAAAAACATCCCGAACGACCGGTCAGGTAGACGGAAAATCAAATCCCCTAATTATTCTCGTCGTCGCCGCCACGCGGGGTGATGATTTCGCTCACATCATCATCATCGCCCAGATCATCGGTGTCTTCGATCACGTCGTCATCATCATCGTCGTCGGTTTCCTCGAAATCCTCAATATCATCCACGTCGATATCGTCGTCTTTCGCCTCGGCGACGGCGGGCGTTGCCTCCTTCACGGGTTTCTTCGTGCTCTTGGCCGGTTTGGCCTTGCGCGCATTGGCAACCCGTTCCGAGGCCACGGCAGTCTCGCATTTCGGACAGGTTGCAGGATCATGGCCCAAATCGTAAAAACGTGCGCCGCAATGTGGACAAGTCCGCTTTCTCCCCCATTCCGGTTTGGCCACCGGTCACCTCCGCATTTTGGTTACAAATCCGCGACAAACTTCTTCTTCGCAATTGCCATGGCGGGCGGCGCTTGTCAAACCCCTTTTCCTGACAAAATTCGTCAAAAAGGCCCGGTCCTGTCCCTATCGTCTTCGAACGTTCCGTGATAGAAATCGCTCCCCCTCCTTTACGGGGGCTTACCCCTCCACCTGATAAGGGTTTAACGATTGCCGAACGCCGTTTCCCATCCTGCCGCTGCGCTTTCCGGCACGATTCGCCCCCCCGGCGATAAATCCATATCGCACAGGGCCTTGATGCTGGGCGGCCTGGCCATCGGCGAAACGGCGATCACCGGCCTCCTCGAAGGGGAAGACGTGCATGGGACGGCGCAGGCGATGGCGGCCCTGGGTGCGATGGTCTCCCGGGATCCAGACGGGATCTGGCGGGTTGTGGGCTGCGGCGTCGGCGGCTTGCAGGCCCCCGATACGGTGCTCGATATGGGGAATTCGGGCACCGGCGCTCGCCTGCTCTTGGGCATTCTGGCAGGCCACGGGTTCACCACTTTCCTGACGGGGGATGCCTCCTTACGGTCCCGACCGATGGAGCGGGTCATGGGCCCCCTCCGCCAAATGGGCGCACAGTTCGTGTCCCGCGATGGGGGGCGGCTGCCCCTGGCCGTGACCGGCACCGCCGCGCCCCTGCCCATGGTGTATCGGGCGCCCATCGCCTCGGCTCAGGTGAAGTCCGCCGTTTTGTTGGCCGGACTGCATGCCCCGGGGGAGACCACGGTGGTGGAGCCCGCACCCAGCCGGGATCATTCGGAACGGATGCTGGCCGATTTCGGTGCCGAGATTACCACACAGGATATGGAGGGCGGTGCCCGTGCCGTTACCATCACCGGCCAGCCGGAGCTGGTCGCGCGGCCCATAACGGTCCCTGCGGATCCCAGTTCGGCGGCTTTTCCCGTGGTGGCGGGGTTGATTACGCCGGGCGCCACGGTGATTGCGGAGCGTGTCGGCATGAATCCGTTGCGCGCGGGGCTTTATAAAATCTTGCAGGAAATGGGCGCAGACCTCACCATTGAGGATGTCAGCAGTGGCGGCGAACCCATGGCCACCATCACGGCGCGGCATTCCAAATTGCGGGGTGTGACGGTGCCTGCGGCCATTGCCCCGTCCATGATCGACGAATATCCGATCCTGGCGGTGGCTGCTGCCTGCGCCGAGGGGGAAACCCGGATGGAAGGGGTCGGCGAATTGCGGGTCAAGGAAACCGACCGTATCGACGCCATGGTCAGCGGTTTGACCGCCTGCGGCGTGGACACCCAGGCGGGCGATGATTGGATGACCGTGCGCGGCGTCGGCGGAACACCGACTGGGGGTGGGTCGGTGACGTCGCGACTGGACCACCGCATTGCCATGTCCTTCCTGGTGCTGGGCATGGCGGCGGGGCAACCGGTCACCGTGGATGATGTCAGCCCGGTCGATACCAGCTTCCCCGGGTTCGTTTCCCTGATGAACGGCCTGGGGGGCCGAATCGAGGTACAAGGATGACCGAGAAAACCCTGACCATTGCCATCGACGGCCCCGCCGCGGCGGGGAAAGGTACGCTGGCACGCCGGTTGGCGGAGGCCTTCGGCCTGAGTTACCTGGATACGGGACTGCTCTACCGTGCAACGGGCATGAAATGCGTGCGCGCCGGGGATGACCCGGAAGATGAAACCGCCGCCGCCACCGCTGCACGGACCTTGCAGCCCGCCGACCTTGCCGCAACCGATTTACGGACGGAACAGGCCGGAGACGCGGCGTCTAAGGTCTCGGCAATTCCCGCTGTGCGAGCGGCGCTATTGGACTTTCAACGGGACTTTGCGGAGGCGCCGCCGGAGGGGAGGCGAGGCGCCGTCTTGGATGGGCGGGACATCGGTACCGTGGTCTGCCCCAACGCCGATGCGAAGGTTTTTGTGACCGCCAGTGCCGAAGTTCGCGCAAAACGTCGATTTCTAGAGTTGAAGGACCGGGGCTTAGACGTTATATATGCGCGCGTTTTGCAGGACATGGCCGAACGGGATGCGCGAGATGGATCGCGTGCCGTCGCGCCCATGACGGCGGCATCCGACGCGTTGGTCTTGGATACTAGCGATTTGGATATCGATCAGGCTTTTGACACAGTCCGCGCCTTTGTGACGGAACGGACGGGGATCGCTTGACAATATTCCTGTAAAACTGTTGTGGGTATCCGCGATGCCACGTTTTTCCGGCCTGCCGGGTCGGCGGAACGGGGCCTCTTTTGGTATGCGCCACCAAGTGGAAGACCGCCGGAACCAACCGGTTGGCCCTTTAAAATGTTGATTGAACCGAAAGGAATGCACGATCCATGGCTACCGCCGCAAACCAGGCCGATGAGGCCTTTATGACCAACGAGAATTTTGCCGATCTTCTGGCCGAGTCCTTTGGCGAAGATGACAACATCCAAGGCAGTGTGCTGAAAGGCACCATTATTCAAATCGAGAATGACCACGCCCTTGTGGATGTGGGCCTGAAATCGGAAGGCCGGGTTCCGCTGAAGGAATTTGGCGAAGAAAGCGGGCTGACCAAAGGCGACACGGTGGATGTGTTCGTCGAACGCTATGAAGACCGGGAAGGCCTGGTCTCTCTCAGCCGGGAAAAAGCGCGCCGCGAGGAAGCCTGGCGCGATCTGGAAAAATCTTTCGAAGCCAACGAGCGCGTGACCGGTACGATCTTTGGCCGGGTCAAAGGTGGGTTTACCGTTGACCTGTCTGGCGCCGTGGCCTTCCTGCCGGGCAGCCAGGTGGACATCCGACCGGTGCGCGATATCGGCCCGCTGATGGGCCAGCCGCAGCCTTTCCAAATTCTGAAAATGGATCGGGCGCGCGGCAATATCGTTGTGTCCCGCCGGGCGGTTCTGGAAGAAACCCGCGCCGAGGCTCGCTCCGAGCTGGTGTCCAACCTGTCCGAGGGCCAGGTGCTCGATGGCGTGGTCAAGAACATCACCGATTACGGCGCCTTCGTCGATTTGGGCGGTGTGGACGGCCTGTTGCACGTGACCGACATTGCCTGGCGGCGTATTAACCATCCCAGCGAAGTGCTGCAGATCGGTGAAACCGTGAAGGTGCAAGTGGTCCGCTTCAATCCGGATAATCAACGCATCAGCCTGGGCATGAAGCAGTTGGAGGCGGATCCGTGGGATGGCGTGGCCGCCAAATACCCCATGGGCAGCAAGTTTACCGGCAGCGTCACCAACATCACCGATTACGGTGCCTTTGTGGAGCTGGAACCGGGTGTGGAAGGCTTGGTCCACGTGTCCGAAATGAGCTGGACCAAGAAAAACGTGCATCCGGGCAAGATCGTCTCCACCAGTCAGGAAGTGGAGGTCATGGTCCTGGATGTGGATGCCAACCGCCGCCGCATCAGCCTGGGCCTCAAGCAATGCATGTCCAACCCCTGGGAAAGCTTCATCGAAGAACATCCCGCGGGCACGGAAATCGAAGGCGAGGTCAAGAACATCACCGAATTCGGCCTGTTCATTGGCCTGCCGGGCGATATCGACGGCATGGTGCACCTGTCGGATATCTCTTGGGAGAAATCCGGCGAGGAAGCCATCAACGATTTCAACAAGGGCGACATGGTCAAGGCCAAGGTGCTCGATGTGGACGTTGAAAAAGGCCGCATCAGCCTGGGGATCAAGCAGCTTTCCGGCGATCCGTTCTCCGAAGGCGTGCAAGACCTGAAGAAGGGCATGGTGGTGACCTGCACCATCACCCAGGTGACCGACGGTGGGATCGAAGTGTCCCTGCCCGGCGGCGCTACCGGTTTCATCCGCAAGTCCGACCTGTCCCGCGACCGGGGCGACCAACGGCCAGACCGCTTCGCCGCCGGCGAAAAGGTCGATGCCAAGCTGGTTCAGATCGACAAGGCGGCCCGCAAGCTGTCCCTGTCCATCAAAGCGCTGGAAATCGAGGAAGAAAAATCGGCGATGGAGAAATACGGGTCTTCGGATTCCGGTGCCTCCCTTGGCGATATCCTGGGCGCAGCCCTGGAAGCCAAGAAAGCCGACCTTGAAAAAGGCGACGAGGACGACGCCTAGTCCTCTTCGGTTGACCAATACCGGGCGGTTCCCCCTAAGGGAGCCGCCCGTTTCGCTTTAAAATCTTGCCAAGGCCCCGATTCATGAGCCTGGATGCCGATACCTACCTTTACATGCGCCGGTTGAAACGGCATCTGACGGTATGGCGGGTGATTGGCGTCGTCGCGATTGTGGTGGCCTTGGTCATTCTCGCTCTCTCTGGCAGTGAAGAAGCGTCCCAGGGCAACCGAATCGCCCGGTTGACCGTCAATGGCCTGATTGTCGACGATCCCTACCGGGATACCGCCCTGCGCGAGGCCGCGATGGATGACGCAGTGCGGGCCTTGATCGTCCGGATCAGCAGCCCGGGCGGGACCGTGGTGGGCGGCGAGGCGCTCTATGACCAGTTGCTGGCTTTTCGGGAGAAAAAGCCGGTCGTGGTGGTAATGGGCGAAGTGGCCGCTTCCGCGGGTTATATGATCGCGCTGCCCGGCCACCGTATTTTCGCCCGCCAATCCACCATTACAGGTTCGATCGGCGTGTTGATGCAGACCACCGAGTTTACCGGATTGATGGACATGCTGGGAATCAAGCCCGAAGCCATCAAGAGCGCGCCGCTGAAGGCGGTGCCGAGCCCCGTTGAACCCTTGACCGACGACGCGCGGGAGGCGGCGCGCGCCGTGGTTTTGGACATGTACGACATGTTCGTTGAGATGGTTATCGCACAGCGCGGATTCGACCGGGAAACCGCCTTGGCGCTGGCCGATGGGCGGGTTTATACGGGCCGCCAGGCGCTTACCGCCGGTTTGATCGACGAATTGGGTGATGAGCAAGCGGCGATCCGTTGGTTGGAAGCGGAAAAAGAAATTCCCGCAGACCTGCCGATTTTTGACCTTGAGATTGATTATCCAAAGGAAACATGGGAAAAATTATTGGAAAGTTCCCTGGGTATGGATCTCGTGCCGGATCGGCTACAGCTTGACGGTTTGATCTCCCTTTGGCACCCTGACCTGGGTACCCGGTAAGTCCGCTCCCTTTCGGGGGCTGTTTTGGCGGGATAAAACAGATACGGGTAAAAGGCCCGACCTCGTGCTCAGGGGGAGCCGCAGCAATGACCAAATCGGAACTGATCGCTCAACTCGCCGAAGCCAGTCCGCATCTGTTTCAGCGGGATGTGGAACGAATCGTTACCACGATTTTTGATGAGATTGCCGCTGCGCTGGCCCGGGGAGACCGGGTGGAACTGCGCGGCTTTGGAGCCTTCTCCGTCAAAGAGCGGGAAGCCCGCACCGGCCGTAATCCGCGTACCGGCGATACGGTGGATGTGGATGCCAAATATGTGCCCTTCTTTAAAACCGGCAAACAATTGCGCGATCGATTGAACGGATAGTCATGCCAGTCAAGAAAACCCCGGTAAGCAAGGTCATCATCAAGACGATCCAAGGCGTCTTCATTTTGCTGGTGCTGTTGTTCGCGGTCGCCTTCACCATCGCCAATGGAGAATCCGTGGCGGTGGACTTCTGGCCGCTACCGATTATCGAGGAAGTGCCCTTCTACTTGCCGGTGCTGACCGCCTTGTTGATCGGCCTGCTCGTGGGCAGTTTCCTGGCGGGGATCGGCATGGTGAAATGGGCGAATCGGGCACAGCGGCAGAAGAAAGTCATCGATGCCGGGGTGCGGCGGGAAAAAGCCCTGCAAGAGCAGGTGGCGGCCTTGGAGGCAAAACTGCGAGCCCAGCAGTCGCGCGGGGAAATGCTGGCCCTGCCCCCGGCCGACGCCGCCTGAGGCGCGTCTAAGTGCGTATCGTTACGGCCGGCCAGATCAGGCAGGTCCTCGATTACCCGTCGCTGGTAGATCGCATCCAGGATTATTTCCGCAGCGGCTGTACCGTACCGACCCGGCACCATCATTGCTTTTCAGGGCCCGAAGGGCACGACGCGACCTTGCTACTCATGCCGGCTTGGCGCGAAGGCGGTTATATCGGCGTGAAGGTCGCAAGCGTTTTCCCCGACAACGGGGCAAAGGACCTGCCCGCCGTGATGGCCACCTATTTACTCTTGAGTGGCAAAACCGGCGAGCCGCTGGCCCTGATGGATGGGCAGGAGCTCACCGCCCGGCGCACCGCCGCCGCCTCTGCCCTGGCCGCCCGTTTTTTAGCCCGGCAAGATAGCGCGCGGCTGTTGATGATTGGCACCGGACGTTTGGCACCACAGCTGATCTTGGCCCATGCCGCTGTCCGGCCCATCGATCAGGTGTTGGTTTGGGGCCGGACCCCGAAGAAAGCAGATGCCATCGCTAAAAATATGCGTTTGCCCGGGGTGAGCATCGCCGCCACCACGGATTTGGAAGGGGCGGTGCGCGGTGCGGATATCATCTCCTGCGCCACGCTCGCCACCACGCCGATCCTGGATGGTCGGTGGTTGCGGCCCGGCCAGCATGTGGAT
Source organism: Magnetospiraceae bacterium (assembly GCA_049605255.1). Classification (GTDB taxonomy): domain Bacteria; phylum Pseudomonadota; class Alphaproteobacteria; order Rhodospirillales; family JBMYUJ01; genus JBMYUJ01. The sequence goes on from JBMYUJ010000004.1 coordinate 64,947, forward strand.
CTGGTAGGTGGTTTCCGCCCGGATATGCGCGAAGCGGATGACGAGGTCATGCGCCGATCAGCCCTCTTTGTGGATACCCGCGCGGGCGCGCTTGCAGAGGCGGGCGATCTCGTGGACCCTATTGCCCGGGGGCTCTTGTCTGAAACCGACATCCGGGGGGACTTGTTTGATCTTTGCCGGGGCGACGCGGCCGGGCGCAGCGTGTATAATCAGATCACCTTGTTCAAATCCGTCGGCACCGCGTTGGAAGACCTCGCCGGTGCCAAGCTTGCGTTCGAAAGGACTTGATCTCGATGCCTTGTCTTGCCGCCTTGGGGCGCGGCGATGCCGCTGGTGATGGCTTGGCGTTATCGCACCGGCGAGGCCGGTAACCGATGGCGCCGTTAAAACCCAATTCCCGTCTCAGCGTTTTTGAACTGGTTTCCAGCACCGTGGCGGAAGCCGGGATGCGCTGGAAGGTTTTGCTGCAGGCGGCGCTGACCCCGATGGCGGCGGGCACCTTGCTGGTCTGGCTCTGCAACACACTGGGCCTGCCCAAGTTGGGAACAGTTATTTCCATCCTGCTGGTGCTGGCCTTTTACCGGGTGGTGCATCGTCTGGTGCTGGCGGAAATTCCGCCTCCCTTGCCGCTGGGGATCTCCCTGGGGGCGCATGAGCTGCATTTTTACATGCATTTTCTGGCGGCGGCGTTCTTGCCTATGGTGGTGGTTGTGCCGGTCTATATTGGCCTCGCCCTCCTCATCGGGTCCACGCCGGACGCGGTTTGGTTGCCCATGACCCTGGCGGGTTTGCTGGCCCTTTATCTCGGCACCCGGCTGACTTTGGTACTGCCCATGGTGGCGATGGGGCATGGCAGCAAGCTGACGGAACGCCTGTTCATGGCTTGGCGCTTGTCACGCGGCAATGGGATGACCCTGGTACTCGCCACCTTGTTGATGGCGTTGTTAGCGATATTCATGGTCCTGTTGCCCACGGCCCTGGTGAAGGGAATCGCCGTGGTGCTGGGTGCGCCGATTCTGCTGGATGCGGTGCATGTGCTGGGGGATTTTGTCACCGGTAGCCTCAGCTCCATCTTCGTCTCCCTGGCCTATCAGCGTCTCTCGTCGGGGGTGCTTGTGCCAACACAATCTGATGACGATGACGCAATATAATGGCGATTTCGGTAAAAATTTGTGGCCTAAAGACCGAAGACGCGGTAGATGCGGCGGTCGAGGGGGGCGCGGCTTATCTGGGGGCGGTGTTTTTCCCACCCAGTCCCCGGGCGGTGACCGCATTTCAGGCCGCCGAATTGTTCGAGTTCGTGCCCGAAGAGGTGCAGAAGGTCGGCCTGTTTGTCGATCCGGATGATGCCTTGCTGGCCTCGGTGCTCACCCATGTGCGCCTGGATATTCTGCAACTGCATGGGCAGGAATTGCCGGGACGGGTGGATCGGCTCCGCCTCGATTGGGGTTTGCCGGTGATGAAGGCCCTGCCCATTGCCGAGGCCGCCGATATATCCGCCGCGCGGGCTTATGATGGGATCGCGGATTTCTTGCTGTTCGATGCCAAGCCGCCAAAAGGCGCCACCCGGCCCGGCGGCAATGCGGTGGCGTTTGAATGGTCGTTGCTGCACGGGACGCAGTGGCAGAGCCCTTGGATGCTGGCGGGGGGGTTGACGGCGGAGAATTTGGCCGAAGCGGTCAGGGCGTCCGGCGCGACCACCGTGGATGTGTCCTCCGGTGTGGAAACGGCGCCGGGTGAAAAAAGCCCGGAAAAAATCCGGGCTTTTCTAGACCTCGCAGCAGAGCTTTAAGATTTCCCTCTAAGCCATTGCCGGGGCGTTGCCTTTGCGCAGGTTCCACATCATGAACAGGACGAACGCCACGGCGGCGGCCAGATGGACGATGATACCGGCGGGCCACAGTAGAGCGGCGCCGATGACCATGGCAACGGGCCGTTCCAGCCAGGATATCGGCTTTTCCATATGCCCTTGCAATCCGGCGGTGAAGGCATAGAGACCCAGCAGGGCGAAGACGAAGATTTCGATCACTTGCGGCCAGGTCCCGCCCAAGAAGGGCGTATAGGCGAACAGCAGGGGCACCAGATACAGGCCTTTGGCAATCTTCCAGGATTGCAGCCCCGTCGCCATGGGTTTGGTTTCGGCGATGGCCGCGGCGGTGAAGGCGGTCAGGCAGACCGGCGGGGTCACGTTGCTATCCTGGCTCAGCCAAAAGATGATCATATGGGCCGACAACAAGGCAAACAGACGGGCATCCGCAGACAGGATCTGTTCGCGCACCGTGCCCATCAAATCCGGCGGAATGGCGCCCAGGATGGCTTGTGCATCCGCCACGCTCATGGGATTGCCGAGCATGGCGAGTTTATCGGGCACCGCGATCATGAAGATGGCTTTGGCTTCTTCCGGGATGGACCCGGCCACCAGGGCATCGATCAACTGGCCATCGGCGATCAGATTGAACAGCGCGGGCGCCGACAGGGTGGCCAGCACGATATAAGCGGCGGTCACCGGCAGGCCCATGCCCAGCACCAGCGAGGCAAGACCAATCAGGATGATGGCGTTGAACAGGCTGTCGCCCGACCATTCGGTGATCATCAGCGAGAAGGTATTGCCGATCCCGGCGGTGGCGATCACGTTGACCACCAGCCCGACGCTGCACAGCAAGATCGCGGTCATCACCATGTTGCGCGCACCCAGGGCCAGGGCCTCCAGAATGGCTTTGGGCCCCATTTTGTTGGGGGTCAGCCAGCTTGCCGCGATCACGGTCAGAATGGCGATGCCCGCCGCATAGGTGGGGGTAAAGCCATAAAGTAAGAGACCGATCAGGATCGCGACGGGCAACAGGAAGGCGAAGCCGCCCCGCTTCAGAACGTCCATGGCCTTGACCGAATCATCATCGAAAGTATGCATGCCCTGGCGTTTGGCCTCGATGCGCACGAAGAAGCCCACGGTGGCGAAATAAAGAATCGCGGGCAGGAAGCTCACGGCAATGATGGTGGTGTAGGAGATCTGCGTATAGGTCGCCATCACGAAGGCGCCCGCGCCCATGATCGGCGGCATAAGCTGGCCCCCGGTGGAAGCGGCGGCTTCCACGCCGCCCGCGAATTTGGCGGGGAACCCGGCCCGCTTCATCAAGGGAATGGTGATCACTCCGGTGGAGGCCGTATTGGCCACCGCGGACCCGGAAATGGTTCCGGTGAGGCCCGAGGCAATGACCGCCACCAAACCCGGGCCGCCCACCATGCGCCCGGCCACCGACCGGGCAAGATCGATGACGAAATCCCCCGCGCCGGACCGCAGCAAAAATGCGCCAAAGAGGATAAACATGAACACGAATGTGGAGGAGATCCGGGCGATATTCCCGAACAGCCCATCATCGCCATACACACTGCGGAACAGCACGGTCTCGACGCTCAGCCCGCCAAACTTGAAAATGCCGCCGATCAGTTCGCCCCACCAGCCCACATAGGTCAATGCCAGGATAATCAGGATGGGGATGATCCAGCCGGTTGCCCGGCGGGTAAATTCAATGGCCGACAGAATCAGGACCGTTCCCGCGATCCATTCCAGGGTGGAAAGCTTCACGCCTCGGGCATAGATGGCATCCTCCATGGCGATCATATAGACCGCGCTCCCTGCCGCCAGCAGACCGAGGATAATATCCAGGGCGAGGATCAAACCCCGCGTGCCAGAATCACTGGGCCGCGCCAGGGGATAAACGATGGCCGCCATCAGGGCGAACCCGGCGAAATGCAGGGCGTTCTGCCACAGGCCCGACAACAGGCCGATCATGTTGAAGTAAATGTGTAAAAGAGAAACGGCGATACCCAGAAAGAAAAAGGCTTGTCCGGTCCAGCCATGCCGTGACCTGTCGACGACGGTTTCCGCGCTGTCGGTCATGGTGACGCGCTCCCAAAATTGATTTTGTCGATAATTTTACGGCGGCGCTCCTTGTCGGAGCACCGCCGCTGTTTTTTGATTATTTGGCGATCAGATGATCGGGAATTTCCACGCCTGCTTCTTTGTAATAGCGCGCGGCACCGGGATGCAGCGGCATGGGCAGACCCGCCAGGGCGCTTTCCAAGGACATGGCCTTGGTGGCGCCGTGGATGGCATTCAGGAAGGAAAGGTTCTCATACAGGGTCTTGGTGATCAGATAGACCGCTTCCTCATCCACATCGTCGCGCACCGCCAGGAAGTTCGGCTGGGCGATGGTCATGACGTCTTCTGCCTGACCCGGATAGGTGTTGGCGGCGATCTTGAAGGGGGTCCATAGGTTCAGCCCGCCATCGGCTTTTTGGGCCTGTTCCGGCGTGAAGCCGAGCAGCTTTACGTTGTCACCCATGGCTGCATGAGCCCGGGTCACCGCACCCGTGGGGACGCCCGCCGGGGTGCCCATGCCCACGATCTGGCCGTTCTGCATGGCATCCGCGCTGGGGCCATACCCCACATAGACCAGTTCGTAATCCTTTTCGATATCTACGCCCAAATTGGCCAGGATGGTGGCGTTGGACCCGATGGTGCCGGAATTCTTGCGGCCTAGGGAAACCGCCTTACCCTTCAACGCGACCAGATCATCGATGGTACCGGTTTTCGCATATTCAGAGAGGATGGTGTATTGCTCCACATTCTGCCAGAGCATGGAAACCGACCGCAGGTTCTTTTGCGGCCCATCCCCTTCGATGGGGCCGGTGCCGTTCCAGGCGTATGATCCGAACAGACCCTGCAGAATGGCGAATTGGGATTCATCTTCCCGCAGCAGCTTGACGTTTTCACCCGACCCGGCGGAATTGATCGCCGACATATTGATCTTCAGGCCTGGTTGCAGTTTCACCTTGATCAGGGTGGCGATGGCCACGCCCACGGGGTAATAGGTGCCGCCGGTGCTGGCGGTGGCCAACAAATAGTTGCGCTCTTGATCTTGCGCTTGCGCCCCAGAGAAGCCTTGAACGGAGAACCCTATCGCCATGGTGGCAATCGCAAGCCCTTTGAACATGTTTTTGATGATCATACTTTCCTCCCAATGCTCGGATTTCCGAATCCGATTTCTTCGACACTTCGCGAAAACCGCGAAGACTTGACTTCATAGTAGCGGAACCCGCTTCCGTTGAGAACCGCGAACCACAGGCTTGAAAAACGGGGCAAAAATCGAGAACACGCCACCCCCTTTGGTTTTGAATGAATACAGCAATGGATGTGCCAAATGGGAATGACGCCCTCCTTTTCCAACCAGAATCGACATAGCGGCTTGTATTCCCTATAAAAATAGTTGGTTTTTGTCAGGCAGGGCAACATCGGTGCCTGCCCCGCAATGGGTGAATCCCTACCCAATGGGGCGGTGCGGGGGGGCTTTTCTACACATCTGGTGGTTGGTACGGGTTGTATTCCTCCTCCGCGACCTCATGGGTCGGTTTTCCCCGGGTGGAGTCCCCGCGGGGCATCTGCCCCATTGCGGCCCGGCGCGGCGGTGCGATATAACAAGCACGTTCCCAGACACAAAAAGGCCAGCCCCTTGCCCGTCGATCTTCCCAACACGTTCCGCACCGGCCCCGATGAAAATGGCCATTTCGGTATTTTCGGGGGCCGTTTTGTGGCGGAAACCCTGATGCCGTTGATTCTGGAATTGGAAGCCGCCTGGAAGGAAAGTAAGGAAGATGAGGCTTTTGCGGCGGAGCTGGCCTATCATCTGCGCCATTATGTGGGGCGGCCCAGCCCGCTCTATTACGCGCACCGGCTGAGTGACAGCCTGGGTGGCGCGAAAATCTATTTGAAGCGCGAAGACCTCAACCATACCGGCGCCCATAAGGTGAATAGCTGCATGGGCCAGATCATGCTGGCCAAGCGCATGGGCAAGCGGCGCATCATCGCCGAGACCGGCGCGGGCATGCATGGGGTGGCCACCGCCACCGTCTGCGCGCTGTTCGATCTGCCCTGCGTGGTCTATATGGGCGCCAAGGATATCGAACGGCAGGCGCCCAATGTGTACCGCATGAAAATGCTGGGGGCGGAGGTGCGCCCCGTCAGGGCGGGCGCGGGCACCTTGAAGGACGCCATGAATGAAGCGATCCGCGATTGGGTCACCAATGTGGACGATACCTATTATCTGATCGGCACCGTGGCGGGCATGCATCCCTTCCCGGCCATGGTGCGGGATTTCCAATGTGTGATCGGCGAGGAAACCCGCCAGCAGATCCAAGAGTTGGAGGGCCGCCTGCCGGATATCCTGGTGGCCTGTGTCGGCGGTGGGTCCAACGCCATGGGCCTGTTCCATCCCTTCCTGGATGATCGGGATATTCGCATTATCGGCGTGGAAGCCGCCGGGCACGGGATCGAAACCGGCGAACATGCGGCGTCACTCAACGCGGGAAAGCCGGGTGTGCTGCATGGCAACCGTACCTATTTGTTGCAGGATGATGATGGGCAGATCAACGAGGCCCATTCCGTCTCCGCCGGGTTGGATTATCCCGGAATCGGACCGGAACATGCCTGGCTGCATGATTTGGGCCGGGTGGAATATGTGGGGATCACCGATACGGAGGCGTTGGATGCGTTCCGACGCTTGAGCAAACTGGAAGGCATTATCCCGGCGCTGGAATCCGCCCATGCGATCGCCCAGGCGATCAAAATGGCGCCAACTCTGGATAAGGAGACGATCCTGATCGTCAACCTGTCGGGTCGGGGCGATAAGGATATGAACACGGTGGCCGCGATTGATGGGGTGACCCTATGAGCGGCCGCATTACCCAACGCTTCGCGGCCCTGAAGGCGGAAGGCCGGGCCGGTCTGGTGGCTTTCGTGACCGCGGGCGACCCCACGGCAGAGGTCAGCGCAGAGATTCTCGCCGGGCTTCCCGCTGCCGGGGCAGACCTCATTGAGCTCGGCATGCCGTTTTCCGATCCCATGGCCGATGGCCCGGCGATTCAGGCCTCCTCGCAACGGGCGCTGAAGGCGGGCATGACCCTACGCGGCACCCTGAGCCTGGTGGCGGAATTCCGAAAAACCGATGCGGACACCCCCATTGTGCTGATGGGCTATTACAACCCCATCTATCAATATGGGGTGGAGGCTTTTCTGGCCGATGCCAAGGCCGCCGGCGTGGATGGCTTTATCGTTGTCGATCTGCCACCGGAAGAGGGGGCGGAATTCGCCCTGCCCGCAACCCAGGCCGGGTTGGATTTCATTTACCTGACGACACCCACCACCGATGATGCCCGCCTGCCGGCGGTGGTGGAACATGCCTCCGGCTTTCTGTATTACGTGTCGATCACCGGGATTACCGGTGCTGCCTCGGCGGATACGGCGGCGGTGGCGGCCGCGCTGGATCGGCTGCGGCGCCATTCCGATCTGCCTCTGGCGGTGGGGTTCGGCATTAAAACCCCCGATCAGGCGGCGGCCTTCGCCCGCCTCGCCGATGCGGCGGTTGTGGGTTCCGCCTTGGTGAACAAGGTGGCGGAAAATCTCGATGCGGCGGGCAGCCCCGCGCCCGGCACGGCGCAGGCCGTGCTGGATCTGGTGGCAGACCTGGCGCAAGGCGTCCGCAAAGCCCGAATGGAGGCGGCTGAATGAACTGGCTTACCAATTTCGTGCGTCCCAAATTGCGCGGTCTGGTCGCGCAGAAGGAAGTGCCGGAAAATCTCTGGGTCAAATGCGGCAATTGCGGGCAGATGATCTTTCACCGGGATCTGGATGAAAACCATCGGGTGTGTCAGCATTGCGATCATCATATGCGGCTCGGCGCCAAGGGCCGTTTGCGCATGCTGTTCGACGACGGGGAATACACTCTGGCCGAACTGCCGGAAATTCCCAATGATCCCCTGAAGTTCAAGGACCGGCGCCGCTATACGGACCGGATCAAGGACGCGCAGACCAAAACCGGCGAAAAAGATGCGATTCAGGTGGGCCTGGGCAAGATGGACGGCATGGATGTGGTCGTCGCCGCCTTTGATTTTGGCTATATGGGCGGGTCCATGGGCATCGCCGTGGGCGAAGGGTTGGTGATTGCCGCGCGCCTGGCGGTGGCCCAGGATGCGCCGTTGATCGTGGTGCCCTCTTCCGGCGGGGCGCGCATGCAGGAAGGGATTCTCTCTCTCATGCAAATGGCGCGTTCGACCGTTGCCGTGGATGAGGTGCGCGAGGCGGGCCTGCCCTACATTACTATCCTGACCGATCCCACCACGGGCGGCGTTTCCGCCTCCTTCGCCATGCTGGGCGATATCGCCATCGCCGAACCCGGCGCGGTGATTGGCTTCGCGGGCGCCCGGGTGATCGAACAAACCATCCGCGAGACCTTGCCAGATGGCTTCCAGCGGGCGGAATATCTGCTGGAACATGGCATGATCGATATGGTGGTGCCGCGCCCCGAATTGCGGGAAACCCTGATCCGCATCATCGCCCTATTGCGTAAACGGGGCCCGGCGGCGGAAGTGGTGCCCCTCGCGGCGGCGACGGATGACGCCCCTGAAAAGGTGGCGGATACCGCGCCGGAAATAGCCCCCGCGCCTACGGATGGTGATATGATGCAGCAAGCCGCCCCCCCGGGAACTCCCGATGCGGCGCCGGGTGATTTTATCGGCGATCCGGTGCCGGAGCGCCCCGCTGAATAGTGCCGCCATTCTCGACCGATTGATGGCCCTGCATCCGCGGGTTATCGATCTGGCGCTGGATCGCCTGAATCGGCTGCTGTCCCGCCTGGGCGACCCGGAGGAAAAGCTGCCGCCGGTGATCCATGTGGCGGGCACCAATGGCAAGGGCTCGGTACTGGCCTTTCTGCGCGCCATGTACGAGGCGGCGGGCTACCGGGTGCATGTGTATACCTCCCCCCATCTGGTGCGGTTCCACGAACGGATCGTGCTCGCCGGGCAGACCATCGGCGAAGACGCGCTTGCCGCGCTGCTGGAAGAATGCGAGGCCGCCAATGGTGGGGCGCAGATCACTTTTTTTGAAATTACCACCGCGGCGGCGTTCCTGGCGTTTTCCCGCACCCCCGCCGATGTATTGTTGCTGGAAACCGGCCTTGGCGGGCGCTATGACGCCACCAATGTGGTGCCCCGCCCGGCGGCCACCATCATCACCCCGGTCTCAATGGATCATCAGGGGTTTTTGGGTGATACGCTGGAGGCTATCGCTCGGGAAAAAGCGGGCATTTTGAAAGCCGATACCCCCTGCATTCTCGCCCGTCAGGCGCGGGGTGCGGAAAAGGTGATTCGCGCGGTGGCCGAGAAGGTGGGCGCCCCGCTGCTGGTGGAAGGCCCGGATTGGAGCCTCAGCCACGCCCGGGGGAAAACTTCCTTCAAGTTCGGCGAGACCCGGGCGGACTATCCGGAGCCCAGCTTGCCGGGCAGCCATCAGTATCAAAATGCGGGCGCGGCCCTGGCCACCGTCACCGCGCAGGAAACCATCCTGCCGGTGCCGGAAGCGGCGCGGGCGCTCGGCCTCAAATCCGCCCGCTGGCCGGGCCGGTTACAACGCCTGAGCCAGGGGCCTTTGCTGGACCCCCTGCCGGAGGGCTGGGAGGTTTGGCTGGATGGCGGGCATAACCCCGGCGCGGCCAAGGTCTTGTCCGGGCATTTCCGTAAATGGCGGGATAAGCCGCTTTATATGGTTTTCGGGCATTTGGCGAACCGGGATGCGGGGGATTTTCTGGGGGCCCTCGGTGCCCGTCCGGAACGATTGATCGCCGTGCCGATCCCGGGGGATCATGCGGTGACCGACCCGCAGACGCTGGTGGCAGCCGCCACGGCCCATGGGTTCACGGCGGCGGCAGCGGAAACGGTGGAAAGCGCGGTCAATGCCCTGGTGTCAGATGGCCTCGCGCCGGGCCGCATCCTCATCTGCGGCTCGCTGTATCTGGTCGGCAGCGTGCTCGCCAAGAACGGGGCCGAGAACGGCTGATTCCAGATCCCCGCGCCCTCCCCAAGCCCTCCGGAGTGGCGTGAGGGGCGGGGACGCGGGGACCGTAAACCTTAAAACGTCACCCTTAATAGGTCAGGATCGGCGGCAACTCTTTCGCCTGGGCGATCCATTTTTCCACCTGGCTTTCCGCGGGCACTTTGCGCACCAGTTTCTTTTCTTCGTTGACCTCTTCCATCTTCGCGGTCAGGTTGGCGGCGTTGCGGTTCTTCAGTTCTTTCACCGTATCCACGCCAGCGGCCTCCAGCAGCTCGGAATATTCCTCACCGACGCCGGAAATACGCATCAAATCGGCCATATTGGCCCATTTCAGGATCAACTTGCCGGAAATGTCCGCGGCCTCGGCCAGGGCCTTGCGGTCTTTTGGCGCGGCGGTTTTGTCCAACAATTGGGCCGTGGTGGTGATGCCCTGGGCGGCCAGCTTTTCCTTGTAGGTCGGGCCGATGCCTTCGATATCGTCGATGGGGTAGCTCATGGTCGTTGCCTCCTGTGGGATGAAGTTGTCGGGTTAGCGGCCACGCAACAGCGAGCCCAGCACGCCCCGGACCAGTTCCCGGCCCGCTTGGCGCAGCACGCTTTTGGTGACGGATTCGAAAATCGTATCGCGGTTGGAAGACCGGCGGCGCGGCGCCCGGCGCTGTTGTTCCCGCTCGCGGGCGCGCTGCTGTGCCAGGCGGGCTTCTTCCGCCCGCAGCCGTTCTTCCTCGGCGGCGGCCCGCTCCGCCTTTTCCTGCAGCATTTCATAGGCGGAATTGCGGTCGATGGGCCGGTCATAAACGGCACCAAGGGCGCTGGCGCTCATCTGTTGCCGACGTTCCGCATCGCTGATCGGGTCCAGTTCCGAGGCGGGCGGGCGGATCAAGCTGCGTTCCACCGGGCTCGGCACGCCCTTGGCCTGCAAGGTGGAGACCAGGGCCTCGCCGACGCCCAGTTCGGTAATCACCTCGGCGGTATCAAAAGACGGGTTCTCCCGGAAGCTGTCCGCTGCCGCCTTTACCGCCTTGCGTTCCTTCGGCGTGTAGGCGCGTAAGGCATGCTGAATGCGGTTGCCCAATTGGCTCAGCACATCATCGGGGATATCCGCCGGGGACTGGGTGCAGAAATAAACACCCACCCCTTTGGACCGGATCAACCGCACCACCTGAATCACCTTGTCCACCAAGGCTTTGGGCGCGTCGTTGAACAGCAAATGGGCCTCATCGAAAAAGAACACCATCTTGGGCTTTTCCGGGTCGCCTATCTCGGGCAGTTCCTCGAACAGTTCCGACAGCAGCCACAAAAGGAAGGTGGAATAAAGCTTCGGGTTTTGGATCAGGGTTTCGGCAGACAGCACATTGATCATGCCGCGCCCCTCCCGGTCGGTGCGGATCAGGTCCACCAACAACAAAGCGGGTTCGCCGAAGAACTGGTCCGCATCCTGTTGCTCCAGGGTCAACAAGCGCTGCTGGATGGCGCCGACCGAGGCGCTCGACACATTGCCATAACGGGTGCGCAAGGCCTTGGCATTGTCGCCCACAAAGGTCAGCATGGACCGCAGGTCTTTGAGGTCCAGCAGTAACATGCCCTCATCGTCGGCCACCTCGAAGGCGACGCTCAGAATACCTTCCTGGGTATCGTTGAGATCCAAAAGGCGGGACAGCAATACCGGGCCCATTTCCGAAATGGTGGTGCGCACCGGGTGCCCCTTGGCGCCGTAAAGATCCCAAAAAACGGTGGGAAACCCGGTAAAGTCATAGGGATCAAGGCCGATCTTTTCGGCCCGCTTGAAAAGAAAATCCTTCGGCCGGCTGGGTTTGCAAACCCCGGCCAGGTCGCCCTTCACATCGGCGAGGAACACGGGCACCCCGGCATTGGAGAACCCTTCCGCCAGAATGCGCAAGGAAACCGTTTTGCCGGTGCCTGTTGCGCCCGCGATCAGGCCATGGCGATTGGCATATTTCAGGTCCAGGTAGACCGGGGTTTCGCCCCGCCCCAGGAAAATCGATTCCGCCATGGTTTCACTCCCCGAAAAAAACGAACAACCCCGCCCTGTTCAGGAGCGGGGTTGCACCTTCAACATCCGTCGAAACGCCTTACAAGACCGATTCGACCCATTCCACCAATTTGCTTTTTGGCATGGATCCCAGCTTGGTGGCGGCCACCTCGCCGCCCTTGAACAGCATCAAGGTGGGGATGCTGCGCACGCCATAGCTGGCCGGGGTCATGGGGTTTTCATCGATATTGATCTTGGCGACCACCATGCGGCCTTCCATCGATTCGTGAATTTCCTCCAGCGCCGGGGCGATCTGTTTACAAGGGGCGCACCATTCCGCCCAAAAATCCACCAGCACAGGGATATCGGATTTCTTGACCTCGGTTTCGAAGGAACTGTCCGTTACGGTTTTCGCCATGGTTCGGTCCTAGCGTTTGAGAATGAACATACAGCAACAGGGCGGGCGGCGCTTCACCGGCGATGCCCTGTCCTTGTCTGAGCGGAAACTTATGGATGCGCCGCGCTCCCGTCAAGTCACCGCCGCGTCAAGCAGGGTATCGGGCAAACGCATGGCAAAGGGGCCGTCGGTCCACAGCAGTACGCAATGGCGCGGTTTGCCGGGATAAATATCCGCCAGAAGATCGCGATACAGCGCCATTTGCCGCAGGTAAAGGGGGGCCACATCGGCAACATTTCGGGGCGGCGGGCGGTTGGTCTTGTAATCCACGATCATCACCTCGGTCGCGGTCACCACCAGCCGATCCACCTGGCCGCTGACAATATGGGGTCCCACCCGCCCCACCAAGGGCACCTCGGCGCGCGACCCCTGGCCGAACAGGGCCGCGAAATCCGGGTGGGACAGCACCGCCAGGGTTTCCGTCACCAAGTCTTGCCGTGCGGCCTCCGGCAACGTTCCGGCGCTGCGGGCCAGCCAGGCCAGCGCGGCGGGTTCCCGATCCCGGGCCGGCAGGGCGGGCAGGCTTTGCAGCATCCGATGCACCAAGGTGCCACGCTGGAATAGTGCCGTGCCATCGGGGCCGAGGGGTGACCGCGCGGGCGGATCGTCTCCCTGCCGGGAGGGGATCAAGGGCCGGGGCGGCGTGGGTTCCGGCGGCGGCGGGGCGGTGGACCAGGCGGGAAGCGGCGGGACCTCGGCGGTGGTGGGGGGCGGCGGCGCGGTGACCGGGGTTTCCTGTTGCGATACCAATTGTAGAACGTCGCTGCTGTCGGTTTCCCCCGCTTCGGCCAGCCAGGAATCCGCCACGCTGGCGGCGATCCCGCCCAGGCCCCGGGTCACCAGATTGTACCAGCAGCCCTCTGGCGGTTCCCGGCTGCCGCGCGCGCCGCAGATGATCAACTGATCCTCCGCCCGGGTCATCGCCACATAGAGGAGCCGTCGGTATTCCGCCTCCTGTGCCGCCTTCCAGGCGTCGCGGGCGGCGCTGCCGATCGCTTCCAGGTCGGCGGTCCGGGGCGGCCAGAGCAGAAAATCCGGTTCGGCACCATCCTGTTCCGCGCCGGGCCACAGCAGGCGCGGCCCTTGGGCCGGGATTTGCAACGTATCGGGCAGGAACACGATGGGGGCCTGCAAGCCCTTGGCGCCATGCACGGTCATCACCCGTACCGCATCGCCCGCGCCCTGGTCCAGGTCCCGTTTCACTTCCACCGCGCCCAGTTCCATCCAGTGCAGGAACCCTTCCAGGGACGGCGCATGGGACCGTTCATAGGCCAGCGCCTGATCGAGAAATTCCTGGATCGGGTCCTCGGCTTCCGGCCCCAAGCGGGCGAGAATGCGCCGCCAGCCGCCTTCCGCCGTCAACACCCCGGCGAACAGCGCATAGGGGGTCACGAAATCGGCCCGCGCCAGCAGGCGGGACAGTAGCGCATGGGTCGCGGCGAAAGTCGGGTTCAGCCCCTGCTTGGCCGAGAGCGCCGCCCACAGGCTCCCCTGTCGGTCATAGGCCAGGGTAAAAAGCTGGTCTTCGGTCAGGCCCACAAGGGGGCTTTTCAGCACCGTCGCCAGGGTCAGGTCATCGGTGGGCAATAGTAAAAACCGTCCCAGGGCGATCAGATCCATCACCGCGATTTGGCTGGTCAGCATCATGCGGTCCGCCCCGGCGACGGGAATATCCAGGGATTTCAACTCCCGCACCAGATCCACCACGAAGCCGCTGCGCCGCCGCACCAGCACCATGATGTCGCCCGCATGGGCATTGCGGCCCTTGGCGGGCAGGAAGGTCGCCAGCTCGTCTCCCGCCGCGCCGGTCATCCGGGCGATGCGCCCCGCCACCAGGCGGGCCAGGCGGGTGGGGGGCGAATCCAGGCGAATCCGTTCCACCGGGGGTTTCCAGGCCGGGGCCGGGTCCGCCTCCCGGGGGGCGACCACGGGCCAGACCTCCACCAGCCCCGCCTGATTTTGTCGCCAGGGATAATGCGCCGCCGAATCATCGCCAGTGATCACCCCTGCGGCGGCCTCGGGCCGGGAAAATACGGCGGTCACCGCGTCCAGCACGGCGGGGGTGGACCGGAAATTCACCCCCAGGCTCACCGGGTGCAGTGTCTGGCCCGCATCTTTCGCTTTTTGATCGAACAGACCGCGCAGGCGGCCGAACTCGCCCGGTTGCGCGCCCTGAAAGCTGTAAATGGATTGCTTCACATCGCCCACGGCGAACACCGTGCGCGGGGCCTCCCCCGTGCCGACGCCCGCGAAATATTCCGCCGCCAGGGCCTCCACCACGGCCCATTGATCGGCGTTGGAATCTTGCGCTTCGTCGATCAGCACATGATCGATGCCCCCATCCAGCTTGTAGAGCACCCAGGAGACCAGGTCCCGGGTCAGCAGGGCCTTGGCATGGAGGATCAAATCGTCGAAATCCATCGCCGCGCGGGCGGTCTTGTGCCGGTTATAGGCGGCGATCATGGCGCCCGCCAGCCGCAGCAATCCCGCCGTGGCCGAGAAGGTGCGGGCGGCCCGGCGCTGTTCGGCCACCGCTAGAATGCGGGCTTGTTCAGCGGCGAGGATATCGGCGGCGCCGGGGTAATTTTCCGCCGGTTTCTTGGTGATCAGCTTGGCCCGGGGCGCCTGCGCCTGGGTCAGGAAGCAACTTGTATAATCATCGAAGGTCTGGGCGCGACGATCCGGAGCTTGGGCGAGCCAGTCCCCCATGCGGGCCGCCTGTGCCTGATCGGTTTTGGTGCCGGTAGTCAGCGCGCTGACGGCGAAACGCAGGCCCAACAGATCTAGGCGGGCATCCGCGCAGGCGGCGGCGATGACCGCCGCTTCATCGGTCATATCCCCCAGGCCCAGCCGCTCCCGCGTGGCGGCGATCAGAGTCTCCACCTGCCCGCCATGCCGCGCGATCAGGCGGCCCAGGCGCCCGCGTGCTGCCATGACCTCCCCCATCAGGCCGAGGAAATCCTCCTCGCCCACCCGCGCGGTAACGGCGGCCAGCGCGCCGGAAAGCAGGGAATCCGTGGGTGCCTGGCGCAGCACCGCATCCAGCACCCCGGCCAGCAGGTCTGCCGCGTCCCGCTCTTCCATCACCGCGAAATGGGGGGAAACCCCCGCTTCCAGGGGGAACCGCCGCAGCAGGGATTGGCAAAAGGCATGGATGGTCATAATTTGCAAGCCGCCCGGCGTTTCCAACACCCGGGCGAACAGGCCCCGCGCTCGGCGCCGCCGCGCCGCATCGGGCGGGGCATCCAGAAGATCGAAAAGGCTTTTTTCCAGCGTATCTTCATCGGCGCGGGCCCATTTGGCCAGCTCTTCCGATACCCGGTTCGCCATCTCCGCCGCCGCCGCCTTGGTGAAGGTGAGGCAGAGAATCCGCGCCGGCGCGGTGCCGGTCACCAGGAGGGATAACACCCGGTCGGTCAATACCTTGGTTTTGCCGGTACCGGCGGAGGCGGTCACCCAGGCGGAAACAGCGGGGTCGCTGGCGCGCCGTTGGGCGGCGCTGGCATCCACGGTCTGCTTGTCGGTGCCGCTCATTGTGTGTCCTCTGCCGTCGCCCATTCGGCAATGCGGGCCAGATGTTCATAATCGGAATAGCGCGGCGCCGCATCGGGGCGCGGCCGGGCCTCATAGGGGGTGGCGGGATCGTCGAATGCGCGGATCAGGCCGCCCACTCCTTCCAGGGCTTGGTCCGCCAGGGCCTCCGGGTCGCCTTTCAAAAGGGTGCGCTTCCCCGCCACGTCCCGGCCCATCAGCTTCCAATATTCCAGGCTTTCCAAGGGGCCAGGAGCGATTCCATCAAAGCCACCCGCGCGGGCCATGGCGGCCTCCAGGGGGAGCTGCGGGGCAAATCCGGCGGCGACCTCGGTTTCCGTCGGCGTGGCGCCGGTCTTGTAATCAATCAAGGTGATGCGGCCGGTCTTATGGCGGTCGATCCGGTCCGCCTTGGCTTTGATGCGAAAGGGTCCGGCGTGGCCATCGAGGGTCAGGTAACCCCAGGTTTCCGTCACCGATTGGGCGAGCAGCGGGCGGCGTTCCGCCTCCAGGGCCAAAAACCAATCGGCGATGCGCAGGAATTTGGGCCACCAGAACGCCCTGGGCCCGGGGCGGCGCAGCAGCTCGGCGAAATGTTCCTGACCGAAAGCGTATAAAATATCCTGGGCGTTTTCCGGCAGGGCCTCGGGATAGGCGCGAACGAAACGATCCAGAATATCGTGGATTACCGTGCCGTAATCGGCGGCGCCGGGGTCCGCATCCAGGGGGTCGAGTGCTTCCAGATCGAGAATCTTCCGGGCATAGATGGCGTAGGGATCGCGCATCCAGGTTTCCACCTGGGTGACCGATAA
>JBMYUJ010000005.1:0-78122 GCA_049605255.1 Magnetospiraceae bacterium
GCTGCAATGGCTACCCGCATGGGGTTTCCTCCCGGTCCTTCCATGGTTAGGGAGGGTGCGGCGAAGGCGACGGCCGCCGCGAGGGAAACCGCCAAGGGCAGGGCGATTGTTTTCTGCCTAAAATAGCGGGCAAAGCCGGTCCAATTCTTCCACAGGTGCAGGCCGACGGGCAGCAGCAGCAGCATGGACAGCCATTCATGCATGCCGTGGAACAGCGGCGTGCTTACATGAAAAAACAGAAAGCCGCCGGAAATGGCGGAAACTAGGAACAGGCCTACCGTGAATGTGGTGCCATATTTTTTGAGCGTGTCTCGCATGGAAATATCTCGCGTGTAGAAGGGCGTTGATGAGGATCGCGTCAGAATCGAAGCAACGGTCTTTTGGGATCGCGGTACCGTTGTTGCCCGGGAGGTTGACGGAGAAATATTGCTACGCGATGTCTGGGGAAGACAAAAATTGTAACCATATATTGCGATGCGAAAGTTAGCGTTTTTGTCCTTTTGGGGAAACCGGGACAGTAAATCCTACGCCTTAGGTCTAAAGACGACGAATATCGGAGAGAAATTGAGCTTTATATGAGGCTGCTTCAAAGGTTTGAATGCCTAAATCGCAATCTGTTATGTCCTTGAATGCAAATAACCCCTAGGGTTTTACGGAAAAAAGAGTGCTGGGGTTAATCTCGTCATTCTATTTTGATCCGTCGCGTCTATGTATGAGTAATCAACTAGGTAACGCTGGCGTAAGGCGATATACTCCCGCTGTATTTGAGGTTTCTTCCGATCTTTGTTCCTTTGGTGCGTAGGAGGATTTTCGGTGGGCGCCGTTGCCCCAACTCCAACCATTTTGTATATCGCCGCACCGTCGGAGGTCGGCGGCCCCACCGCCGCGCTGTTGGCGGAAGCGGGCACGGTTCTGCATGCGGCGACATGCGAAGCGGCTTTGGTTTGCGCGGCCGAGAAATCTCCAGACATGATTATTGTCGATCTGCCGTCTACCCACGGCATGGATCAAGAAATCTGCCAACGTATTTATGAATTCCCGGTTGCGGCAAAAGCCTTTCTCGTTCTCCTTCCGGCGGAGGACGACCGCTCCCAGGAAGTAGATTTCTTAACACGGGGCGTGCGTGATCTGGTGCGTAAACCGGTTCCCAACACCGCTCTTTTGGCGCGGGTGTCCCTCTTGTATCAGCATCTGCAACAAGAGCTGGCGCTACGGGAAAGCCAGCGGTTATATCGACTTGTCGCCGATATGCAGACAGAGTTGGTAACCCGGTTCCGGCCCGATGGCACGATCACCTATGCGAACCGATCCTATTTGGATTTCGTGGGGAAACCGGAAGACGCGGTGGTCGGCTGTTCCATCTACGATGATATTCCCACAGAAATAGAGCGAACCCGGGTTCGCACTTATTTTGAGACCTTTACCTCCCGCGCGCTGGTACAAGACAATGAGAACCAGCTTTTACGTTGTGATGGGGAGATGCGGGACATGGAATGGTCCAATTTCGCCCAATTCAGCGACGCGGGGGAAATAACAGAATTCCAGTCCGTTGGGCGGGACATCACCGAGAAAAAGCAAACCGAGAAGGCTTTGCGGGAAAGCGAAGCCAGGTATCTAGCCGTGGTGGAGGGCCAGCGGGAGCTTATCACCCGCTTCCGTCCTAATGGGCAGTTCTTGTTTGTCAACCAAGCCTATTGTCGGTTTGTCGGTCGGTATGAAGAGGAAATTCTTGCGGGATCGATTTTCGACGATGTGCCCCCGAAGGATCAGGGCCATCTCAAGGCTTATCTCGCATCGTTCACGGCGGAGATGCCGGTCAAGGATATCGAAAACCAGCTTACCGGGGCCGACGGGGTCATGCGGGATTTCGAATGGCATGATACGGCCTATTTCGATGCCGATGGAGTGGTTTATGAATTCCAGTCCGTCGCGCGGGACGTCACGGATCGCAAGGCCGCAGAGGCCGCGCTGAAGGAAAGCCAACGGCTGTTAAAGCAACAGGTTCTGGAACTCCAGGAGCGGGAAGCGCAGCTTCGTGCCGCCACTTTGGAACTGGAGCGGCTGGCCAATACGGATCCGCTCACCGGCGCCTATAATCGTCGGTATTTCTTCGAAACCGGGAACGCGGAATTGCATCGCGCCAAGCGGTATGGCCATCCGCTGGGGTTCATGATGTTGGATATCGATCATTTTAAATCCGTCAACGATAACTATGGCCATGATGTGGGCGACAAGGCGCTGCAGGAAACGGTCGAGGTTATACATGGGGCTTTGCGCCGGGTGGATACCCTCGGGCGATTGGGCGGCGAGGAATTCGCCATCCTCCTGCCGGAGGTTGACGTGGAGGCAGTGCGCGTTGCCGCCGAACGCATTCGGGAGGCCGTTGCCAGCATCGTGATCGAGACGGAAAAAGGTCCGCTTCAATTCTCGGTCAGTATTGGTGTTGCCTCGCAAACCGATGTCCATAGTATCGAGGTGGCCTTGGCCATGGCGGATAAAGCCCTCTACACGGCCAAACATGGGGGCCGAAATCGGGTGGTCATCTCGTCAAGCGTGTCTGACTAACGCCCAGTCCAAAGAATCGGGCCTATGGTTGCGTCGGTACGGGCGCGGTGTCTTCAGATGATCGCCGCTCTCGGTCTGCGGCGGAGAGGGCGGCCTTCACCTCCGGATGGTTGTCTTCCACTTTCTTCAGGTCCGCAGCCCGAAGCTCATAGACCGTGCAGGGCGTGATGGCGCGGCAGGTGGCGCTGCGGGGCTCGTGGTTGAGCAGCGCCATTTCCCCGACAAAATCCCCAGCGACCAAGGTGGCGAGGTCATGGGACTGGTCGTCCAGTCCCATGCGGGAGACACGAATCACACCCCGGGCGATCAGAAACAGCGAGTCGCCCCGGTCGCCCTGGCGGATGGCAATATCTCCTTCCGACAGCGTATGCCGATGCAGCAGTTTGGCAATTTTCGCAAATTCATCAGCACCCATATTTCGGAAGAACGGCACCTTGCGGAGCAATTCCTCCGGTTCCGGTTGCAAAGCGGTAAGATCGGTGGCCCGGGTATGGCGAACTTCCGCATTCAATGCCGCCTTTAGTTCCTCGGCGACTGGGGCGGGAAGAATGCCGCTGCGCGCCTCGCCGTCGATTACATCCGCCTGCACATGGGCGATCAGGCGGCCCGCCAGCTTTTCTTGCACCGTGTTGACAAATTCGGGGAACTCATGGGCCATCTGGTCCAATCGGTTGCGGGCCTGGTCCTTCCAATGGGTATAGTAGGCGGCGACCTCCTCAAGAATGGCATGGGGAATGGCATGATGCCCGCCCATGTCGGCCATATTCTTCAGGATATGACGGCTGCCCTGATAGCGACCCCAGGCGACCTCGTATTCCAGCGCGACACGGGCGGCACGCCAGCGGTCGGGCCAGTCGGAAACGGCGGCGGCGCGGGCAAGCAAACGGCGCGAGGCCGTCTGAATCCAGCCTTCTTGCGGCGGGTGGAGGGTATGATCGGGGAGGGGGGAATCGATCCCCGCTGCCTCTTGCTGCAGGTCGACCGAATGGCTGAGCGCCCGATAGGCGGATTCGCCTAAATGGCTTTCGCTGAAGAGCCGGTAATAATAGGTCTTCTCCGCCGCAAAACAACGCAGATACAAGAGCTGCCGCCCGTGACCGGGGGCCAGTTCATGGCGTCGGAGGTGATCCAACTCGGTTTCAATGGCTTTGGATTCCGTCCTTAGCCGGTCTTCGAACAAATGCGCGATCCGTGCCGAAAATAATCCGCCCTGCAAGAGCTGTGGGAGGCTGACCAAGGCTTTTTCTTTGGCGCTCAATAGCCCTTCCGCGTGGGCCAGCCGTTGGGCCACCGGGGGGCGGTCCAATCCCAAACGGCGGACCAGGGGTTCGATGGTAAGCCCGTTCACCAGCAACGTGAACAGCACCGCGCCGACGACCACGGCGGTCAGGACCTCCGCTTCGGGAAAACCTTCCAGGCTCAAGACAATGGCGAGCGCGATGGCGCCGCGCAAACCGCCCCAAAACATCACTGTCTGATACCCAAATCGGACCTTCTTCACCCCGGGCAGCCATCCCACCAGGGGCAGCAAGCCGTAAATATTCACGGCCCGCGCCAGGATCATGGCGGCCATGGTAAGGGCGATAAGGGGTGCATTGGCAAACAGGGCTGGTACATCAACGGTCAATCCCACCAGCAGGAAGATCAGGGCGTTGGAAACCCCGGCCATGTAGTCCCAGAAATGATGCATGAACCCCGCGACCGACGGCGAAATCTTGGCCCTGCCCCAATGGCCGAGCGTCAAGGCCGCGGTCAAGGTGGCCATAACGCCGCTGACATGTAGGAAATGTTCAGCCACAAGGAAGGAAAGATAAGCGAGGGTGGCGGTGAGGGTGATTTCGATAAAGCTGTCCGCCACCACGCGGCCCAGCAGCCAGCCGAACACCAGGGCCATGACCCAGCCGACCACCACCCCACCGATAAAGACGATGAAAAAATCCTGGATGCCGGTCAGCACCGCCGCGGGGTCGAACACCCCAGCCATCACCACGGCCAAGAGGATATGGGCGACCACGATGGCGGTGGCATCGTTAAACAGGCTCTCGCCCTCGACCAATACGTTAAGGCGCTTCGGTGCGCCGAGCTGCTTGAATAAAGCGGTGACCGCCACTGGGTCCGTGGCGCTCAGAATGGCACCCAACAGCAACGCCATGGGCAGGGCGAAATAACCGAACGCCCAGACCGCGAGGCCGGTAATTGCGGTGGACAGGATCAACCCGGGAACGGCCAAGGTCAGCACCTGGATAAGGCAGCGCCGCAATTGCTGCAGGTCCAGGTTCAGCGCCGATTCAAACACCAGGGTCGGCAGAAAGACGAACAGAATGACCTCGGGAGACACGCCCTTGGGCAACATGTCCGCCAAAAATTCGACGCCGGAATCAGAGAGGAGACGGAGAAAAAGCCCGACGACCACCAAGGCAACCGTGAATGGTACCCGAATCTGCCGACTGAGGCTGAGCACGCCCGCCGACAGCAACAATAGAGTCGCGACGCTAAAAACCAGTTGGGAAACCGTTATCCCCTCTGACATGTCTTTCCCCTCAAGCCGGTTTGGCACGGCTCCAAAGAAAGTTTATCAGAGTTAGGAGGAAAAGGCCTCTTTAGGTTGGCGGGCCGAACGGCGCTTCGGCCGGATCCGACGGTGTGGAAAACGCGGGAAATTTGTGGAGAGGGGGGCAAGGCGGCTGGTTCGGAAATTCATTGCCGCAGGGAGGATGGTGGTGGACCCAGTCCGGAGCGAACCGGTCTCTCGGCCGAATTCCCTGATTTCTAGGGAAAATACAGGGAACATTTGCGAAAACAGGCCGGGTAGGGGAGGGCGGATCGTTTGAAAGCCTCAGTGTGCCTGGAGTGCAGGGGAAATTCCCTAAACCGACCAACAGGGAATTTGAACCGCGTAACAGGGAACGAGCAGGGAACTGAAAGAGCCGAAATTGGTATTCCGTTTGTGTTGAGTAGAAGCTGGCAATTTCGGGTTTGTTGAGACCCTTCGTTCTATGTACCCCAACCAATCCGACGGCGAAACTTTAGGGGCAGGGATCCAACCCCTCGATCCCGCGCCGGCATGGGTTAAGAAAGTCAGGTCATAGTTGGCGGTGCGATCCGTTCCATCAGGTGGTGCGTAAAGGCTTTTTATCCGGTCGACGCCGACAAAGCGTGCTGCTTGGGGATTGTTATTCCTCCGCGATATTCCGCAACGGCTCCTGAGCACGATGGAGAATAGGCACAATCAAAATACCACCGTCGGTTTCGGCATAGAAAATGGCGTGGCTTTGCTGGGCGATCTGCCTTAGGCCGAGGCGAAGATGGTCCTGATTCCGGCCCAGGCGCGGATTGGCAGCGAGGTTTGCGAAACAGTCGTTGAAGTCGTCGCGATAGACGTGGGCCTGTTTCGGGCTGAAGGTTTTGACAGTGTCACTGGCGATTTCGAGCAAGTCCTCGGCCGCGCGACGGGCCAAGATGACCCTTGAAGCGGGTTTTCTGGTCGGAGCCAACGGTCAGCTCTCTTTCCCGCTGAATTCGGTGACGGCTAGATCCTATATTTCATCGACGGATAACTCGCTGATACCGCTCTCCAAGCCTGCGTCCAAAGCGTTTCGCAAGGCCTGAAGGTTCTCTTTGCGGACGTAGTCCTGCCGCACCAGATGGCGGAAATACTCACTGACACTATCGAATTTACTGTCCGCCATGGTCGTGTGAGCGAAGGCACCCAGGTCGTCGGACATGGTAATTGAAAATTTCGCCAATCGGGTTCAAGGTCCTCGCTAAAGGTCATGTGTCCGATATTATCCCATATTCTCCGATAGAGGGCTTGATCAGAGTCACTTCAGTTTTCGAGTTCCTGCGGCCAATAGTCGTTAACTTGTCACAGCCCAATCGCGACCGAAATGTTCTTATTCCTCCGTCATGCCCTTTGCCATAGCCGCGGCGTAGCCGGGTTCGACCTGCGCTTCGATAACCACGCTCGCGCCGTTCTGCACGTGCTGTAAGCCTTTTGACACGGCATCGGCCAGGTCGGATGCCGTCGACAGGGGGCCGAACCCTACCAGCCCTTGCGCCCGAGCCATCGTCGCAAAGTCGATATCGGGGTTCTTGATTTCCTGCCCAATTCCTTTGTTTTCCACGGGACGTCCGCGGGTCTGTGCGACTTTTTCCTGGTGAACTTCATCGTTGAAGTACGAACGGTTATTGGCGATCACGGCCAATATAGGAATGCGGTACCGCGCGGCTGTCCAGAGTGCCGAAATGCCCATCATAGCATCGCCGTCGCCCAGCACCGCAACGGCAATACGCCCGCTTTCGCGCAGCGCCAGCGCGGCGCCGACGAGCATGCCCGGTCCGGAGCCGATGCCGGCGCCGCCGTCGTAGCCGAGATAGTCCAAGGGATGACGGAAATGCCAATATCCCCCATCCCAACCCAAGGGCAGCCGCACGAAGGTGACCGGCATGTCGGCCAGCCCCTTGCCGAGGGCCGCCGCGAGGTCTTGCATCGCCATCGGCGAGGCGCTTGGTGTGAAATCGATCGTCGGCGCGGGAGGGAGGTCTGCGGGAGGGCTGCCCGGCGCGATGGCCAAGGACGCACAAAGCGCCTCGATGCATCGGTCCGGCGGCGTTGCGATATGGAGAACCGATTCGACAAGGCCGGTGTGGTCGAACGACCAGCCGTTGGCCAAATGATGATCGATCGATACGTTCACCACCGGCGCGCGGCCGTTCGCGGGGCGGAGGCTGCCGGCGGGATCAACCCAGTCGAAGGCGACGACGAGGTCGGCCTCGCGCAAAGCATCCGTTTGCGGGGCGGTAAGGAAAAACGACGGCGGGCCGACGTGGAGCGGATGGTCGGTCGGGAACACCGCACCGGTTTTGATATCGGTCACGACGCGCGCGTTGAAACGTTCGGCAAGGGCGACCCGCATCGGCCAGTCGTGTGCCGAGCGCGACAGGCGCCCCATCAAGAATACCGGCCGTTCGGCCCTTTCGAGAAGATCGCGCAGGGCGTTGGTTTGGGCCTGGGTCGGCGCCGGTTGGTCGGGGACAGGAAACGACAGGGGATCGGGAATTTTCGGTCGTTCATCCAACCGGGTTTCCTGGACGGTAACATCGAAACAGACGTAGGTTGGCGCCTTTGGGGCGGTTTTGGTGACGGTCATCGCCCGATTCATCGCGATCAGCGAAGCCTCGAGGCTGGCAGGTTGATCGTCCCATTTGACGTAGGGTCGTATTATCGCGGCTTGGTCACGCGAGGTGTGAATCCAGTCAATCCAGGGCCGGCGCAGGTCGGCATCAACCGGACCGGTTGCGCCAAGGATGAGCATGGGAACCCGGTCGCACCAGGCATTGTAAATGGCCATCGACCCGTGCATGAGACCAACGTTGGCGTGGAGAATCACCGCCATGGGCTCCCCGGTTACTTTGGCCCAGCCGTGCGCTATGGCGACGGCATGTTCCTCGTGGAGGCATAGAATGATTTCGGGCTCTGTATTGCCGAGATAGTTCACGAGGCTGTCGTGAAGTCCGCGGAAACTCGATCCGGGGTTGAGAGCAACATGGCGAATGCCCATTTTTCGGAGCATTTCGGCAAGGGCGTCACTCCCCCAAAACGATTGCAACTCTCCGGATCGGGGAGGCGAGACGGGTTCACCAACTTTTTGGATGGCCAATTTCAGTATCCTTCGGTCTTGTTTACGGGGTCAGGGCTTGCAATAAAGATAGAGAGCTAAATTGTCGCTGAGCCCCAATGTCTTCGCTCGGAAAAGACAGGGCATGCTTGAAAGCTGTTGGCTGATTCCAGTTGCCGTAAACACCATGATGGAAACACTGACACACCAATGGAGAACGCCAATATGTCCGGCCCAAAATCGACCTCTGACGCCGAAGCCGGCTTGGACGACTTCATGTCGTATGAGGACGAGCGTATTGCCCATCTCGTGCGGCTTTGCGCCCGTGGATTTAATCGGTCGCTGGCGCGTAGGCTAGCCCAGCACGGGATAACCTTCGGCCAATGGGTGCTCTTGCGAATCCTTTGGAATCGAGAAGGGCTCAGCCAGCGTGACTTGAGCGCCTTGGCAAATTTGACGGAACCCACGACGCATAAGGTTTTGATCAAATTGGAGAAGCAAGGGATCGTCAAACGTAAGATCCTTGCCCCCAATCGACGGCAGCAACTTACGTTCCTGACGGAGAGGGGGCGAGAGTTGCAAGACGTGCTGCAACCACTCGTGATCGAGGCCAACGAGGCGGCCCTCAAAGGGATTCCCGAAGCACGGCGGAGCCAGCTTCGTAGTGACCTGATCAGCATCCTTGCCAACCTCGCCGCGGATGAGGCCGAAGCCGAAGCGCACGGCATCAAGATTCCGGCAACGCGCTCATACAACCAGTAACAGCCCTTCGACGGCGCCTCCGCGCCGCGCCGCGAAGTGCCGTGAGGACTGCCCCGTGCCGAAGGCATGCACGGCGACTGGGGCGAGAGCGTGGAAAGATTAAAGGCTGTAGGCTTCATACGTCGCCGGGTGAAACAAATCCTCGACACGCAATCGGCGATCGGAAAGCCCTTGCCGGTGGTGCATGTCCAGGAAGGCGTCGAGAACGTGTTCGTTTCCGGGCACGCCGTAGGTCCAAATCTCGGGTCCGATTAGGCGCCGCGCCGTGGTCAACGTGTCTTCCACGAAAGGCATGGTGACCTTGGTCGCCGAGGTGTCCTGCAACGCCTGTTGGGCCATGGCTTTCGCTTGCGTGAAGGCTTTTAGCAAAGCGCCCGGCAGCCAGGGGTGGGCTTCGGCGAGTTCCTTCTTTACGCCGAAAACATGCATGATCGGGAAAATACCGGTGCGCTTGAAGTGTTCGGACGCGGCGCCGAACCCGTCGTCGAACAGGCGGCCGACGTTCGGGTGTCCTTCATCGAAACAATGCAGCGACCGTGGTCCGATAAAGCCGTCGATATCGCCGTTGCGCAGCATGGCGTCCAGTGTCGCGCCCTCCGGCGCGGCCTCGATGGTCACGTCCGGCGGTACCTGGACGGCAATCTTTTCGGGGCGTCCGGCGCTGTGCATGCCGCCGCGGATCCAGGTGATATCGGACGGTTTGACTCCGTAGTCTTCAAGGATGCCGCGCGCCCAGACATTGGCCGTCAGCTGCCATTCGGCGACGCCGACGCGGCGGCCTTTCAGGTCGGTCGGCTGAGTAATGCCTTTGTCTGTGCGGATGTAGATGGAGGAATGGCGAAAGGCACGGGAAAGAAATACCGGCACGCCGACATAGGGATTGTCGCCCTTGGCCTGTTTCACGCAAAAGGACGAGAAGGAGAGTTCGCTAACGTCGAAGGCTTGATGTCGGAACGCCCGAAAAAACATCTCTTCGGGCGAGAGCAGCATGGTGACCGGGTCGACGCCGTCGATTTTGACGCGACCGTCGTGGATGGGGCGCGTTCTGTCATAGTCGCCCATGGCGATTGAAAGTCGTAAGGTTCCCATTGTGGTTCCTACCTTGTCATGAGGATTGGTGTTTGAGATCAATAGGCCGATTGGCCTGGGCGCTTTGCAGGATGGCGTGGCAGATTTCGAGGCTTGCCCGTCCCCAGCCATCGGATTGAAGAGGCGGTGTGCCGAAGCGAATGGCTTGGTAAAGCCCCTTTAAGACCTCGGACCTGGGCGCCGGTTCGGCCGGTGTTTCGAGGAAAGACCGTTCGGTATCGGACCAAATTTCGATGCCTTTCGGGGTCAGCCTTAAATCAGCGTGGTCGCAACTGACGACGATCGGACCGAAATGCTCGGCGAAGGGGGCTTGGGGCGGCACCGGCGCCGACCCGTAGGTTCGCGTCGACTTTAATGCCGCTTCCTCTTCCGGCGTAGAAACGGTTTGAAGGGCGCGCCTTGCCGACCCGTAGTTGCCCATATCCTTGGGCGCCCCGAGCTCCCCGACGGCGTCTTGCAGTATGTCACTGTCGTAATGGGCGTAGCCGGAATAGACGAGATTGGCGAATCGGCCGCCGTCGAAGCGGATCAAGGCCGCATAGGCGCCTTCCGTCGGGCGGGCATCGTCCCAAGCGCCGGTCGCGGCCGACACGGAAACGGCGCGACCGCCCATCAGGACCCGGATAATGTCGACCTGGTGGATGGCCTGGCTGAATACCACCCCACCACCTTTTTCGGTCGAGAGCTCTTCCGGTCGCCGCGGCCGGTACAGGAAATCGGTGTAGTTGAAAGCGTGGGCCATGCGCGCCACGCCAAACCGGCCTTCGTCGAGAAGGTTTCGAGCCGCCATGACTGGCTGGTCGAAGCTGTGGCTTGGGCCGGTGATCAAATGCACGCCCGCCCGTTTGGCGGCGTCGACAATGGCATCGGCATCCGCCATCGATATCGCCAGCGGTTTTTCGACCAACAGATGCTTGCCGCCGGCCGCAAGGATTTCCGCATGTTCGCGGTGCATTTCGTGCGGCGTGGCGATGTAGACGGCCTCGACCTCGGGATCGGATACCAGGGCTTCGATTGTTTCATGGCCGCGACCCCCGAACTGCGCGGTAAACGCCTGTCGCGAAAGGGCGCGGGGCGCGGCACAAGCCACGAGTTCGACGTGCGGATCGGCCAGTAGGCTGGGCAGGGTCAGCATGAACCCTCGTCCCAGCCCGGCGACACCTAAGCGTATGGGGTCAGAGTTCAATGGTGAGATCCCCTTGCTTCGCTCGCGAAACGCAGATCATGATGAAGTCGGATTTCTCATCATCCATGAGCACGAGATCGCGGTGGTCGACTTCACCGGACACCAAACGACACTTACAGGTGCCGCAGGTGCCGGTTTCGCAGGAGCTGAGGGTCTCGATGCCTGAGTCGCGCAAGGCCTCCAAAATGGATCGGTCGGCGGGAATGTCGAAGGTTTGGTTGGTGCCGGCGAGCGTTACCTTGAACGGGACGTCATTCTTGCGGACGACGGGCGCGGGATTGAAATCCTCGAAGTGGATATGCCCGTCCGGCCAATGGCCGGTCAGCGCCTTGATCTCGTTCATCAGGCCGCCCGGTCCACAACAGTAAACGTGTTCGTCACCCGGTTTTTCGAAATGATCCCAGAACTCGTAAAGGTTATCGATGTTCCCTTGATCGTGATGGACCGTCGCCTTGGGGAATGCCAACACCTCGTCCAAATAGGCGGTGTCTTCCGCCGTTCGCGTGCAATAGATCACTTCGAACGGTTTACCCAGTTTGGTCAGATGCCGTGCCATGGCCAGAATGGGCGTGATGCCGATGCCGCCGGCGACCAGAAGATACTTGTCGCCGTTGACAAGTTCGAACTCGTTTTCGGGCGGCTCGATCGTCAACGTCGTTCCTTCCACAGCTTGATCGTGCATGGAGGCAGAGCCGCCGCGCGAGTTCGGTTCCCGCTTGACCGCGACCACATATTCCGCCGGGGCTCCTCCGTCATTGATGAGAGAATACCGCCGCATCGCGCCGTCGGGTGTCTTGATCGTGATGTGCGCGCCGGGTGTAAAGCCAGGCAAGTCCAAATCGGCAGTTGGCGTCAGCGTAAACTCGACAATCTCAGGCGTAAGCTTCTTACGGGCCGTTACCTGGACCGTGATTCGTTGTGTTTGTTTTTCCACGAAATTCCCCCTTGTCAGAAGTCCTGGGCATATGATACTAGACGTCTAATATCTGATATTAGATATCTAAGTGTTTTTGTGTTTTTGTCAAGACTGCGTTCCAAGCGAGTAAGGGGACGCTAATCCAGAGGGAGGTAAGGGATGCTGACGAAAGAAGAAAATGACTTGTTAACGAAGGTCGAGGGCGATGCCGCGATGGGCAAACTCATGCGGCAACATTGGGTTCCGGTTTGTCTGTCGGAAGAAGTGGACGAGCCGGACGGCACGCCGATCCGGGTCGAGGCGATCGGGCGTACCTATGTTTGTTTCCGCGATACCAACGGTCGCTTGGGGCTTTTGGACGAGCTTTGCCCGCATCGTAAGGCGTCCCTGGTATTCGGCCGCAATGAGGAATGCGGTTTGCGCTGCCTGTACCATGGCTGGAAATTCGATGTGGACGGCAACTGTGTATCCATGGCGTCGGAACCGGAAGGTTCCCCGATGCACGGCACGATCAATCAGCCGTCTTATCCCGTCGTCGAATGCGCCGGTTTCGTTTGGGCGTGGCTTGATTCGGAAACGGAAGCCCCTGAATTCGAACGTCCGCCGTTTTCGCCCAGCGAGGATTCGCCAATCGCGATTTTGAAGATTCGGATCCCAGCGAACTGGGCTCAGGTTGTTGAAGGTCAGATCGACAGTTCTCACTCGTCGTCCCTGCATTCTTCGGACATGGTGCCGGCGAGCGTTGCGCGGGCCGCAGCGGATGAAGAATCGTGGTACCGCCCGTCTACCGACAAGGCGCCACGGATGCAGGCCGAAAAGACGTCCTACGGCTTTCACTATGTGGCTATTCGTAAGCCGATCAAGAAATCGGCCTCCCACAATTATCTGCGTGTGACCGAATTCGTCGCGCCGTTTGTCTCGCTCATTCCGCCGAACAGTTCGTATAACGTGGCGGCGGTCATCGTGCCGATCGACGATGAGTCGTGCAACTTCCACTTCATTGCATGGGGTGGCAAGGCATGCCCGAAGACGGATTTCTGGCGCAAGTTTACCTATGCCCAGAAAGGGATCGATTTGGAGGACAACTGGGCCCCGAAGCGTTCCATGGAGAACAACTTCATGCAGGACCGTCAGGTCATGAAGGCCGGTAACTTTACCGGTATTCAGGGTATCCCGAACCAGGATATTGCCATGTGGGTGTCGATGGGCCCGCGTGTCGACCGGTCGACGGATGTATTGGGTTCTTCCGATATCGGCGTCGGCGAGTTTCGCCGTGTGATGGCCGACGCCGCTGCCCAGGTCGCCAAAGGTGAACCGGCCATCGGTACCGTGGCGCCGCGTATACCTTTTGCCAATATTTCGTCGAAGGAAGGCGTTTTCCCGAAGGAAATGGATTGGCGGCAGATCGATATGAGCTTGGAAGCGTCTGCGGCGGCCGAATAGGCGGGATCTAAGCAATAACGCACCACCATGGCAGGCAACGAGAGATTGTGTCTCGTTGCCTGCCCAACACATTGAAAAATGCGGCGGGGGAATCGTTGCCGGGAAGACTATCGTGGAAGGGAGGCTACGGTGCGTGAAAGCGCGCAAGCAACTTTGGGGCAGCCATCGCCAAAACTTCTGACAAAGCAATTTGTCGGTGGGGATTGGTGCGTGGGCGGCGGTGTGGATCGGCCTGACCGCATCGGTTTGGACCCGGGATATCGATACGGCCATGCGCCTCACGAACCGCATAAAAGCCGGATATGTCTGGGTAAACGATAGCAGCGACCACTATCTCGGCGCACCGTTTGGGGGCGTCAAGAGTTCGGGCCTGGGCCGCGAGGAATGCCTGGATGAACTGCTCGCCTATACGGAACAGAAAACGGTGACGATCGTACCGTCGGCAAACATTTGACCACGAATCAACGAAAGGGAGACTTAACCGTGAACTTGAAAGCGATCGCCCTGGCTGTAAGCCTCGGCCTGATGTCGACCGGGGCCTTTGCCCAGGACTTGAACTTGACCATATCGGGCGGCAACCCGGGCGGCCTCTGGTCGTTGCTCGGCGCCGGCATGGACAAGGCCGTCAAGGCCGCCAACCCGAATTCGGTGATCACCTATCAGGCGACGGGCGGCGGTTTTGCCAACATCGGCCTGTTGGGCGCCAATCGCACCGACCTAGGCATGGTTCACGACGCCGAAGTCAAGCTTGCACTGGATGGCAAGCCGCCGTTCCAGGCGCCGATCACGAACATGAAGGCCATTGGGTACATGTATAATTGGGCGCCCATGCACTTCTTCCTGCGTAAGGATGTTGCCGAGAAGTACAATATCGACAGCATCGATGATATCGCGACGGCCAAGGCGCCGATTTCCATCGGTATCAACCGTTCGGGCAATATCACCGGAAACGTCGCCTTGTTCATGCTTGAACAAGCGGGACTCGACGAAGCGACCCTGACCGGCAACGGCGGCAGTTTCGTTCGTGCCGGGGCCAATGAGCAAGGAGAGTTGATGAAAGACGGTCGCATTGAATTGGCGACCAACGGTATTTTCATCGGGCACTCTTCCTTTAGGGCCATCGATGAAAACGTCGACGTCATCTTGCTGCAAATTCCGCAGGAGATTATTGAGGCGACGAACAAGGAATTCGGTACGTCGGCCTATACGGTCCCGGCAAACAGCTACTCCAAGCAAACGGCGGACGTCAAAACCATCGCCCTTGGTGCGATGATTGTCGCGACCGCCGCCATGTCCGATGATACGGCCTACGAACTGGCGAAAGCGTTCGTGGATCATATCGACGAGATTCGTGGGGTTCACAAAGCCATGGGTCAGTTGAGCACGGAGCTGATGGTCAGCCAGACGGTTCTGCCGTTCCACCCCGGCGCGGAACGCGCCTACAAAGAAGCGGGTCTCCTCAAGTGAA
The DNA here is from genome assembly GCA_049605255.1 of Magnetospiraceae bacterium. Taxonomy (GTDB): domain Bacteria; phylum Pseudomonadota; class Alphaproteobacteria; order Rhodospirillales; family JBMYUJ01; genus JBMYUJ01. Next base: position 15,048 of record JBMYUJ010000005.1, read on the forward strand.
GATTTCGCTCTTATCCACAGGACGGCGGCGCAACTTCACGGGTGCGCCGCAGACCCTGCTCACCGTGGCGGGGGCGGTATTCGCTTGCTGGGTGATCTACGCGAACTTGTTCGTGATTTCCGACCCGCTTGTGCTCGGCATTTTGTTTGTTTCGAGCATTTACACCCTGCTGTTTCTGGTCATCGGCCATTCACCCAATGCGGTGGATAAGCCGACAATCTTCGATTGGGGGCTTTCCGCACTTAGTTTTTCTGCCGGTGTCTACTTCTTTATCTATGCCAAGGATATCTCTGACCGTATCTCGCTTCTCGATCCGTTTACGTCAGCCCAACTTTTCTTCGGTATTTCGCTTCTGGCCCTGACTTTGGAAGCAACGCGGCGAACGACGGGCCTGGGGCTGACGATCGTTGTCGGGTTGTTCTTGGCCTATAACCAGTTTGGCTATCTTTTGCCGCCGCCGTTTGGCCACGGCATATCCAGCTTCACCTATTTGCTCGACATCCTCATCTTTACCACGGATGGCTTGTTCGGCGTGCCGGTCCAAGTTGTCGCGAGCTACGTGTTTTTGTTCGTTCTTTTTGGCACCCTGCTTTCAAAAGCGGGGGGCGGCGACTTCTTTTTCAACCTAGCGGCATCCTTGACGGGACGGACCGCCGGCGGGCCGGCCAAAGTCGCCATCATTTCATCCGGGCTTTACGGAACCATGTCCGGCAGTCCGACGTCCGATGTCGTCGCGACGGGATCGATTACCATTCCGATCATGCGCCGCCTCGGCTACACGAAAAGCTTTGCCGGAGCGGTCGAAGTGGCCGCCTCGACAGGGGGCAGCGCCATGCCGCCGATCATGGGGTCGGCAGCGTTTATCATGGCCGAGTATACGGGCACTCCGTATCGGGAAATCGTCTATGCCGCGATCGTGCCGGCCTTGCTGTATTACCTCGGTGTCTTCCTGCAGGTTCACCTGCGATCCGTACGGCACAACCTTCGGGCCTACGACGACAAAGTGCCGCCGCTTTCGGAGACGCTCAAAAAAGGCTGGCCGTACCTGATTCCCATCGGGACCATTATAGCGGTTCTCATGTTGGGGTTCTCGGCCGTCTTTACCGCGGGTGCCGGAGCCATCGCCGTGTTTGTTGCGAGCTATTTCACCAAACGGACTCGGATGAGCGTTTGGCAGGTCGTCGAAGGGCTGGCCGAAACGACCTTTCGGATCCTCCCGGTTGCGGGTGCTTGCGCCGCTGCGGGCTTAGTGATCGGCGGGTTGTCGATGACGGGTCTCGGGATGAAATCGGCCAACGTGATTATTACGTTAACGTCCGGTGTTGAAGCGCTGACGTTGGTGGTCGCCGCTTTTGTGACCATCATCCTTGGGCTCGGCATGCCGACGCCGTCGGCCTATATTCTGGCCGCTGTTCTTGTCGGCCCCGCTCTGGCGAAGATCGGTTATCCGATTTTGGCAAGCCAGATGTTCCTGTTGTACTACGCCATCCTGTCGGCCTTGACACCACCCATCGCCGTTGCTGCCCTGGCGGCTGCCGCCATTGCCCGAGAAGACCCTATTCGCATCGCAGTCTCGGCTGTACGGCTGGCGGCGGTCGGATTTCTGCTACCTTTCGTATTCATCTGGAATCCCGGCATTCTCGGCCTCACAGATACGTTGAGCCAGATTGTGGCGATAGTCGGAGGAACCTGTGGTGTCGCGGCGATTGCCGTGTCGCTTGAATGGGTAAAGTTGCCCGGCGGTCCGCCGATGATCTGGCCTGTTCGGATCGTCTTGCTGGCGTCGTCGGTCGCAGCGGTTTCGCCGACGCTCTGGATCGCTCTCTCGGGCATCGCGGTCTCCGCGTCGGTCTTGGCGCTCACCTACAACCATTCGCGACGTCAAGCCGCGAGTGAAAGCGTGGTCAACACCGACTAGCCGCGTGGCAAGCATTTTTTACTTACGGTTGTGGCCTCGTCTGCGAGACAGAGGTCAGGTTTTCTACGGAGGTACGTTATGCAACCGAATTTTGGATCATCGCCACGGTCGTGGTTGTTGCGGGGGTGGTCTATTTTGCCGTGCAATACATCAATAAGCGTCTCAAGACGGGCCGATCGGTCGAGCTCGGCGAAATGATGAGTCGCCACGGCCTGGATATGAAGACCGTCATCGACAGGGGGTTGGAAGTTGAAATCGTCAGTGGCGCTCGTGCGTGTATGGCATGCGATCACTATGACGAATGCGCCGATCGGATGAAAAAAACCGAAAAACCCGAGTATTGCGACATCTGTCCCAACGCCTATTTGCTCGACAATCTGAAGCCGCAAACCTAACACCCATTGGGTCCGTGTTTCTCCTCTTCGCCGTTAGGAAGAAAAGCGTTATGACAACAAACGTAAACCAAACCGCGGGGGCGCCCACGCCAGAGGAAATGGCCCAGGCGCAATCCGTAATCAAGGCAGCGCTGGACGAAGACTTGGGCGAAGGCGATATTACCAGCGAGGCCGTGATTCCGGTCGAAGCGCAATTTGCCGGCACCCTAAGCGCGCGCCACGACATGGTTGTGGCCGGGTTGCCTTTCATCGCCTTCGCCTTTCATCAAGTCGATCCCACGATTACAGTCGAACTATTGTCAAAAGATAGCGATTATGCGGCGGCGGGCACGGTGCTGGCGAGGGTTGAAGGTTCGGCGCGTAATCTGTTGGGGGCGGAACGGACGGCGCTCAACTTGTTGCAGCATCTGTCGGGCATCGCGACCCTGACCCGAACCTACGCTGTGGCCATGGGCGAAACCCAGTGCGTTTTGCTTGATACGCGAAAGACCCTGCCGGGCATGCGGCGACTAGCAAAGTACGCGACACGTATGGGGGGTGCGCGCAATCACCGTATGAGCCTCGGCGATGCGGTGCTCATTAAAGACAATCACGTTGCGGTGTGTGGCTCGTTGGCGGGAGCCGTCCATGCCGCGCGTGCTGCCGACAATGCCAAGGTTGCCGTCGAATGTGACACTCTTGGTCAAGTTGACGAAGCGATTGGCGCCGGTGCTGATTGGATTTTGCTCGATAACATGACCTGCGATCAGCAGCGAGACGCCGTCGGACGGGTCGATGGTCGTGCCGAGGTCGAGGCGTCGGGTGGCGTGAATCTCGAGACCATTGCCGCCATCGCGGCGACGGGTGTCGATTATGTTTCGGTAGGCCGACTGACGCAGTCGGCACCAGCCGTCGATATCGGCATGGATTGGTCGATGCTATAGGGCTGGTATAAGCGGACAGGGGCTTACGCCTTTTTCCGACATGACCGCCAGAACAGTTAGGGTAATTATTATGGCTATAAAAAACGTGTTATTGGCTTTCAGCGGCGAGGCTTCGTTCGAGAGTAGCCTCAATCACTCGATCAAGCTTGCCAAGCATCATGACGCCTGGATAACGGCCATCATGCGCAACGCAAGACCCTATACGGAAAGCCTAGGCGCGATCCTGACCGACGAATTGCGGGCTCGTCTTCGAAACATCGAGGATGAAGATGTCCAGTCAGTAAGGAAAGTGTTTGAAACGGCGATGCGTGTCGCAGGACTGGAAGATCGGGGCGAGTTCATACCGCCGGATAAGATGGGGCAACTGTTGCCGAGCGAAATGGCCCGGCATTATGACTTGGTGGTCACGGGATTTCAGTCGGAACTTCGTGGCGAGGAGCATCATGTCGTTAGCCCCGACCTGATTGCCTTACGTAGCGGGCGGCCCGTTTTGGTCGTTCCCAAAGGCTATATTTCATCGGGTTTGGCCGACCATGTGCTGGTCGCCTGGGACGGCAAGCGTTCCGCAGCGCGGGCCCTTGGCGATGCCATGGAAGTCACCGAGTCCAAGCGCCGGGCTACTGTACTGACCATTGGCGGTGCACCGGTCGAGATGCCCGTGGACGGCGGTATCCTGCGGCACCTGCAACGCCATGGTGTCGAAGCGGTGCATCTGCATCGGCGCCGTAAAGACGCGAGCATTGCCTCGGTCATCCAGAAAACAGCGGAAGAGGTTGGCGCTAAATTGATCGTCATGGGCGCCTACGAGCACAGCAAATTCGCCGAAGATCTGTTTGGCGGCGTAACGCACGAAGTCCTGCATTCTGCGCGCGTTCCCGTTTTCATGTCGCATTGAGGCTGATCCATGAGGTCCTGTTCGACGACGCCCTTGCCGTCGTCGGCCGATCTGGACACCCCTTGAGCGATTTGGAGTCGGTGAGATTGGGCGATTTAGCTGCCTATTCCTGGGTTGTGCCGCGGCGCAGCACGCCAACACGGGAAGCCTTCGAGCAGATGTTTAGGGCGCGCAAAAAGCCAGCCTCAATCGTCGAGTCGAGCTCGCTTATCTTGATTCGCGGCCTTCTGCTCGCTAGTGATCAGTTGACCTTGATATCGTCCCGGCTGGTTCAATTTGAAATATCCCATGGTTTTTTGTCTGAGCTGCCGGTTTCGGTGTCCGTGCCGACGCGTTCTATTGGACTGACATGGCGCGACGGCTGGCGGCCCACTGCCGCTCAAGCACACTTTATGGCTTGCCTGCGCGAGGCCGCAGAACAGGCAAATCAGGTCTTTCCACGCCAAGTCGGGTATCGGTCACGATATTTGATATAGCTATAGTTTTTGATGTTTTGTGCTATTGGAAAAATGAATGATATTGCTGGTTTTTTTTATGATTCAATGGCCGACATAAATGGTATTCAATCGGAAATGCTACGCGACGATGCCGGCACCCGTGCCGACGCCATCCTGGCCCGCCTGCTGAACGATGAGCCGAACAACGGGGGCCCCGCATGACTGCCGATTATCACGATATTCCTGGAACCTATGTGTTCGATGCCCAGCAATCGCGCCTGGGGTATCACCTGAACATGTTCTGCATGTCGCTGCGCCATGCCGCCAACCGCGAAGCCTTCAAGGCCGACGAGAACGCCTATCTCGACGGCTATCCGATGAGTGCCGAACAGCGCCAGGCAGTGCTCGACCGGCAATGGAACGAGATGCTGCGGCTCGGCGGCAACATCTATTACACCTCGAAGCTGGCAGCGACGGACGGGCTGAACTTCCAGCAACTCGCGGCGATCATGACCGGCATGGACCAGGACGCCTACCGCAAGATGATGGTCGACGGCGGCCGCCCCATCGACGGCAACCGCCGCCGCGCCGAATGGACGAAAACGGAGAAGACCGATGGCTAAAATCGTCGGCGGATACGCCACCTCGCACGTGCCGGCCATCGGCATCGCCATCGACCAGGGCAAGACGGACGAGCCCTATTGGCAGCCGGTGTTCGCGGGCTACGAACCCTCGCGCCAGTGGATGGCCGACCTCAAACCCGATGTCGCCATCGTCGTTTACAACGATCACGCCACCGCCTTTTCCCTGGAACTGATCCCGACCTTCGCGCTCGGCTGCGCGGCGAGTTTCGAACCGGCCGACGAAGGCTGGGGCCGCCGCCCTGTGCCGACGGTCATGGGCCACCCGGAACTGGCCTGGCATATGGCCCAGTCATTGATCCTCGATGAATTCGACATGACCATCGTCAACGACATGGAAGTCGATCACGGGCTGACCGTGCCGCTGTCCCTCGCCTTCGGCCAACCGGAGAGCTGGCCCTGCCCGGTCATTCCGCTGGCCGTCAACGTGGTGCAGTATCCGCCGCCGACCGGCCACCGCTGCCTGAACCTGGGCCGCGCCGTCCGCAAGGCCGTGGAGAGCTTCGATCAGGACCTGCGGGTAGTTGTGTTCGGCACCGGCGGCATGTCGCACCAGCTTCAGGCGCAGCGGGCCGGGCTGATCAATCCGGCCTTCGACAATCAATTTTTGGACCTGCTGGTCAACGATCCGACCGCCGCCGCCGCCATCCCGCATGTCGATTACCTGCGTGAAGCCGGATCGGAAGGCATCGAACTGGTCATGTGGCTGGTCATGCGCGGCGCACTCGGCGATACGGTCAACCAGATTCACCGTCACTACCACGTCCCGGCGTCGAACACCGCCGTCGGCCACCTGGTATTGGAAACCTCGGGAGAGTAACGATGAGACTATGTGTAGCCGGTGCCGCCGGTGCTTTCGGACGCAAACACCTGGATGCCCTTTCGGCGATCGACGGGGTTACGGTGACCTCCGTCGTCGGCGGTGCGCCGGACGACATCGACGGTTTCGCCGCGGAGCGCGGCATCGGTCACGCCACCAAGGACTTGGCCGAAAGCCTGGCGCGCGACGATGTCGATGCAGTCATCCTGGCGACTCCAACGCAGGTCCACGCCGCCCAGGCCATCCAATGCCTGAAGGCGGGCAAGCATGTGCTGGTCGAAATTCCCATGGCCGACAATCTGGCCGATTCCGAAGAACTGGTGAAGGTCGCGCGCGAGACCGGGCTGACCGCCATGGCCGGTCACGTGCGCCGTTTCAATCCCAGCCACCAGTGGATTCACAACAAAATCAAGGCCGGCGAACTGACCATCCAGCAGATGGACGTGCAGACCTACTTCTTCCGCCGTTCCAACAAGAACGCGCTGGGTGAACCCAGGACCTGGACGGACCACCTGCTGTGGCACCACGCCTGCCACACGGTCGACCTGTTCCAGTACCAGACGGGCGAAACCGCCTCGCAGGCCTTTGGGGTGCAGGGGCCGAAACACCCCGAACTCGGCATCGCCATGGATATGGCCATCGGCATGAAGACACCGTCGGGCGCCGTGTGCACCCTGTCGCTATCGTTCAATAACGATGGGCCGCTGGGCACCTTTTTCCGCTATATTTGCGATAACGGTACCTACATCGCCCGCTACGACGATCTGTTTAACGGCAAGGAAGAACCCATCGATCTTTCGGGCGTCGCGGTATCCAACAACGGGATTGAATTGATTGACAGGGAATTTGTCAGCGCCGTCACCGAAGGGCGCGAGCCCAACGGCTCCGTCGCCCAATGCCTGCCGGCCATGCAGACCCTCGATCGAATCGAAAAGAGTTTCGGGTAACCCGACGACAAGAATTCCACGGGCGGCAAACCGCCGTGGCCTGCGCCAAGGCGGGGCTTATACGCCTTGCGCAAACGTCGCGACGACATGGATGGCATTTTACCCGCCGTGTGCGGAATCATAGGCGGCCCGCGCCTCGCTGATTTCCGGAATCATCCGATCGGCCCAGGTGACGTTTCCCTGGAATCCCGGACCAGTATGATCTTCAGTTAAGCGGCCCTTGCGGTCATCTCCGCGTAGGCCTGCACGGGTGTTTTAAACCCGATGGATGAATGAAGCCTTTGGCGATTGTAAAACACTTCGATGTAATCGAACAAGGCGGCTTTGGCTTCCTTGCGAGTCTTGAAGTGGTGCCGGTGGACACATTCGGTTTTCAATGACCCGAAGAAGCTTTCCATCGGCGCGTTGTCGTAGCAATCGCCCTTTTTGCTCATGGATGCCTTGATCTTGCGGTTTGCCAGCATTTTCCGATAATCCGAGCTGGCATATTGAACGCCGCGATCCGAGTGATGGATCAGGCCTTCAGGGGGATTGCGATGCAAGATGGCCATGCGCAGCACGCTTTCACACAGGGTGCTTTTCAAATGGTCGTCCATGCTCCAGCCGACGATTTCACGGGTCGCCATATCCTTGATAGCGGCGAGATACAGCCAGCCTTCGTCGGTCGGAACGTAAGTGATGTCTGCAAGCCAGACCGTATCCGGTGCTGAGGCTTGGAAATTCCTTTCCAGAAGGTTCGGCGCAATCCGATAGTCATGCCGGCTATCGGTGGTCACGGGCACTCGTTTCTTACGCTTTCTGGGACGAATGCCGTTTATTTTCATGAGCTTCGCCACACGGTGCTTGGAAACCAGAATGCCTTCATCACGCAGAGCCTGGTGAACACGGGGACTGCCATAAGTCCGCCGGCTGGCCTTGAAAATACGCCGGATATGGCTCAGCAGTCGTTCATCCTTGGAGCGCCGGGCCGCCCGTTCCGGTGCCTGGCGGCTCCATTGGTAAAACCAGCTCTTGGAGATCGAAAGAACCCGGTTCATTGCCCGAACACTGAATGTCGTTTTATGGGCGGAGATGAATGTCAGCTTGCTCATCATTGTTTCTCCACCCGCTTGGCGAAAAAAATGGAAGCGGCCTGCAGGATCTCGTTTTCCTCCGCCAATCGTTTGTTCTCTCGACGCAGACGCTGTAATTCTGCCGCATCCGCCTTTTGCCGAGCCAGGGCAGCCGCTGAACCCGCAGCCTCCTGTTCAAGCCGCCACGTCTTCAATTGCGTGACCGTGACGCCCAACTCCCGAGACACCTCGCTCGGTCGCTCGCCTTTCTCAAGCAGCCGCGCAACTGCCGCCGCTTTGAATTCGTCTGATTAAGTTTTCCGTTTGCCCATGTCCTACCTCCAAGTGGTCAAATAGCAATTTACCACCTGGTCCGGTATCTGTGGGAAAGGTCACTCCGGGGTTCCGGGCTTTTCTGTTCTGGCTGTCTCGGATCTAGAGGGTGGGTGGTGGGCCCGGCAGGACTCGAACCTGCAACCAGACCGTTATGAGCGGCCGGCTCTAACCAATTGAGCTACGGGCCCCAGCCAGGGACAGGGGCCGTTCTTATCAGAACCCGCCCGCCACGCAAAGAGGCAACCTGCCATCTGGCGCAAGGTCTCGCGCTGGGCGATCAGGCTAAGCTGATATAGCGCACTGGGGTCGATCGCCCTTTAGAAGGCGTTCAAAACCACCGCGGTAGAGACAGCGATCCGATACACCACCTCGATCAGGTCCTTGAAAATGGCGAGGGATTTGTTGTCCGGTTCCGCCAAAATCATAATGTGATCGCCTGGTTCGATCTCTGCATTCGGGTTGGTTTCCACCATGCCATTTTTGCGCAAGATCACCGGTCGGTCTTCGTTGGCCCGAGTCGTCGGGCCGCCTGCGGATTTCAGGTAGTAATCCAGATCCTCGCCATCCTTGAACACCACGGTTTGGGGCAGCAGAACCTCGCCCGAGATGATCACCAGATTGGCACGGGCCGGGATAACGATGGTATCGCCATCTTCCAACGCCAAATCGATGCCCGTTGGAGCGTTCGCCAGGACCACCCGGCCTTCCGGTTCAACCAACCGGGCGCGGGCCACGAAGCGCTCGACCAACTGGGCTTCCTGCACTCGGATCGCGGCCTCGGTTTGGGTAGAGGATTCGGCGGTCAGGACGGATTTTTCCAATTCCCGCAAGGCTGCTTCCAAAGCAACGGCCTGCCGTTCGGCGACACTCTTGCGGCGCAGATAGGTGGCTTCTACGGCGGCAAGACCATGGTTGATTTCCAATTTGTCGATTACGTTGGCGACTGTGGCGCCTTTCGGCAAGGCGAAGTTGGACGGGCCCTTGGCGTGGCCGACCACGGAAACGAAAATGGTGTTCCCCACCTGGTCGGACTGGAAGGTCACCGCATCGCCGTCCAACACGGCCATCTCAGAGAAGTCCTGCAACGGGATATAGGCGCTATAAGGTTGGCCGTTCCGGGTGCCGCGCACCGCTACATGGGAGACGGAGGGGAGGGGGCTGGCATAGCGGATCATGTCCGAGCCCTTGAGGCTATTGGCGCGGAACTCAAACTGATTGGTGTTACGGGCATCGCCCTCCACTGTGGCAGTGCCGCGAATCTCGCCAACCACGATGCTGTCGCCGTCCTTCAACTGCACCCGGGACAGGCGCCCATTGATCATGAAACCATATAGGTCCATGCGGGCAATCACCTTGTTATTCCGCAGCACGCGGATATCCCGATAGGACCCACGAAGGGGGTCTACCCCCTTGGCCCGGTCCAGGTAATAAAGAATGGAATCGGTCCGCGCACCGGCGTAATGACCGGGGCTGATCACATGGCCGGTCACGTAAACCCCCACCGGCTGGGTGCCCAAAAGATTGGTGTAGACCTGAACCTGATCGGTGAACACCTGGCGCACGGCGGTCAGCACGCGCGATTGCAGTTCCGCATTAGTGCCCCCTGCGACCGGTACGGGCCCTACCGCTGGGATGAACATATTGCCTTGGATATCTACGGTCTGGACGCCTTCAAAATCCTGGGCGCCCCACATCCGAACGGCAATTTGGTCCCCTGGTTGGATAATATATCCGGGATTGACCGTGTTGCCGCGATCCGCCGAGAACTGCCCCTGAAACAGGGTGGCGCCGAAGGGATCGGCCAACTCCACCGGGGTTGCGGCAGGGGCCTGCGAGGGAACCGGTACATTGGTCGAATTGCCCAGGTCCAGGCTCGTGCCTTCCTCTAACCTTGGGGTGCCCGCGTTGGCGATTTCGTCCCCCAAGGAGAGACTTTGCCCTGCAGCGGGGTGTTGAGCCAAGGGTATCGCTACCAACAGGGAGAAAAGCAGGCCGGGAAGAAGACGTTTTTTCAGCATGGGATCACACTCTCGCGTGTTCGCGGATTGCGGCTAGGACAAGGGCGCCGATGCCAAAACCAACGACGCAGACGAGAAAAACGGTGAGCACACCTTTGCCCCGTTCCGGCAGAAGGGCTTCTTCTGGCAGGCTCGGTTCCACAAAGGCTTCTAGGTAACGGTGTTTGCGTTGTGCCTCGGCCCGTGCCGCTTCCAGAGCGGCAATGGTGGCTGTATAGGCGTTTTGCGCAAACTCCTCTTCCAGCAGCAGGTCCGCATAGGTGCCGACCCGCTGGGTATAGTTATCTGATTGAGATCCGGCGAGGCGCCCCTTTTCCTTGGCAACCTGTTCTTCCAGGGCGTTGATCCGGGCCTTCAGGGTCATGACCTTGGGGTTGTCGGGTCGCAAAAAGGACATGGACTGCGCCAGTTCCGCACGGGATTCCGCCAAATTGGTTTCCAACTGGGCGATCAACTCGCCAATGGCCTCGGCGGAGGAGGTGGGGTCGATGTCGCCCTCCGACTGGCGAAAGGCCAGGGTCTGGCGGCGGGACGCTGCCAAACGCTCCTCGGCCCTTTTCACGTCTAATTCGGCATATTGCAAGGCGTCGGCGCGGGATTTTTCGGAAATCTCGTTGATGACGGCCTCGGTCAGTTGAATGATCGTATCGGCGATCAACTTGGCGTCTTCCGGCTTATACGCCATCACCTCCAAGGTGGTGATCCGCCGTGATTCGTCGTACGTCACGGTCACGATATTATTGACGTAATAATCGTGAAATTCTTCCCGAGTCGCTCCTGTTTCCAAGCGCGATAACGGATCGCCGTTGGGGGCCGTGTACCGATCCCGCAAGGCGAGTCGTTCTTCCAAATCCTGCAAGATACTGCGCGAATAAATGTATTCCTCGACGATGAAGGAATCCTCGCTGCCCGCGCCGGTAGACACCAGGCCGCCCAACACGGCGGTGAGCACGGAGGCGGAGGCGCCGCTGCTGCTATCCAGCGAACGCACGGTCAGTTTGGCTTCGGAGACAAATACATCCGTGGCGACAAAGCCGTAATAGAGGCTGGCGGCCAAGGTGGGCAGCAGGATAAACAGCACCACGAGCCACGCCGTTCGAGAGCGGCGCGGCGCATATAGAAGCGTTAGCTGTTGTTCTGCCCTGGACATTCGAATCCTTTGGCGTTCCCCCAACGGCCCCCCTAATAGCGGATTGGCCAAGTGATGTCACGTTTCACCCGCCTCTCGCGCGTGCACTAAAATTCGCACGCTATCTTGCCCTTGAAATTGTTGACTAAGTATTGATGCGAAAGGGGGTTGGGGTGTATTTTCGGGGCGGCGTCTTTCGGCGCCGCGGCAAAAATGACGCCTGTTTGGACTCGAAATGGTATTGCGGCAAGCGCTTGGTTGGGGGTTGTCGGTTCGGGAGCTTTTCGAACCTCAAGCGCGCTATGAAACGCCAATCTCCTCCATATTGGTGCTGAATCGCGGGGTGTCTCCGTCGTCGGACATCTATCTGCGAGAACGACTGCAAAATACTGCGGTGCCGGTGACCTATGCCGACACGGGATGGTCCGTGCCGGAGCTTTGGCCCCTGTTCAGAGAGGGCACGTTCGTTATCGTCGTGCGCTATTTAAATCGCCGGGCAGCGAGGCTTTTACAGAATTATCGCAACAGGTTATCGGGTGTTGCTTACCTGATGGATGATGATATTCCGGCTGCCGCCGTCGATCGTAGTCTGCCCTTGCCTTACCTGACCATGTTGCGCAAGGATTTTTCCCGCCAAGCCAAGGCCCTGGCTGGTCTGTGTAGCGAGGTATGGCTGACCTCGGATGGGCTGGAAGCCAAATATGGCGGCCCGGGCGTGCGGCGGATCGATCCCATGTATCTGGGGAGCACGGCGCTGCGTCCGGCGGCCCAACCACAGAGCCCCATCCGCATCTTTTACCATGCGACCTCGACCCACCGGGAAGATGCGTTTTGGCTGCGGGGTGTGATCGAAAAGGTACAGTCCCACCGCAAAGATACCCAATTCGAGATTTTTGGCCGCGATACCTTGGCCCAGCACTACGCCGGTTTGCCGCGCACAGAGGTTCTGAAACCGAAGCGCTGGGCGGAGTTCATCGATTATACCCAGAAGACCCACCTGGACATCGGGTTGGCGCCGTTGAGTGATACCCCGTTCAACGATGGTCGGTCCTTCAACAAGTTGTTCGATATCACCCGATGCGGCGCCGCGGGGATCTATGCAGATCGCGCGCCTTATGCGGGGGTGGTGGAAGAGGGGCAAACCGGCCTGTTGCGTCCCCATGATCCAGATGCCTGGGTGGCAGCCATTCTCGATCTGGCGGAGAAAACGGCCAAGCGCAGGGCGATCTATGAGCGGGCGGTCGCGTTTTGCCGTGCCAACAATGATAAGGAGCGCCGGTCTCCGGTTTTTGCGCGATTCTTCGACCCGCCCGCTACCGCCTACGCCCAAGCGGGGTAGGTAGAGGCGTGAATAGTTACCTTTTCCTGCAAGGGGTCAGCAGTCCGTTTTTTCCCGCTCTCGGGCAAGCCTTGCGTGCCTGCGGGCATGAGGTTCATCGATTGAACTTTAATGGCGGGGATCGTCATTTTTGGCGCAAAGGGCGCGCCTATCACGGCGGACTTGAGGGACTGGACGCCCATTACCGGAAACTATTTTCGGAGATCAAGCCCAGCCATCTGGTGCTGTTCGGCGATCAGCGCCCGGTGCATCTCCCCGCCATCGCGCTGGCAGAACAAAAAGGCCTGGATATTTGGGTGTTCGAGGAGGGGTATTTTCGGCCCCATTGGGTGACCCTGGAGTGGGGCGGCGTCAATGGGCGGTCCTGGCTTTCCACGGACCCCGATTGGTATCGGCGCGAAGCCGCGTCCCTACCGGCCCCAGTCATTCCGACGCCGTTCCCCAACGGGTTCTCCCTGCGCCGCCGTTATGATTTGCAAAATAGCTTTTTTTCCTATCTTGGGTTTTCGCAGTTTCCAAAGTATCGCACCCATCGCCCCTATACGGTCGCCTTGGAATATGCAGGCTGGCTTTACCGGCTATCAGGGCTGAAGGCGGCAAACGTTCAGGCGCAACAGGCGATCGATACGCTGGCGGCCAGCAAAAAACCCTATTGGGTGCTTCCCTTGCAGTTGGACCCGGATTTCCAGGTGCGGGTTCATTCATCCTTTGGGGGCATGTTGCCCGCCGTGGCGCCAATCATCCGCTCCTTCGCGCGCCATGCCCCCTCAGATGCCGTCTTGGTGGTCAAGAATCACCCCCTGCACAATGGGTTGATCTTTTATGAAAAACACGTGCGCGCGCTAGCCGTGGAGAGCGGTATTCCAGACCGCGTGCTCTTTATTGACGGTGGCAATCTCGATCAGTTGGTGGCGGGCAGCAAAGGTATGGTGTTGATCAATAGTACCACGGGATTTGCCGCGTTGGAACAGAGCAAGCCCCTGATAACGCTAGGAAAAGCGTTATACGATTTGCCGGGTTTGACCTTCCAAGGGCCGCTGGATGCCTTTTGGGCAGAGGCGGGGCCACCCGATGGAGAACTCTCTCACTGTTTTCGGCGGGTTCTCGCCCATTACACCTTGGTGAATGGGGATTTCTATACCCCCGATGGGATCGCCGCGGCGGTGCAAAACAGCTTGGCAGCGCTCGAAAGAAAAGGCGGCCCCTATGATGAGAGGCCGCCATCTCCAATGCGGAAACGGGATTTCCCGAAACGGGTGTGATCAATCGCCGGGGCGGGACGCCTTCACATAACTGCCAGGGGCGTCTTCAAGAACAGCGAGATCGCCGTCACCCGGTTGGCGCGCATCCACCTTGCCGCCGCCTTTGCGACCGATCCATTTGATCCAGTCATTCCACCAAGACCCATCATTCTGCGTGGCATCCTTGAACCAATCTTCCGGGTCCTTGGGGTTTTTGGTGTTGGTCCAATAACCATATTTGGTGGAGGTGGCCGGGTTGATCACACCGGCAATATGGCCGGACCCGCCGAGCACGAATTTCACCGGCCCGCTGAATAGTTGGGTCGCCGCATAGGTGCTTTTCCACGGCGCGATGTGATCTTCCTTGGCGGAGAGCATGTAGATCGGGGTTTCGACCTTACGGAGATCAATGGGCTCACCCGCCAGGGTGATGCCGCCCGGTTCGCGCAGTTTATTGGCGATATACATCTGCCGCAGATAGAACTTGTGCATCATCGCGGGCAGGCGGGTGGAGTCTGAATTCCAATACAGGATATCGAACGGGACCGGGTCTTTGCCTAGAAGGTAATATCGCACCACATAAGACCAGATCAGGTCATTGGCCCGCAGCAGGTTAAAGGCTGTGGACATTAGGGACCCATCCAGATACCCGTCCCGGTCCAGTTGATCTTCCAGGGATTCCAACTGGGATTCGTCCACGAACACCTTGATTTCACCGGCATCTTCGAAATCGGTCATGGTGGTGAACAGGGTGGCGGAAGCGACCCGGTCATCCCCCTTGGCCGCCATGTAGGCGAGGGTAGCGGAGGTCAGTGTGCCGCCGATGCAATAGCCGATCAGGTTAACCAACCGTTCCCCGGTGGCTTTTTCCACCGCGGTCAAGGCTTCGAGAATCCCTTTGATCATGTAATCGTCGAAGGAGGTTTTGGCCATGGAGGCATCGGGATTGACCCAGGAGACGACAAACACGGTCAGGCCCTGGTCTACTGCCCATTTGATGAAGGATTTCTTGGCCGATAGGTCCAGCACATAAAACTTGTTGATCCACGGCGGCACGATCAGCAAGGGCCGCTTGTAGACCTTTTCCGTCGTGGGGGTGTATTGCAGCAGTTGGAACATGTCGTTCTGGAACACCACCTTGCCCGGGGTTACGGCGATGTTCTTGCCGACCTCGAACGCATCCACATCGGTCATGCGGATTTTTGGTTTGCCGCCGCCGCGTTCCAGGTCTTCCACCAGGTTCCGGTAAGAATCCAGCAAAGTCTTGCCGCCGCTCTCCACCGTGGCGCGCAGCGCCTCGGGATTGGTGGCCAGGAAATTGGTGGGCGAAAAAGCGTCGATCATCTGGCGGGTGTAGAAATCCACCATCATCCGGGTTTGCGGTTCCACATCCCCCAGGGTGCGGGCGGCCTCTGTCGCCCAGCGGGAGGACAGGAGATAGGTCTGCTTCAGGTAGCTGAAAAATGGGTTCTCAGACCATTGATCATCGGAAAACCGACGATCCCCCGGCGGCGGCGCGACGACTTCGGGCATGGTTTTGCCCTCTTTGGCCGCTTCCACCATGGCTTCGCCCAAGTTGGTCATCTCAGCCATGATCTGACTATGCAGCTCGGCCAATCGATCGGGCCGCGACAGGGCGGAGCTCCACCAATCCTGGAACGCCTTGCCGATGACGTTCGGGTCTGGGAAAATCGGGTCTCCCTGACCACTGGCTTGAGTCATGGCAGCTTCCGCCAAAACTTTATTGAGGCGTTCTGAAAGCTGCGTCATTTCATTGACGATACCGGCAAATTCTTGAGCGCCGGGTGCGGCGCCTGGCTGTGTGATGTCCATATATGGGGCTCCCCGGGGTATTGGTCGGTCCCCCCTTTATTGCACCGCTGCTCGGGACCGCGTCAAGACAAAGGGGAGGTGTAATTTCCCATATAGACGCTCGTGAAAACGGCACCGGTATAATTCGCTAAGTTTATCCGCTATTTAACAGATGCCTGCCTGATAAAGAGTAAAAAAATCACGTTGAATAGGTTGGGGTTGCGTGCTACCTGAAAGAACAAGGATAAACCGATATCGCGGTGTTATATGGCACTCGCCCTGGTGTTCTTGGAGATCGCCATGAAAATCTTTTGGGTAGGACTTGCTTTAGGCATTTACCTTATCGGACTGGTCGGCCATGTGATTCTTGAGCAATATGGCTCGCCGTTCCTCTGGTTCTATTATCTTTTCGTCAACTAGGCTTTGGCGTCAGGTCCGGCGGCGGAAATATTGGCGCGTCGGGAACCGCTTTTTCAGGTCATTAAATCCTTTGCTGGGGCCGTTACCGCCCCCCATGCCTTGAGATGCGTCTGCCAGGCGCTCCATGCGATCCCGCGTGTCTGGATGGGAGGAGAACAGCGAGGTGGTAAAATCATCATCCAGATCGGATGGGATCAATTGCAGCAGGGTTTCAAAAAAGGCGATGGCCTTGCGCGGGTCGTGGCCAGTTTTGGCAAATACTTTAAGAATATTATCGTCCGCCAGCCGTTCATCATCCCGGTCAAAGCCGGAAATCACCAGTTTATGCATGGGAGAAATTAAGGCTTCGCGCACCCGGGGATCGCTTAGGATCGCTGACCAGTTTTGATCCCCCTGGTAATTATCCAGGGCAAGCAGACCGATATCTGTGAATCCATCGGCAAACTGCTTGTTTGCCATGCGCTCCGCATGGTGGCTGAGTTCCACATGGCCCATTTCGTGGCTGATCACGCCGGCCAGCTCTTCGGGCGTATCCACATACCGCAACAGGCCCCGGTTTACCGCCATCTTGCCACCGGGGAGGGCCCAGGCATTTACGGAATCGTCGTTGACGACCACGATCTCCCAGGCGAGGTCTTTGCGTTCCGCCGCCTTGAACAAGGGATCGGCGAACTGTTTGATGGCTTTTTGCACCTTTCTGTTGGGATAAACACCGCCGGATTCGGCGATGACACCGGGATACAACGAGGCCCCATAATTGACTTCCATTTCCGGTTTCAGCGGTTCTGCTGAGAAATTTTCGAAAATGCTTTGGATTCTGTTGAAGTCTAGATTGAAGCCTCCGCCGCTGCTACCGCCGCCGCCGCCAAGAATATCGCCAAAACTAATTCCTTGCGCGAAGGCCGCCGTGGGCACCGAGAGCAGCGCCGCCCCGGCGCCAGCGGCAACAACACGCCGGGTTTTATCGATTCCGGACGATTTCTTGGGCATCTTCGGCTCCGTCATTTGGTTTCCATTTTAAAGCTGCCGTTCCAATCTGGTGGCGGCGGGGTATCCAGGTAGGCTTTGCATCGTTTGGCGTACAATTCCGCAACCGTATCAGGGGGCAGGCTTTCAAACAGCGCCAGCGCCTCCCCGAAATGCCG
Organism: Magnetospiraceae bacterium; assembly: GCA_049605255.1. Classification (GTDB taxonomy): domain Bacteria; phylum Pseudomonadota; class Alphaproteobacteria; order Rhodospirillales; family JBMYUJ01; genus JBMYUJ01. The sequence goes on from JBMYUJ010000005.1 coordinate 32,516, forward strand.
ATCCAAATAGTATGCCATAGCCCGGTTGTGTTTTTCGACCATTTCCTGTGTTTCCTGGGGGGTATCCGCCATCACCCCCAAGGGTTCGAAGACCCGCACGGGCAGGGACTTCCCTTTGACTGCCAGGTAATCCAGCAAGCGCAAGGTGATGCGGTCTTCCACGGCCTTCGCCGTGTCCTCCCCAATCATCAGGCCGGTGCCATAGGCCTTGTTGGCGCCTTCCAGCCGAGCGGCCAGATTCACCGTATCCCCCGCTGCCGTGTAGTTCAGCCGGGTTTCCGACCCCATATTGCCGATCAGGGCCGGGCCGGTATTGATGCCGATTCGGGTCGCCAGGGGCGGCAGGCCAGGATGATCCTCCGCCAATTGCGCATTGAAGGCGACAAGCGCGCGGTGGATCTCCATTCCCGCAAGGACCGCGTTCATTTCCTGGTCTTCGTCTTCCAGCGGCGCGCCCCAGATAGCCATGACTGCATCGCCAATGAATTTGTCGATATAGCCGCCGCGCGCCTCGATGATCTTACTGACGACCGTGAGATACCGGTTCATGATGGCCACCAAGGTATCAGGCCGGTCCTTCAGGGTTTCGCTGACCGTGGTAAACCCGGCGATATCGGAGAAGAACAGGGTGACGGGCCGGGTTTCCCCTCCCAGTTTGAGAAGATCCGGTTCATCGGCCAACCGTTTCACAAGGGCAGGGGCCAGGAAGTGGGCGAATGCATGGGAAATCCAACGCTTGTCCTTATCCTCGATCACGAAACGATAGCCATAAACGATGGCGGGCAACAAAATGCCTGCCGCCACCGAGACCTCTAGGGGCATCACCCAGCCCTTCATGAAGGCGATCAGGCCCCCCGCAAGTTGCAATGCCAGGACCCCAAAGCCGGAGAACACACCAACCCAGAGCGGCAATGTCAGGTACAGCAGCGCCATCACCGCCGCCCCCGCCGCCGCGAAAGCGAAACGATGGGGCGCAGGCGCGATTTCCAGCGGGATGTTTTTCATCAGCGTATTGATGGCTTCTGCATGGACCAGCACCCCAGGGAGAGACTGGCGTTGCAGATACTGGCCAAAATCAGGGTTCGCCGCGCTGGTGCAGCGGGGATGCCGCGCCGGGTTTGGGATTCCCGTGGTAAAGCGCTTGGCGGGTATCACCCGGTCTTCCAGGTCCAGGACCTGACCGATCAGGACCACTTTTCCGGCAAAGGCTTTCTGATAAAAGCCGCTTTGGGTGCTGAGGTCGCAGTGGAATAGGTCTGCCAGGGAATAGACGGGGATTGTATCCGGCCCTGTATTGTAGTTGATCAGGAATTGATCTTGTTCTGGAAGAACCGCCCCGGCGCGTTTTGCCAGTTCGGCGCCAAAACTTGTGGCGCCGGGCCCATCGGCTTCTCGCAAGATCACCGGATAACGCCGGACCACATCATCCCAATCCACATGGACCTGGGCGAGGCGGAGATTGGCATTTCCTCCAACGGCGGCAATCTGCCGGCGTTCCGGGCGCAACGGCTGCTGGGATAGAACCACTTGGGCCAGGAGAATTTTTCCTTCCCGTTTGCCATGGGTGAGCAGGGTTCGCAGGAACGGCCTATCAAGACCAGATACTAACCCCGGTTGGTCCAAGGTAGTATGAAAAATGACGTCCAAACCAACGGCGGCCGCGCCACTGTCGACAACATTGTCTATGACCTCCGCCAGAAACGGTGTCCAGGCCACATCCGGGCGTCCGGCGAAGGGCTCCTCCCGATAGGTCTGCTCATCCAGGGCGACGACGACCACCTCGGATTGCTCAGGCGGAAAGAGCGGTCCGGCAATTTCCTGGCGCGCCCAGAACAAAAAATCCATCGTCCAGCGGTGGGCGGATTCCAGCGCTGGCAGAACGGCAAAAAAACCCGTAAGGAAACAGAGAATTATCGATACGGAAAGCCGGTAGTGGGATCGATTCCGGATTTGCGTTCACTCCCCGAGGAGTCGCTCGGGTCGGGGCCGGTCGGCACCGCGAGCACGGTTTGATCACGTTTGGTGTTTTTGACGTCGAGTTCTGGATCGCGGGAGAAATAAGCCTCGAATTTTTGCCCATTGGAAGCGGTGACAATGATGCCGTAGGGGGCATAAGATTTTAGATTTCCCGCGCCCTTGGGATAAGGCATGTTGGATTTGCCGGTGCTGCCCGACCAAATCTGCAGCGGCGATTGATGGTCCATCTCGAAGAGGGTGACCGTCACCTCGCCCAAGCCCGGTTTCCAAGAAAAATGAGGCTTGTTGGTTTTGACCACTTTCTCTTGCCAATCCATGGTCGGGAACACGCGAATGGCACCGGTTCCCGCTTCTTTGGCATCCAGCGCCACCACCTGAGTGGGGCCCTGGCAGGGCTGCTCCGCAGATTTGACGCTGCCGCCAGTAACTTCGCTGCCTTCCAGCCCGACGGTAACCGTGCCGCCGCGGATATCATCCACCTGGCAACTGGTGAAGTAGGACAGGGTGGTGCGCCCCTTGCCGCCCAGATCAATGACCTGATCCACATAGGCGGGATCGAACGCTTCGATCCCCGCATTCGGGGCGTTCCGCACATCCTCCACCAAGGCCGCTTCCTGGGCCTGGGCCGGGATGGCCGCAAGGCCCGCCATCAATGCCGTAACGAGACCGATGCTGCGATATGGCTGTGTCATAGTCCCCAGAAGCCCCATGGATCGGTGGAAAACACGTTACGATACCACAGAATTTTCGGGCCAAAAAGGCCCGCAATACTCAAAATCCGTAGGCAGCGCCCCGTTCCGCATCCCGCTCTGCGACCATCTTCGCCAGATCGACGATCACCTTGGCCTGTTTCCAGGTGGCATCGTCTTGCATCTTGCCGTCGATCATCACCGCGCCAGAGCCATCGGGCATGGCTTCCAGGATTTTCTTGGCGAACAGAACCTCGTCCACCGCCGGGCTGAAGATTTCCTTGGCGATGTCGATCTGTTTCGGATGCAGGCTCCAGGCGCCCACGCAGCCCAGCAGGAAGGCATTGCGGAACTGGGCCTCGCAGGCGGCCATATCGTCAAAATCCCCAAACGGCCCGTAGAACGGCTTGATATTGTGCGAGGCGCAGGCGTCCACCATGCGGGCCACCGTGTAGTGCCAGGGGTCTTGCTGGAACAGGGTGCGGGGGGAGCCCGCCGCATCTGCATCTTGCAACACGCCATAAAACGGGTGCCCGCCGCCGACGCGGGTGGTCTTCATCCGGCGGGAGGCGGCGAGGTCCGCTGGGCCCAGGCTCAGGCCATGCATGCGCGGGCTCGCCCCGGCAATGGCTTCCACATTGCTTACGCCCAGGGCGGTTTCCAAGATGGCATGCAGCATGATCGGCCGGGTCACCCCATGTTTGGCCTCCAACTGGGCCAAGAGTTGATCCGCGTAATGGATATCCCACGGCCCTTCGATCTTGGGCAGCATGATCACATCCACCTTGTTGCCGACGGCGGCGACGATCTCCGTCATATCCTCCAGGAACCAGGGGCTGTTCAGGCAATTCACCCGGGTCCACAGGCCGGTGGCGCCAAATTCATTGGCCTGGGCGGCGGCGATGAAGCCCTTGCGGGCAGCTTCCTTGGCGTCGATGGGGATGGCGTCTTCCAGATTGCCCAGCAGCACGTCCACCTTGGGGATCATGTCAGGGATCTTGGCGGTCAGCTTTTCCACATGGGGCGGGAAGAAATGAATCAGCCGTTCCAGGGCCACGGGCGGGGCGCGGTAGGGTTCGGGGGCGCCGATGGCGAGGGCTTCATAGAATTTATTGGCTGGCTTCATGGTGCCGTGCTCCGCTGTCCGAGATATGAATGGGCTGAATATGAAAAGGGGCGGTAATATTGCATTGCGGTAAGGTCGGCGCAAGTCGCCTAAATGTTTTTACGGAGCGCTAACCGTTCCATGGTACGATACAGTAAATCAAATTGCCGAGGATTTGAGACCCATGCGCGAGGATATGAGAGATAGCAACCGGTTGGTTTCATTGTTGAATCAGGCGGTGCGGCAGACCAATGAACGAGTCATCGATCCGATGATTCCGAAACTGACATTGGATAGTATTGCGCCCGCCATAGAGGTCACCGCCGAAGTGCGCGGCGCCTATCTCCGCACCTTCCTAGACATTGCCAAGGCATCACGAACGTCGGGTGTTACCGATGAGCAGATTGCCAAGTTGGCGAAACTCAGAAAAGCCTATGATGAACTGTCGCATGGCTTCCAGGCCTTGGAAGCCGCCATTGAGCGGGGCTATCTAAACGTGAAAACTTGAGGGGAACCGCACAGCTAAGTGGGTCTTGCGCCGACCACAACAGTGTTGATTCGTTCAAATGTTGTGATGAGTTCCTCTCCGAGGAAGCCAACAGCAGTGAGGATGGCGACCGCGATACCGGCGGCAATCAATGCGTATTCAATGGCATTGGCACCATCGATATTCTTGAAAAAGCGAGAAAAAGTCTGGGTTAAGCTATCCGTACGCTGCTTAACACTCATGGGATACCCCCATAAATTTAACCTCACAGTTTCAACTACCATATTTCACCACCATTGCCACCACAGATTTAACTTTTCGTTTCCAAAACCCAGAAATTTCTGGGAATTATCGTGCGATATGTTTGGCATCTGCATCGGAAACGGCAAAACCAGGCTAGGAATCCGTGCTCAGGGCGATTTCAACATCATGTAAATGAAGCATGAGTTGTTTCACCCCATTTTCCGTTTCGAGCAGCTCCTGAGGGTGGCATTCCAGGGTATCGCTCATTTTTTCAAGCCAACTTTCCGCACGTTCCTTGGTTCCTAATACTTCCACGGCGCGTTCGAAAACACGCTCATATTGATCGTTCGTCACAGACATAAGGTTTCCCCTGCAATTTTTTCATAACCCCCGCATTGATGCAGGTGGCACTTCTTTTCATGAGGAAGGCTACCATCACCTTTTCGGTTCCCCAAGTAACATGCCCGTGATCGATCCGTTTGTGGGGCAATCAAAGGGGGGCAGGAAAATTCATGCCATGGCCTGCAAAAAGTCGAGCAGAGGCGCCCAGTCCTCCTGATAGCCCCGGGCGCGTTGTGTGGTGAGATCAAAGACGCTACGCCCCTCGCTGGCCAGGGTCACATAGATCTGACTATCGCGCAGCCGTGCGACGACGGGGAAATCCGTGCGCGCCAGAAAACTTTCCAGCACTGCGGTGGATTTCTGGGCCGGGCGGGACCGATTAATCACAAAACAAACGGCGCGCTTTTGCTTGCGGATGGGTTTCAGCCGACTCAGATGTTTTAAAAATCGCCGAATACCATCTTCGTCGAAGGCGGAGGGCAGGGCCGGGATCACCACGGCGTCGGCATGCTTGACCGTTTCTTTCACCGCCTCGCAGCCAAGCGCCGCGCTGGTATCGACGATCAAATGGGTAACGGCTCGGGGCAAATCCAATTTCCCCTGCCGCGGTTTGATGCCCAAGATTGGCGCGGCGTTTGCCGGGCGCCGATCAAGCCAGGAAAGCGAACTGCGTTGACGATCAAAATCGGCCAGGGCGACGACCTGCCCGCGACCCGCGAAATGGGCGGCCAAATGTGTGGCGACGGTAGATTTTCCAACCCCACCTTTGGTGTTGGCGACAGCGATGACAAACACGGCGCGTGAATTTTCCGAATGATGGATTTTTCTATCCCTTCATATAGAGCGCCCGTCAACAAAAAATCCACCCCTCGTGGCGGCAAACAGGGGTGGAGGAGTCTTGACAGCGAGCCCGGGCACCAGTATATCGCCCCTTTCCCAAATGTTGGGCCGGGGCGGAGTAGCTCAGCTGGTTAGAGCAGCGGAATCATAATCCGCGTGTCGGGGGTTCAAGTCCCTCCTCCGCTACCAATATAAGCCGCTGATTTCATTGCGAAATCAGCGGTTTTTTCATGCCCCTTTCACGCCATTTCTTAGTGCCGCCAGGGGTGGCCGCGGGCGGGGGCCGCCTGCCTGTACCAGCTTCCTGGTGACCGTAATCTATTTTGCACTTACGGAAAGCTGGCGCAGGGCGTAAAACTGAGTCCAATAACAGGGACTTCTAAACCAGAAAAAAGACACCCAATGAATGGCGGGTCGTAAGGCGAACCTTATTTTCGGGGTGGATGATCACCCTGCACTCGGTACATTGCTTTTCCTGGGGTTTCAGCATTTGATTGTGCTGACCAGCGTTGGGCTCCTGTTTCCGTTATTGGTGGCGCGGTCCATTGATCTGGGCGCGGCAGAAACCATTCAATTCATATCGTTGTCTCTCTTGGTAACCGGGGTCGGCACCATCTTGCAGGCCCTGCGGGGCCGGTTGATCGGGTCGGGATTTCTGGCCCCAACCTCTATCGGCTCCCCTTGGCTGCCGGCATCTATACTGGCGGCGAAAACCGGGGGCTTATCGCTGGTGGCCGGGATGACCCTGGTCAGTGGCTTTGGGGGGATTTTCTTGGCGCGCCTGTTGCCGCGGCTTCGCGTCGTCTTTCCGCCGGAAGTCACCGGAACGGTCACTCTTATGGTTGGTGTTTCGCTGATCCTACCCGCCATGCACGGTATCTTTGCAACCGACCTCCCGCCGGAAGCGCCACGCCTGCCGAGCATCCTTACCGGGGCGGCGACGTTGGCTGTCTTCGTCGGGATCGGCGCCTGGGCGCCCAATAGCCGCCTCAGGCTGTTTTTGCCGGTACTGGCCATTTCGGTTGGCGGCGGCGTGGCGGCGATGGTTGGTTTGATTCGCTGGGAGCAATTTACCGCCATTGCGGAGGTTCCTATTTTTGCAATCCCGCGACCGGCGCCCTGGGGATGGTCTTTTGATCTTGATTTGCTGGTGCCGTTTTTGGTGGCTGCGGTTGGCGTTTCGCTGAAAACCATGGGGGATATCACCGCCTGCCAGAAAATCAACGATCCGGGATGGAAACGCCCGGACATCGATTCAATCTCTGGTGGGGTGATGGTCAATGGGTTGACCAGCCTGTTTTCGGGCTGTCTGGGCACCATGGGCACGCAGACGCTGTCGGCCAATGTGGGGTTGTCGCTCGCCACCGGGGCCACGGCACGAACCATCGGTTTTAGTTGTGGTGGCATGGTGATTCTCATGGCCTTCCTGCCCAAGGCTGCAGCGCTGTTCACCTTGTTACCGGGCGCCATATTGGGCGCGCTGCTTGTGTACCCAGCCGCCTTTTTGATGGTGACGGGTATGGAAATCGTCACCAGTCGAATGCTCGACATGCGGCGGACCTTCATTGTCGCGTTGCCGATCATTCTCGGTCTGGGGGAAGCATTTTCACCGGCATTGTTGAATGGGGCGCCTGACTGGTTAAGGACCATCTTCAGCTCGCCTTTATCCATCGCCACCATTCTCGTCGTGCTGTTGAATATCCTGCTTCGCTTGGGAACGAAGTTTACGGTCAGCTTATCCCTTGTAGACACCACCACTGCCGCGGAAAAGGCCTCCGTTCTCCTCGCGCGACAAGGAGCCGCTTGGGGGGCGCGCCACGAGGTTATTCATCAGGCGGAGGCTTGTTTGCGCGAACTGTTCGAAAGCATTGATCGGCAAGGTCTGAGCCAATCCGGTGTGTCGCTGGTCCTGTCCTTCCACGAAACCAGTTTGGAAGCCGTTCTTCGGTATCGCGGTGAGGCGCTCGAGATCAGTTCCCGACCACCCCTGCAAGAGGAGATGATTGAGGATCCCCTGGCCCTGGAACGGATGGCCACGTATATCGCCTCCACCTACGCCTCGATGATCGAGGCGCGCCAGGTGGCGGCGCAGACGGAAATCCTCCTGACTTTCGATCATTAACCGTCAGCGCCGTCTCTCAGGCTTCCCCATACGACCAAAGTGCGATTGTGCGCCAGCTGCGGACTGAGTACCGTTTCCCTTGGGTATTATCGGTAAATCGAAAACCATTTGGGAGGAAGTCAACATGCGTAGCTGGAAAAAACCTCAGATCGTCGAAGTCTCCGTCGGTATGGAAATCAACGGCTATTTCTGCGCCAAACAATAAATCTTTGTTGCCATCGGTAAGGTGCGCGCCTGGGAATAAACTTCATGTTGAAGGTCATTGTTCTGGGTGCGGCCGCCGGCGGCGGGTTTCCGCAGTGGAACTGTAATTGTGACGTCTGTCGGCGGGGTCGCGAAGACCCACAGGCTGCCGACCCGGCGACGCAATCGTCCCTGGCAGTGAGCGCGGATGGGGAGGGTTGGTTCCTGCTCAACGCCTCGCCAGACCTGCGCCAGCAGGTGTTGCGGACACCTGCCTTGCATCCCCGCACCGGCCGCCGCCACAGCCCCATCGCAGGGGTCTTGTTGACCAATGCGGATGTGGACCACACCGCCGGTCTTTTGACCTTGCGGGAACGGCAACCGCTCGCGGTCTATGGCACGCGGCGGGTCCATCAGGTCCTTAAGTCCAACAGCGTTTTCAACGTTCTGAACCCAGAAGTTGTCGCCCGGCGGGATATGGACCTCGGCGAAAAGGTTCCATTGAAAAAACAGGATGGGTCGGATTCTGGTCTGATCGTGGAGATGTTCCCAGTCCCCGGGAAGGTCGCCTTGTATCTGGAAGATGCCAGCGCCGGGGAAAATTTCGGCACCGTCGCGGAAGACACCGTGGGCGTTAAGATCAGCGCGGCTGATACTGGTGAAAGCTTTTATTATATCCCTGGCTGCGCGGGCATGCCCCCCGACTTGGCGGAAAGACTGCGGGGCGCAGACTTGTTGTTTTTCGATGGCACTACCTGGATTGATGCCGAAATGCGAAGCCAGGGCGTGGGGGAGAAAACCGGCCAGCGCATGGGGCATATGTGCATGTCTGGGCCCGAAGGCTCCTTGGCGGCAATGGAACCCCTGGGCATCGTGCGGAAAATTTATGTTCACATCAACAACACCAATCCGGTGCATCTGAAAGATAGCCCCGAGCGGGCGACCGCCGCGCAAGCCGGATGGGAAATCGCTTTTGATGGCATGGAAATAACCTTGTGACCGAGCTTTTGACCCCCGATGAATTGGAAGGCCGCCTGCGCGATATCGGCGCCCGGCGGTACCATAACCTGCATCCCTTTCACAAGCTGCTGCATGGCGGCAAGTTGAACAAGCGGCAGGTGAGTGCCTGGGCCCTGAACCGATTTTGTTATCAAGCGGCTATTCCTCGCAAGGATGCCTCCTTAATCGGGCGCTGCACGGACCGGGCGTTGCGGCGGGAATGGCTGCACCGGGTCACCGACCATGACGGCCAAGACGGGGATGAAGGCGGCATCGAACGTTGGCTGATTCTGACCGATGGGTTGGGCCTGGACCGGGACTATGTGATCTCCCAGCGTGGCGCGTTGCCCGCCACCAAATTCGCAGTGGAAGCCTATGTGCGCTTCGTGCGGGAGAAAACCCTGTTGGAAGCGGTGGCCTCATCCCTTACCGAGCTTTTCGCCCCGGGCATCCATAAGGAGCGCATCGCGGGCATGTTGGAACATTACGATTTCATCAGCGACGATGTGATGCCGTACTTTACGCGACGCTTGAGTCAAGCGCCGCGGGATGCGGCGTTCGCGCTCAGTTATGTGCGGGAACATGCCCGCACGCCGGAGGCGCAACAGGGGGTCATGGACGCCCTGACGTTCAAGACAGAGGTCTTGTGGGCGCAATTGGATGCCCTGCATTACGCCTATGTGGAACCGGCGTTGCCGCCGCCAGGGGCCTTCAATCCAGCGGAAAAGGCATGATGGAGCGGGCCAGTATCACTGTTGATTCCGTGCCCGCCATTCCCCGGCATGTGATTTTTCGTTTTGATGCGGTTCGGGATGCCTGGGTCCTGTTGGCCCCCGAAAGGGCCCTGATGCCGGACGACATCGCCGTGGAAATTCTGAAACGCTGTGATGGGCAACGGGCCGTCTCCGATATTGTTGCGCTGCTGGCCGCTGAATTCGATGCTCCCCCGGCGGAGATTGCGGCGGATGTGACCGCCTTGCTGCAATCGCTGGCGGATAAGGGGTATCTCTCCGCATGAGCCCGCACCCGCAACCCCCGCTCGCCACGTTGCTCGAACTCACCCACCGCTGCCCCTTGCGCTGCGCCTATTGTTCCAACCCCCTGGAGTTAGAAAGGGCAGCGGCGGAACTGGACACGGAAACCTGGAAACGGGTCATCGGCGAAGCTGCGGCGATGGGCATTTTGCAGGTACATTTTTCCGGAGGCGAGCCAACGGTGCGCAAGGACTTGGAAGCGTTGGTGTCCCATGCCGTGGGGGGCGGACTCTATACCAATCTGATCACCTCTGGTGTTTTGATGGGGGAGGACCGGGTGCGTGCCCTGGCGGACCGGGGGCTTGCCCATGTGCAGGTGGGCTTTCAGGATGCGGAAAGCGCTGGGGGCGACTGGGTTGCCGGGCGGGATGGATCGCATCAGAAAAAGCTGGAGGTGGCGCGCATGGTGGTCGACGCCGGAATGGCGCTAACCGTCAATGCGGTGGTGCATCGGCATAATATCAAGAACCTCCCGCAATTGGTGGAAATGGCGGAGGATTTGGGGGCACATCGGATCGAAATCGCCAATGTACAATATTATGGATGGGGCCTGAAAAACCGCGCGGCCCTGATGCCGAGCAAGACGCAGCTCGCGGCGATGACGCCGCTGGTGGAAGAAATGCGTGCCCAGTATCACGGGCGTCTGCTGATCGATTATGTGATTCCTGACTATTACGCCACCCATCCCAAGAGTTGTCTGGGGGGCTGGGGGCGGCGGTTCCTGACCATCGCGCCCAACGGTCGGGTGATGCCCTGCCATGCGGCGTCAACGATTCCGGGACTGGAATTCGACACGGTCCGCGATCGGGGCCTATCTGATATTTGGCAGAACAGTACCGCCTTTGAAGCCTTTCGGGCGCCCCAATGGGTGCCAGAGGGATGTGAGGGTTGCGACCGGCGGGAGATTGATTTTGGTGGTTGCCGCTGCCAAGCCCTGGCGCTCACCGGGGATGCCGCCAATATGGATCCGACCTGCATCTATTCGCCATTTCATGACCAGGTGGTTCAGATGGCGGAAGAAGAGGCCGCGCGTGGCGTGGACCAGTTCATCCACCGCAGTTTTACCCTGTAACAGGTATTCCAAACGGTTCTTAAATCGTGTCTTGCAAAGCACGTTGCAGTGTTTTGAGCGCGGGATCGGTGGCGGCGTAGGGGAGGGGCTCGCCCACGCCCCAGACCGGTCCGGGCCAGGCGGAATCGCCCTCGAAACGTGCAATCACATGCACATGGAGTTGTGGGACCATGTTGCCCAGCGCGGCCACGTTTACGCGGGTCGGCGTATAGGCGTCCTCGAGTACCTGAGATACGGACGTTACTTCTGAGATTAGCTGCGCTTGATCCTCTGCCGAGAGCGCATGCAACCCTTCGACCCCGGCCCGTCGGGGCACCAGGATGATCCAAGGGTAACGGCGGTCATTCATAATGCGCAGGGCACAGAGGTGTAAATCCCCATGGGGCAAGGTGTCGGCGGCGAGACGGCGATGAAGCTGGAATGACATCGTCAATACCGCTTGGGACAAGTGTTCACGAGGCGGCGGCGGTCAGGCATCGACCCCGGCGGTTTCTACCGCCTGTTTGCGCGCCAGGAAATCCCGGAAATACAGATCATGCTGCAAGATCTTGCGAATGAATACATCGGTCGCCAGGGCGGCGAGCTGCGGTGCGTTTTCCCGATGTTCCTCGAACACCGCCTGTAGCTCCTTCAACTGCTTTTGATGGTCGAAAGCATGGCCGATGCGGACGTCAAAACCGCTGGCGATCATGATCTGATTTTCGCGAATGAAATGATGCTTCAGCAACTTCAAAAAAACGGCCATCCGCTCATCCAGAAGATCAAAATCGCGCAATTCGGCCGCATCAAACATGCCGTTCAGGTGCACAGCCAATTCTCGATGGTCGGCATCGATTTGCGGATGGCCAACCACCCATTCTTTGCTGATTTCAAACCGCATGATGACGTCGTCTCGCTCTGTTGAAAATACCCGGATTGAGTATCCCTTGAGGGGTGAGCGATGATGCGTTGAGGACGCTTATCGTTCAATAGCAATATTGAATAAGATTTTTTGAATGTAGTTAGGGTCCGGACCCTAAAACAATGCTTGACCCGGGGGATGAGCCCCGGGTCGTTTGCACTGTATTCAAGAGTAAAAAAACTGGGTAGCCGGTTCAGGGGGTGGTGATTTGCAGTGCCCCCGCAAAGAGATTAGCACCTTCCCAAGGATCATCCTGTGCTTCGAAATAACCACTGCCCGTGGCCCCTTCGTATTTGCCCGTGCCCGATAGGATTGTGTATTCGCCCCGCATGGGCGTGCCAGCTTTGTTTTCACCTGCAAATCGCATGGTGAGCGCCGATCCATCTTCAAAGGTATAGGTGCTGTATCCAAAGAACGGGCCGGCGCCCTTCATATAGTCGAAACTGAACCGGAAATCCTTATTGGCGATCCGCCCGTCGCTGAAGAGGGCGACGCCCGCAAAATGGCCCAGGCCAACCATCTGACCCTCTACAGTCGGAATTTGTTCCACCTTGAGATCGAGAGAGCGGGTGACCAAGCGAAAGTCGACGGATTCCTCGGCGGCCTGTCCTGGCAGCGCAAGACCGCAAGACAACAGGGCCGTCATGGCAGCGGTACCCAACAGCCGACCTATTTTCTTTAACTTAAGCATTTATAATACCCCCCCCAATTGATTGAAATTACTCCATTTTTTTATTTCTTGCATGGGGCTACATTCCTTTCACCGGGTGGATCAGGAAGTTTTTCGCGACCATGAATCAAGCTAGCAGGGGGGGGTGCCGATAGACAAATTAGTCGAAAGTCGAATGGACGACGCCGAAAATTTGTGAAGGGAAAAAATGGAACGTCTGCCTGAGCCGATCACCGACCCATTGGGAAAATTTTCTAAGGGAGGGGGAGACAAGAAGAACACACCGTCTTCACCTTAATTGAGAGTCCGTAGAGGCTATGGACGAACAAATACAGTGATGACGGTGTGTTAGTGGGCGGTAACAGAGGAGGATTAGAACGCCAAGATCACCTTGGCGTGCAGGCGGTCACCCTTGAAGGTGTTTCGTGCCAGAACTTCATGCTGCCATTTGGCGATGAAGCTAATACCCTGGTAGTTATAGTTGATTTGCGGGCCAACGGAGAGGCTGCGCCGCTTGGAATTGGCGATTTCCGTCCCGTTGAACTCGTCATTTTCGAGCTGTTCAACCCAGTATCCGCCGACACCGAAGGTCCAATTGTTCCAGTGTTGGGCAACGGTGTAGTCCAGGTGGAATTCGTCACCTGAACGGATGTTGTTATCCGGGTTTTCGAACTTGTAGTTATACATGAACTTGCTGGAAACCTCGAAACCGGAGTCGCTCAGATAGGTGATGGCGAACAGCGGCTCAATGCTCCAGTAGTTGGCGCCCACATTGGCGATTTCGGTGGCTTCCCAAGACCCGGTCGGGGCCACAAAGTCCAACGCGGCAACATAATGCAGGTTCGGCCGGTGCCAGGCCAGGATCAGCGGATCAAACACGATATCGCCAATACCGGTATCGCTATCGCTGGCCACGCCATCGATATCGATATCCACGCTTAGGATCGGCAGAATGGCGTGCACACCATAGTTGGCGCCGAAGATCTTCTTGTCGGTCATATGCACGATACGCAGGGCCACCGCATCCACATTGACGGAGATATTGCCGCCCGGCGCGGGCACTTCATCACCATCATTGTCGACCAGATCGCCCCAGTAATGGGTGGCATAGCCCAAGAAATAGGTTCCTGGCGGCGGCAACGCACCAGACATGAAACCTTCCGCACCATGGTTATACTGGTCACCGCCATCCTTGGCGAGGGCCGGGCCAGACACGGCAAGCATGCAACCCACTGCCGCAGCAGTGCACATAGAAAGAGTGTTTTTGAACATCGATGTCCCCCTTGAAATTTTATTGGTTATCCTTACCCCACGTTCCTTTTTGACCATCTGTATGGCCATCTCGCTTTCGTGGAGGGTCTCTCCTGATGAAAAACTATTAAATCTTGAAAAGACGACGGTCAATAAAAAAACGTTTTTTATGAACAACCCTCTGCAATTGCTCGAAATCGTTCATTTTATTGATGATATCGTGCTTTTTTGGGCGGAAAGCACCTTTCGACAATTCGTAGCGTGGAAAAACGTTTTCTGATATAAATAGCGATAGATGAAATCTCAGATGGTGGTAGGGCCTGCCATTGGTGTATTGTTTGGCAGGCCGCAGGTGCGCCGATAAAAATAAGAGAGAATGATATGGTGAACATAGCCGTCGACGGAAACGCAGAACTCCTCCAGGAAGTCGCTGGTTCCTCTGCAAAAACAAGAATCGAGGCTGTTCTTAACAGTTTGCGAGAACGCATTTTAGAAAATGATTTCAAACCGGGCAGCCGGTTGCGGGTGGAAAAGCTGCGTCAGGAATTTGGCGTCAGTGCAAGCACCATCCGAGAAGCCTTATCCCGCCTTATGGCGGAATCCCTGGTGACGGCGGAAGGGCAACGGGGCTTTCGTGTCGCCGATGTGTCTTTCGAAGATTTCCGAGATATCGCCGACATGCGCAAGACCCTGGAAATCATCGCGGTGCGTCAATCCATCGAATTGGGTGATGATGAGTGGGAAGGGAACGTGGTTGCCGCATTCCATCGCCTGTCCAAGGTCGAGGAACGGTTGGATGAGGAAGATTTGGCGATCGTTGAGGAATGGACTTTGCGGAACCAGGCGTTTCACGATGCCCTGATCGGCGGCTGTGGTAACCGGTGGTTGTGGCGGTTCCGCAGCATTCTGCACGGCCAATCCAACCGCTACATTCGGATCGCCCTCGCGGGCAAGTCTATTCCCCGGGATGTGCATGCAGAACATGAAGCCATTTTCGAAGCGACCATCGCCCGGGATGCGGATCAGGTGAGTTCATTGCTGGATAAGCATATTGAACGGACCGTGAAAGCGGTGGCAAAGGATTTGAAGTTTCCTCTGCAGCCGGTGAGTAACTAAGCCAAGACCGTTCAACCGCTTCATTCGGTCGTCAATTTTTCATACCGATAAGCAACCTGAGTCCGGGACATGTTCAAGGCCCTTGCCGCTTTGGACAAATTGCCGTCGGCTTTTTCCACTGCCCGGAGAATCATTCTGTCCCGCAAGGTTTCGATGTCCAGCCCAGTGGATTCCAAGGTATCAAGCACGGTATCCAATTGCGCCGTTGCATTGTGATCGGTGAGTGATGGCCTTAGATCGCCGGTGTTTGATAGGCTCATGACCGCTGATTGATACTGTTCCCCCGCCGTGAAAAGGTGCGGGATATCCAAGGCAGTTCCTTCGTTTGCCAGGATGATGCCGCGCTCCACCATATTTTCCAACTCACGGATGTTGCCCGGGAACGCGTAGTGGAGCAGGGCGTTGATCGCCCGTCCGGTAAAACCGGTGACATTCCGTTCGTGCTTTTGCGCATATTTGCGCAAGAAATGATCCATCAGCAGCGGGATATCATCGCGCCGTTCCCGCAAGGGGGGGATCAGGATGGGGAAGACATTGAGCCGAAACCAAAGATCATCGCGAAAATTGCCCTCGGCGACTTGTTTTTCCAAATTTACATTGGTGGCCGCTACCACGCGTACATCCACCTTGCGGGTTTCACTGTCGCCGACGCGTTCCAGCTCGCCTTCTTGCAAGGCACGCAGCAGTTTGCCTTGCGCCGTGAGATTCAGGGTGCCGATTTCGTCGAGAAAGAGGGTCCCGCCTTCGGCGCGTTCAAACCGGCCGGGACGCGAGGCGGTGGCGCCCGTGTAGGCACCGCGCACGACGCCGAGGAGTTCTGACTCAACAAGGGTATCGGGGATGGCCGCGCAGTTTACGGCAATGAACGGTTTATTTGCCCGGCGGCTGGCGTCGTGCAGGGCCTGGGCGAACCGCTCCTTGCCGACCCCGGTTTCCCCCAAAAACAACACGGTTGCATCGGTGGAGGCGACCCGGTTCAATAGGTGACATACCGTAATAAAGCCAGAGGAAGCGCCCACCAGGTTCCCCATCACATGGAACGTCCCGGTGTGGGAGGAAATGTCTTGCGGGCTGGCAGTAGGACTGGGCTTTTTAACCACATGCTGAGTGGGTTGCGTGTCTACCCGAAGATATGCAAGGTCTTCCTCCGGGGATTCCCATTCTTCCACCGGCTTTCCCAAAATACGGCAATGCCGATGGCCCATGCCCCGGCATTCCGTCTCGCGATACAGTACTAGCTTGCCGAGAAACTGACTCGTGAAACCCGCGGCGTATCCAATCTGCATCCAGCACACCGGATCGGTGCCGGGTTGATAGTAGGTGAGGTGTGCGTCCACCTCAGCCGAGTCGCGCCACAGAAGATCGCCGTAATAGCGCCCCTTACCCACATCGATCTCCAGTTTCACCGGTTCTACGGAGACCAGCCCTTCAAGGGCGTGTAGCGCTGGGCCTGCACTCAGGAGCTCAAAGGCATCGCCATTGGGGCGAACCTTATGCGCAAAATCCGCATCCTTGACGCCGGCGGCATAACCCATGCGGGTGAGTAGGCCGCGCGTCACCTTGAGGCCGACGGTCTCGATCAGCTCATGGCGCGACCATCCTCAATGCGGAAGCCGAGATTATCGACTTAGACAATCAAGCGGGCCTGTATCACCCAGTGACACCCGACAAACCGGCCTAACGGCCACCCTTTCTTGGGCCATCGTCTCTAGTTAGGCATTTACGCAAGGGAGAATGTTGTGAGCGTTGAACTAAAAACATTAAACGTCAAACCGAGGCGTCAAACCTTCGGGCATATCGCGCGGCGGTTCGGTGAAGACCGACCGGCGTCCCGCTACGAAGAAGGCATGCTCGATCTCCAGCCCACCGATAACTTCCACTACCGGCCCCTGTGGGAACCGGAATACGAAACCTATGATGCCCGTCGTACGGCGATCAAAATGGCAGATTGGTACGATCTTCGGGATCCGCGCCAATATTATTATGCCGCCTATAACATTGCGCGTAATGTCATGCGTCAGGCTGCCGATCATAACTTTGCCTTCGTTGAAAAGCGCGACATGCTGGACAATGTCACCCCGGAATGGCGGGAGAAGGTGGAACAATATCTGCTGCCTCTGCGCCATGTGGCCTGGGGTTCCAATATGAATGCCTCCCACATTTGCGATCGGGGTTATGGCGCCGCGGTAACCGCACCCGCCATTTTCACCGCTGGCGACCAATTGGGGATCGCCCAACTGATCGGTCAGATCGGCATGTTGTTGGCCGGTGGTACGGGCGAAGCCCTGGATCGGGCCAAGGAAGCCTGGATGTCCGCGCCGACATGGCAAGGCATTCGCAAGCTGGTGGAAGACAGCCTGGTGACCAAGGATTGGTTCGAGCTTTTTGTGGCGCAGAACCTGGTCATCGATGGCCTGCTGTACCCGCTGGTGTACGAAATTTTCGACGCTGAAGGTCAGAAGCATGGTGGCGCCGCCATTTCCATGCTGTCTGAGTTCATGTCCGAATGGTTCGCCGATCATTCCCGGTGGGTGGATGCGGTGATCAAGCGGGCGGCTTCGGAATCTCCGGAGAACGCCAAGCACCTGGGCGAATGGTATGCGGCTTGGCGGGACAAGACCGCGGAAGCTCTGCGGCCGTTGGCCACCCACGTGCTGAACGGCAGCGGAAATTCGGCGGTGGACTCCGTCCTCGCCACTCTCGACGCTCGGGCCGCTAAGCTCGGCATCACCGGTTAAGAAAGGAGCAGGACACATGGTACAACTCGTTTCCATCACCCTTCTCGATACCGGCGATGGCCGGTCCATCCTGGAAGCGATCAAGAAGGACAATCCCGGCATCACCATCATGGAGATGCCCGGGGCGACCAAGATCGACCGTGAAGATCGCCTGGTCGTCAATCGGGAAACCGTTTCTGAATGCATGGGCCGGGATTGGGATCCGCAGGAGCTCCACCTCGCTTTGATTTCCATGGCCGGCAACCTGGATGAGGACGATGACTATTTCGCCCTTTCCTGGAACCGCTGAGCTAATGCAGGGAGAACAATTACATGTCTAAACAGAAAAAACTCGGCCTGAAGCAGCGCTACAACTTGCTGACCCGGGGCCTGGATTGGGAAACCACCTACCAACCGATGGATAAGGTGTTTCCAGAAGCTCATTTCGAAGGCATCAAGATCAAGGACTGGGACAAGTGGCAAGATCCGTTCCGTCTGACCATGGACAATTATTGGAAGTATCAAGCCGAAAAAGAGCGCAAGCTCTATGCGGTGCTGGATAGCTTCGCCCAAAATAATGGTCAGCTCGGCATCTCCGATCCGCGCTACATCAATGCCATCAAGCTGTTCCTGACCGGCGTTTCCCCGCTGGAATACCATGCCCACCGGGGCTTCGCCCATGCGGGCCGGCAGCTTCCCGGTGTGGGACCGCGGATCGCCTCGCAAATGCAGGCGATGGATGAACTGCGCCATGCGCAAACCCAGATCCACACCATCTCCCACTACAACAAGTTCTTTGATGGACTGCATGAGTTCCGGCACATGCATGACCGGGTCTGGTATCTGTCCGTGCCGAAGTCGTTCTTCGACGATGCCCGGTCTTCCGGCCCGTTCGAATACATGATCGCGATTGGTTTCGCCTTCGAATATGTGCTGACCAACCTGCTGTTCGTGCCCTTCATGTCCGGCGCGGCCTATAACGGCGATCTGGCCACGGTGACCTTCGGGTTCTCCGCCCAGTCCGACGAATCCCGCCATATGACCCTGGGCATCGAGGTCATTAAGTTCCTGCTGGAACAGCATCCGGACAACCTGCCGATCGTCCAGAAATGGGTCGATAAATGGTTCTGGCGGGGCTACAAGGTCCTCGGTCTCGTGGCCATGATGATGGACTACATGCTGCCCAAGCGGATTATGTCCTGGAAAGAAGCCTGGGAGATCTACTTCACCCAAGCCGGTGGTGCTTTGTTCGAAGACCTGGGTCGCTATGGCCTGAAACCGCCGAAATATTCCGATATCGCCACGGCGGATGCGGCCCATATCTCGCACCAGAACTGGTCCATTTTCTATCAATACACTCATGCGGCGGCGTTCCATACCTGGCTGCCGAACAATGAGGAAATGGATTGGCTGAGCGAGAAGTATCCGGAATCCTTCGATCAGCATTACCGTCCGCGGTTCGAGCAATGGGCGAAGATGGATGCGGCCGGTAACCGGTTTTACAACAATGCCCTGCCGCAGCTCTGCACCACCTGCCAGATTCCCATGGGGTATACGGAGCCGGGTGATCCGACGACCATTGCGTTCCGCACTTCGGAGCACAAGGGCGACACCTATCACTTCTGTTCCGATGGCTGTAAGGACATCTTCGACGACGAGCCGGAGAAATACGTGCAGTCCTGGCTGCCGGTGCACCAGATCTTCCAAGGCAATTGCGGCGGCGCCGACGTGGCCGACGTGTTGAAGTGGTACAAGATCAATTTGGGTGCCGACAATATGGACCAGAACGTCTCGCCCGAACAGGAACTGTGGGATGAATGGCAACGTCAGCGCAAATCGGTTGCTGCCGAATAAGCCCTGATACGCTTCACATTCTCCTGACCAACCGGGTCTTGGTTTGTAACCAGCCAGGACCCGGAACGGGACAGTTCACGCAAAAAAAGGAATTTGAAAGATGCCTGTCATTGCTATGGAACCCGGTTATGGGGACAAGGTCCAAACCCGGGATCGCGTGGAAAACTTCCACGGTAACAACGTTGTTTATCTGCATTGGGAAGAACATCTGATGTTCTCCTCGGCGCTGGCCTTCCCGCTGCCGCCGGACATGCCCTTTGGGGCGATCTTAGCGGAAATCATGCCGACCAATTACGGCATGCACCCGGATTTCGAAAAGATCGATTGGTCTACCGTGCGGTGGGAAATCGGTGGCAAGGAAGCCACGCCGGATCCGGAGAAATCCCTCAAGGACAACGGTATCGGCCATAAAACGCTGATCCGTTTTTGGACTCCCGGTCTGACCGGCGTTGGCGGCGTGCCGACGGTCTAATTACGCATCGGATAAACGACAGACCATAGGGAAAGAAAGGCGCGTCATCATGTCGTATCAACTGACCATTGAACCACTCGGCGAGACAATTGAAGTCGAGGAAGGTCAAACCGTTTTGGATGCTTGCCTGCGGCAAGGCGTTTGGTTGCCCCATGCCTGCGGGCATGGGCTGTGCGGAACCTGTAAGGTTGAGTTCCAAGATGGCGAGTACGATCTTGGTGATGCGTCTCCCTTTGCCTTGATGGATTTCGAGCGGGACGAGGGCAGGGCCCTGGCCTGTACTTGCCGACTCGACTCCGATGCCACCATCGAAGCAGATGTGGATGAGGAAGAAGACGCCCTCTATCTGCCCGTAAAGGATTACGTTGGCGAGGTGGTGGAGATCGTCGATCTCACCCCGGATACCAAAGGGGTGCATCTTCGCCTGGACGGGGATGGCATCGAGTTTCAGCCGGGCCAGTACATCAACCTGATGATCCCCGGCGTCGATGGGCCCAGGCCTTTTTCGATTGCCAATGGCCCTGGCGACAAGAACAACGTGGAATTGCAAATCCGGCTCGTGGAAGGCGGCAAGGGAACCACCTGGGTTCACCAGACCATGAAGGTCGGGGATAAGCTGACAATGAGTGGACCCTACGGCCAGTTTTTTGTCCGCAAATCTCGTGGTGTGCCCATGGTGTTTATCGCCGGTGGCAGCGGTGTTTCCAGCCCCAAATCCATGGTGCTGGAACTGTTGGATGAAGGCTGCGAACAGCCCATTTACCTGTTTCATGGCGTGCGCGGTTTGAAGGACCTTTATGATAATGAGCTGTTTGAAGGGCTCGCAGCCAAGCACGACAATTTTACTTATGTACCCGTGCTGTCCGCTCCCGACGACGGGGATGATTGGGACGGTGAAACCGGTTGGGTCCATGAAGCCGCGCAACGAATGTTCCCGGATGGGTTTGAGGACCATTGCGCTTACTTGTGCGGCCCGCCGCCGATGGTGGAAGCGTCCATCCGGATGTTGATGCAAGGGCGCCTGTTCGAGGAGGGAATTTTCACCGAAAAATTCCTCACTTCAAAGGATGGCGAGGAGACCCGGAGTCCGGTTTTCAAGCGGCTTTAAAAAAAACGATTTTGTCAAAAATATCGACAAAACGGGTTGACACTCAATATTTCAGTTGTAGAGTGTGGACAACAATAAAAAGAACGGGACGTGGCGGGGCATGAAGCATACGGTTACTATTCTTGACACCAACGAAACCTATGACTGTGACGCGAAAGAAAACATGCTCACGGCCATGGTGCGCATCGGTCGAAAGGGCATACCCTCTGGTTGTCACGGCGGTGGATGTGGTGTCTGCAAAATTCATGTGAAAAGCGGAAAGTACCGTGCGATCGTGATGAGCCGACAGCATGTCAGCATTCAAGAACAGAACCAGGATATCGTGCTCGCCTGCAGGTGTTTTCCGGAGTCGGACATCGAGCTTGAGGTGATAGGCAAGATGAAAAAGCGATTTGTCAGTGAACCCCGTAAATTCGGTCTAGTTTAGTTCCCACGTTAAGGAGGCTTATTATCATGGGTGTAATGCGAATTGGTCACATCAATATCCGCGTGTTGGATATGGATGCGGCGCTTAACCACTATGAAAACGTGATGGGCATGACCCGCACGGACACGGATGCCGATGGCAATGTGTATCTCAAATGCTGGGATGAATGGGATAAGTATTCCGTCATCTTGAGCCAGGCTGACTCCGCTGGCATGAATTCCATTGCCTACAAGGTGGAAAAAGATTCCGATCTCGATGAGCTGAAAAAGCGGATCGAAGATTACGGCATTGCCGTTACTGATATGGCTCCGGGTGAAATGAATGGTTGCGGTCGCGCCCTGCGCTTCAACCTGCCCAGCGGCCATGATTTCCGCCTTTATGCCAAGAAGGAAGTTGTTGGTAAAGCCGTTGGCACCACCAACCCCGACCCCTGGCCCGATGATGTCAAGGGCATCAAGGCCCACTGGCTGGATCACGCGCTCCTGATGTGCGAAATGGATCCGGAAAAGGGCATCAACAAGGTCACGGAAAACGCGAACTTCGTGCGCGATGTGCTGGACTTCCACCTGGCGGAGCAGGTGCTGGTTGGCCCCAATGGCGATATGCAAGCCGCTGTCTGGATGTTCCGCAGCTCCACCCCGCACGACATTGCCTTTGTTGCTGGCCCGCAAATGGGCTTGCACCATTTCGCCTTCTTCCTGGACGAATGGAACGATGTGCTGAAAGCCGCTGACGTAATGGCGAAGAACCAGGTGAAGGTGGACGTGACCCCGCAGCGGCATGGCATCACCCGCGGTTACACCATTTACTTCTTCGATCCCTCGGGCAACCGGAACGAAACCTTCGCGGGTCTCGGCTATCTGGCGCAGCCGGACATGCCGCCGATTACCTGGACCGAAGATCAATTGTGGCGCGGCATCTTCTACCACACCGGTGAAGAAGCGGGCGCGTTCACCTCGGTCTACACCTGATCCGGTCGGGAGGGAACGCCATGCAGGCAACGATATCCTCGGAATCCATTTCCAGCGCGGCGGCCCAGGCGGCTGTTGCCGCAGCGGTCGCCAAGGGATTGGAGATCGGATGTCGGATGAATGCATCGGTTGTGGATGTGGGCGGGAATTTACTCGCCTTCCTCCGCGCCGACGGGGCGTTCCTTCCCTCCATCGGCATTTCACAGGATAAGGCCTTTACGGCCGCCGGGTTCGGCATGGCGACCGAGACCCTGTATCAAGCGGTAAAAGAACCACAAGTCCTTTGCGATGGCATTGCAGCGCGGCCAGGTGTCGTGCTGTTCGGAGGCGGTCATCCGATTGTCAAGGACGGTAAGGTCGTCGGGGGTATTGGCTGCTCCGGCGGATCCGAAGAGCAAGATTCAATATGTGCCTTGGCTGGCTTGGAGGCGATCGGTCTCGGCCCCACCGTGGCGGGAGAATAACCACCTCAAACAGGAGTTAAGACATATGACCGCTGTTGCGCAATCCAAGCCGACGGAAACGCCGCAAAAAGAGGTTCTTAATTTCATCAACGGCGAATATACGCCGGGTACAAGCGGGCGCAGTTTCGCCAATGTCAGCCCCGCAACGGGACAGCAAATAGGGATCATCCACGAAGCATCCCGCGAGGATGTGGATGCGGCGGTAACCGCCGCGAAGGCGGCCTTGAAGGGCCCCTGGAGCAAGATGACCGTGGCCGAGCGCAGCGAGATGCTGCATGCGGTGGCCGACGAAATCAATCGCCGCTTCGATGAATTTTTGGCCGCCGAAATCGCCGATACGGGCAAACCCAAATCTTTGGCCAGCCATATCGACATTCCCCGTGGCGCGGCGAATTTCAAAATCTTCGCCGATGTGGTGAAGAACTCTCCGACCGAAAGCTTTTTCCTGGATACCCCCGATGGGGAAGGGGCGCTCAACTATGGTGTGCGCACGCCCAAGGGGGTTATCGCGGTAATCAGCCCGTGGAACCTGCCGCTGCTGCTGATGACATGGAAGGTCGGCCCGGCGCTGGCCTGCGGGAATACCGTCGTCGTCAAGCCGTCCGAGGAAACCCCGTCCACCACCGTCTTGTTGGGCGACGTGATGAATACCGTGGGCGTGCCCAAGGGTGTGTTCAACGTGATCAACGGCTTTGGCCGCGATTCCGCCGGTGAGTTCCTCACCGAACATCCCGATGTGGATGGGATCACCTTTACGGGCGAAACCATCACCGGCCAGGCGATCATGCAAAAAGCCGCCGTCGGCATGCGGGATATCTCCCTGGAGCTGGGTGGCAAGAACCCCGCCATCGTGTTCGCCGATTGCGATATGGAAAAGGCCATCGAGGGGACCATGCGCTCGGTCTTCGCTAACTGCGGTCAGGTATGCTTGGGAACCGAGCGGGTTTATGTGGAACGGCCCATCTTCGATGCCTTTGTCGCCCGCCTGAAAAAAGGCGCCGAAAATCTGGTGCTGGGCGCTTCGGAAGATGAAGCCACCAATCTGGGTCCGCTGATCAGCGCGGAACATCGCGATAAAGTGCTCGGCTATTACAAATTGGCGGTGGACGAGGGCGCCACGGTGATTACCGGCGGCGGTGTCCCGGATATGCCCGGCGATCTGAAGAGCGGTTGGTGGGTGCAGCCCACCATTTGGACCGGCCTGTCGGACAATGCCCGCGCCGTGAATGAAGAAATTTTTGGCCCCTGCTGCCATATCCGTCCGTTTGACACGGAAGAGGAAGTGGTGACCTTGGCCAACAATACCAAATACGGCCTCGCCTGTTCCGTCTGGACCCAGGATACGAGCCGGGCGCATCGCGTCGCGCGGCAAATGGATGTGGGCCTTGTTTGGGTCAACTCCTGGTTCTTACGGGATCTTCGGACCGCCTTTGGCGGGTCCAAGCAATCCGGTATTGGCCGCGAAGGCGGGGAACACTCCCTGGAGTTCTACACCGAACTCAAGAATGTCTGCGTAAAGCTGTAACGGAACTCACATTATGGCCCATGAAAACGCCTCTATCGAGCAGGCGGCAGAGAAGCTGTATCTTGCTCACACCACCGGTACGCCTTGCGCGCCGATCCGCGATCTCCTTCCCGAGGGGGATTTGGAAGCCGCCTATGCGGTGCAAAACATTAATACCCAACGGTTTTTGGATGCCGGGCACACCCTGGTCGGCCGCAAGATCGGCCTGACCTCGAAAGCTGTACAACAACAGCTTGGCGTCAGCCAGCCGGACTACGGCATGCTGCTGGACAGCATGGATGTGCCGGAAGGGGAGGATATTCCCTGGTCCAAATGCCACCAGCCGAAGGCCGAAGCCGAGATCGCCTTCATTATGGCCGATGACCTGAACAGCGATCACCTGACCAGCGCCGATGTGCTGGCCTCCATTGATTTCGCGGTGGCGGCATTGGAGATCGTCGGCAGCCGGGTCAATAACTGGGATATCGGCATCACCGATACGGTGGCGGACAACGCGTCCTCTGGCCTTTATGTGTTGGGTCAACAACCGCGCCGGTTGGGGGAATTCGATCCCCGCCTGTGCGGCATGGTGATGGAACGCAAAGGCGAGCCGATTTCCGTCGGCGCCGGGGCGGCCTGCCTGGGCAGTCCGATCACCGCCACCCTGTGGCTGGCCAAGGTGATGGCCCGTGTGGGCCGTCCGTTGGGGAAGGGGGATGTGGTGTTGTCCGGCGCCCTCGGTCCCATGGTCGGCGTCAATCCCGGAGATGTGGTCGAAGCCCGTATTGAAGGGCTTGGATCCGTGCGTGCCTCCTTTACAAGCGAGTAAGCCCATGCCCTCTGCGAAAATCGATCCTGTCAGCAAGTATATTCAAGAAACCGGTCGTGTCTTTCTGTCTGGCAACCAGGCTTATGCCCGATTGCCGTTCGAAATGCATCGACGGGATAGGTTGGCGGGGTTGAACACAGGAGGCTTTGTTTCCGGCTATCGGGGGTCCCCGTTCGGCCATTTCGACCAGGATATGAAGGGGGTCTCCAAGCAGCTCGCGGAGCGGGACATCACCTTCAATCCGGGCGTCAACGAGGCCATGGCGGCGACCGCCGTTTGGGGCTCGCAGCAGATCGATTTCTTCGGTTCCAAGAAAAAAGACGGCGTTTTTGGTCTGTGGTATGGCAAGGGCCCCGGCGTGGACCAGGCGGGCGATGCCTTGCGCCATGCCAATCTGTGGGGCACCCATCCCAACGGCGGCGTCGTGATGGCGGTGGGGGATGACCCCATGAGCCGTTCCTCCTCCATCCAGCAGCAGAGCGAGCAAGTGCTGTCCAGCCTCTGCATTCCGGTATTTCATGCCTCCAACGTGCAAGATGTCTATGACTATGGCTTGCTCGCCTACAGCTTGTCCCGCTATGCCGGGGTCTGGGTGGCGGTGAAAACCGTCTCCGACATCGCCGAGTCCTGGTACATGGTGGATGTGGAGGCGCAACGCACCTGGGCGCAGATTCCGCAGGATTTTGAAATCCCCGCCTGTGGCGTGCATATCCGCTGGCCCGATCTTTCCGTGGATCAGGATGAGCGCATGACCACCGCCCGGTTGCCCGCTGCGCGCGCCTTCGCGAAGACCAACAAGCTGAACCATGTGGCCCTCGATAGCCCGAAACGGCGCTTCGGCATCGTTACTGCGGGCAAGAGCTTTGTGGATAAATTGGAGGCGCTGGAAGACCTGGGCATCGATGCGGCGCAACGGGAATCCCTCGGCCTTGCCGTGTTCAAGGTGGGGTTGATCTGGCCCTTGGAAAAAGAAAGCCTGCTGGACTTCGCGCAAACCGTGGAAGAACTGGTGGTGATCGAGGAAAGCCGGCCTTTCCTGGAAACCCAGATCAAGGATCATCTCTATTCCCTGCCGGGCGATAAACAGCCCCGGGTCATGGGCAAATGGGATCTGCAGGGCAATCCGCTTTTCCCCTCCCATGGGGAAATCACTCCGGCGATGATCGCGCGGGTGTTTGATAAATGGTTGAGCCCGCACCATAAAACAGCGTCGATGGACGAATGGATCGCCTTGCTGGATAAGACCGAGATCAAGCTGGCCTCGTCCCAACCGGCGGTGGAGCGGACCCCGTATTTCTGTTCTGGCTGCCCCCATAACAGTTCCACCAAGCAGCCGGAAGGTACCACCCAGCTGATCGGCATTGGCTGCCACTACCTGGTGCGGCTGATGGATAGGGGCGGCGTTTCCTACACCCAAATGGGCGGCGAAGGTGCCACCTGGGCGGGGGCGTCTCCATTCCTGGAACGGGATCACGCCTTCATCAATCTGGGGGATGGCACCTATTACCATTCCGGTTCTCTCGCGGTGCGCCAAGCCATCGCGGCGGGCGTGAACATCACCTATAAAATTCTGTTCAACGATGCGGTGGCCATGACCGGCGGGCAATCCCATGATGGGCCGCTGAGCGTCGCCAGCATCACCCATGAGATGACCGCCGCCGGGGCCGCCAAAGTGGTGGTGGTGACCGATGATAAATCCAAGCATAAGCTGACGGATTTTGCCGATGGCGTGGTGATGTATCAGCGCGACAAGCTGGAAACCGTGATGACCGATCTATCCAAGATCAAGGGCGTGACGGTGCTGATCTACGAACAAACCTGCGCCACGGAACTGCGCCGTCGGCGCAAGCGGGGCACGGCCCCGGAACCGGCACGGCGGGCCTTTATCAACCAACGGGTCTGTGAAGGCTGCGGCGATTGCGGCGTGCAATCCAACTGCCTGTCCGTGCAACCCTTGGAAACCGAATTCGGCCGCAAGCGGGTAATCGATCAATCCGCCTGCAATAAGGATTTCTCCTGCCTGAAAGGTTTCTGCCCCAGCTTTGTCACCATCGAAGGGGGCGACGTGGCCAAGGGGCAGGGGATCCAGATCGACGAAGCCG
This sequence comes from Magnetospiraceae bacterium, assembly GCA_049605255.1. Classification (GTDB taxonomy): domain Bacteria; phylum Pseudomonadota; class Alphaproteobacteria; order Rhodospirillales; family JBMYUJ01; genus JBMYUJ01. Next base: position 59,995 of record JBMYUJ010000005.1, read on the forward strand.
CCTTTGCCAAGCTGCCGGAACCGGAGGTCCGCGGGGCGGGGGATGTGTATGGCGTTCTTGTCGCCGGCATCGGCGGCACGGGCGTTGTCACCATCTCTTCGCTAATCGGCGAAGCGGCGCAAAGCGAAGGACGGGCCTCTCAGGTGTTGGACCTGACCGGTATGGCACAAAAATTCGGTGCGGTGTATTGCCACCTGAAAATCGGTGATACGGCGGAGAAGTTGAACGCGACCCGGCTTTCCACCGGCAAGGCGAACCTGCTGATTGGTGCCGATATCGTCACCTCCGCCAGCACGGAAGCTCTGGCCCGTCTGCGCGATGGGGTCACCAATGCGGTGGTGAACTCCCACGAAACGGTGACCGGCGCCTTTACCCGGGATGGCAATTTCCACATCCCGGTAAAAGAAATGCAATCCACCATCGAGGATTTCTGCGGGAATGATCGGGCGCATTTCCACGACACCACCGATCTTGCGGAGAGCCTGACCGGCAATACCATCGGCGCCAATATCATGCTGCTGGGCTATGCCTGCCAAAAGGGCTGGCTGCCAGTGCGCTTGGAAAGCCTGGAAAAAGCCATCGAGAAAAACGGCGTTGCGGTGCCCTATAACCTGCGCGTCTTCTCCTTGGGCCGGTTGCTCGCCCATGATCCGGACGTGGTCATGGGGATGCTGGGCGGTGCCAATAAGGTGGTTGACCTGGCGCGGCCCGCAACCGTTTCCGATCTGATTGTCCGCCGGGAAAAAGATCTGGTCGATTATCAGGACGTCCAATACGCCAAGCGGTATCGGGCTTTGGTGGATAAGGTGGCGAATGCTTCTGGCGGGTCGGAAGATCTGACCCGCGCCGTGGCCCGTTACTTCTATAAGTTGATGGCGTACAAAGACGAATATGAAGTCGCCCGGTTGTATAGCGATGGCACCTTTGCCAAGAAAATCGCCGAACAATTTACCGGTGATTTCACTATCAAATACCATATGGCGCCGCCGCTATTGTCGCGGAAAGATGATAAAACCGGGCAGGTGGAGAAGGTTGTGTTCGGCGCCTGGATGGGAAAAGCCATGGCACAGCTTGCAAAGTTTAAAGGCATGCGCGGAAAGTGGTATGATCCTTTCGGACGCACTGCGGAACGGCGTGCTGAGCGGGCCTTGATTGGCGAATATGAAAAAACTATCCAGGAATTGTTGCCGTCCTTGACCGCTGCAAATCTGGATACGGCCATCGAGATCGCGAGCATTCCCGAGGAAATCCGTGGGTTCGGGTCCATCAAGGAAGACTCCATGGCGCGCGCATCGGAACGGCGGTCCCAGTTGCTAAAAGCTTTCGCCTCCATCAAGGAAATGCGTGCGGCGTCATAAAACCCTACAGCGGAGACCCAAAAAAATGAAAGCGAAGGCAGCGGTAATCGGATCGGGGAATATTGGTACCGATCTCATGATCAAGATCATGCGCACCTCGAAGTCGATCGAGATGGCGGCAATGGTCGGGATCGATCCGGAATCAGATGGATTGGCGCGGGCGAAGCGGCTCAATGTGGCCACCACCCACGAGGGCATCGACGGCCTGACCCAGCTTGATGTCTATAAGGATATCGAGGTGGTGTTCGACGCCACCTCGGCCAAGGCGCATCATTTGCACGACCATGTGTTGCGCGCGGATGGAAAGCAGGTCATCGATCTGACCCCGGCGGCCATCGGCCCCTATGTGGTGCCGCCGGTCAATCTGGATCAGCATATGGATCAGACCAACATGAACATGGTGACCTGCGGCGGGCAGGCGACCATCCCCATGGTCTATGCGGTGAAGCGGGCGTCGAAACGTTTGGTCTATGGCGAAATCGTCGCCTCTATCTCCTCCAAATCGGCGGGGCCGGGCACCCGGGCCAATATCGATGAATTTACCGAAACCACCCGGGCGGCGATCGAGTCCGTGGGCGGCGCCGAGCGGGGCAAGGCGATCATCATCCTTAATCCGGCCGAACCGCCGCTGATCATGCGCGATACGGTGTTCACCCTCAGCCAGGGCGGCGACAAGGAGGCCATCAAGGATTCCGTCGCGCAGATGGTGGAGGCGGTGCAGGCCTATGTGCCTGGATATCGGTTGAAACAGCAGGTGCAGTTCGAGGTGATCGGCGACAACAACCCGGTGAATATTCCCGATGTGGGCCCCTGTTCGGGCCTGAAAACCACCGTGTTCCTGGAAGTGGAAGGCGCGGCCCATTATCTGCCCGCCTATGCCGGGAACCTGGACATCATGACGTCGGCGGCGTTGAAGACCGCTGAACGTTGGGCGGAAACCAAACGCGATCAGAAGGCGGCCTGACATGAGCAATCCCCATCCGAATGAACTTTACGTCCAAGACGTGACCTTGCGCGATGGCATGCATGCGGTGCGCCATCAATACAGCCTGGAAACCGTGCAATCGGTGGCCAAGGCGCTGGACGACGCCCATGTGGATGCCATCGAGATCACCCATGGTGATGGATTGACCGGCACGTCCTTCAACTACGGGTTCGGCAAGCATAGCGATCCGGAATGGATCGCGGCGGTGGCCGATGTGGTGAAGAATGCCCGCGTGACCATTCTGTTGTTGCCCGGGATCGGCACCATTCATGATCTGAAGGAAGCCTATGATGCGGGCGCGCGGTCGGTGCGTATCGCCACCCATTGCACCGAGGCTGATGTGTCCCGCCAGCATATCGAAACCGCCCGAGAAATGGGCATGGATACGGTGGGCTTTTTGATGATGGCCCATATGGTGGATTCCGCCACCTTGATCGAACAGGCCAAGCTGATGGAAAGCTATGGCGCCGAATGCGTGTATGTCACGGATTCCGCCGGGGCCCTGTTGACCCATGATTATGCGGAGCGGGTCAGCGCCGTGCGCAAAGCCCTGAAGCCGGAAACGGAGATTGGCGTGCACTGCCACCATAACCTGAGCTTGGGCGTGGCCAATTCCGTCGCCGGTATTCAGGCGGGCGCTGTCCGTGTGGATGCGTCGCTGGCTGGAAATGGCGCGGGCGCCGGGAATGCGCCTCTGGAAGTGCTGATCGCGGTGCTCGACCGCACCGGTATCCAGAACAAATGCGATCTGTTCAAGCTGATGGACGCCGCCGATGATCTGGTGCGCCCGTTACAAGACCGCCCGGTGCAGGTAGACCGGGAAAGCCTCTCGCTCGGCTATGCCGGGGTGTATTCCAGCTTCCTGCGACATGCGGAGAACGCCTCCAAGCAATATGGCATCGATACCCGGGATATCCTGGTGGAACTGGGACGGCGCCACATGGTCGGCGGACAGGAAGATATGATTGTCGACGTGGCTCTTGATTTGGTCAACGCGCGACAGAACGCTTAACAATCAATCGCTTAATAGGGATAGAGGCCATGACTCAAGAGAATCCGGAAATCGCCAATAGCGCCGAAACATGTGGGTATAAGACCAACTACCATGATGTCGGATCAGGTGATCCCATTCTCATGATTCATGGCTCGGGGCCGGGCGTCAGCGCCTGGGCGAATTGGCGGCTGGCCCTGCCCGAACTGGCAACCAAATTTCGCGTGATCGCCCCCGATATGGTCGGCTTCGGCTTTTCCGACCGGCCCGAGGGGATCACCTATAATATGGATAACTGGGTCGATCAGGCTGTCGCCCTGATGGATGCGTTAAACCTGGAAAAGGCCCATCTGGTAGGGAATTCTTTCGGCGGTGCCCTGGCCATGGCCTTGGCGATCCGGCATCCGGACCGGGTCAAGCGTCTGGTTCTGATGGGCAGCGTGGGCGTGCCGTTCCCCATTACCGATGGGTTGGATGCGGTTTGGGGCTATGAGCCTTCTTTGGAAAACATGCGAACGCTGCTGGATATCTTCGCCTACGACCGGGGCCTGGTGACCGACGAGTTGGCGGAACTGCGCTATCAGGCCAGCATCCGGCCGGGATTCCAGGAATCCTTCTCCGCCATGTTCCCGGCGCCGCGCCAACAATGGGTGGATGCCATGACCAGCGCCGAGGCGGATATCAAAGCCATTGCGCATGAGACCCTGGTGCTGCATGGCCGGGATGACCAGGTGATTCCCATGTCCAACTCGGTCACCCTGGTGGAATGGATCAATCGCGCGCAATTGCATGTGTTCGGGCGCTGCGGCCACTGGGTCCAGATCGAACATGCGGCCCGCTTCAATAAGCTATTGCTCGATTTCTTCTCCGAAGCCTAATGCCTTTTCCTCACAGCGAGAGATGATGCCATGAAGGATCTTTCCCAGATCGCCACCATCGTTGACGATGCCGCCCATTTCGCGAATGCCATTCCGCAATTTGTCGATGACCAACGCCTGAACGTGGATGAAGCCTATGCGGTGCAGGCCATGTCCATCGCCCGCCGGTTGGATCGGGGGGAGCGGCGCGTCGGCGTCAAGATGGGCCTGACCAGCCGGGCAAAGATGTCGCAGGTGGGCGTCGACGAGGTGATCTGGGGCCGCTTGACGGACCGGATGCGGGCCGAGGAGGGCGGCACCATCTCCATGGCGGATTACGTTCACCCTCGGGTGGAGCCGGAGATCGCCTTTCTCATCGGTTCTCCCTTGTCGGGGGAGGTCAGCCCCTTGGAAGCCATGGCGGCGGTGGAAGGCGTTGCCTGCGCCATGGAGATTATCGATAGCCGCTATGAGAATTTCAAATTTGCGTTGGGCGATGTGATCGCCGATAACTCCTCTTCCTCCGGCTTCGTGGTCGGGGATTGGTTCCCGCCTGAAACCGATATTGCCAATTTGGGGATCATCATGGAAGCCGATGGCCGGGCCGTACAAATCGGGTCCACGGCGGCGATCCTGGGGCATCCCGTGCGGTCCTTGGTGGCGGCGTCCCGCATGGTCGCCCGGTGGGGCGAACGGTTGGAACCCGGCTATATTGTATTGGCCGGTGGCGCCACGGCGGCCCATCCGCTGGCCGTCGGCATGTCGGTGCGCTGTGTTACCCAAAACCTGGGGTCCGTGGCTTTTTCGGTGGTAGAGTAGGTAAAAAGGTTTCCCGATGAGCGACCCCATGGATCTGTATTTCTTCTATAATTTCAGAAGCCCCTATTGCTACCTGGTCAGTAAGACCGTGTGGAGCATCTTCGATGATTTCCACGTCACTCTGAAATGGCGGCCCTTGGGGGGGTGGACCGGCCGGTCTGATCCGGATCGGGCGAAGGTCAAGATCCCGCTGGTGCGCCAGGATGTGGGCCGCTGGGCAAAGCGCCTGGGCGTGCCCTATACCCCGCCGCCCATCACCACCGATCCCACCCGCGCCGGGGCCGCCAGCCTCTATGCGGAAAGCCAAGGCAAAGTGCGGGAATTTACCGTGGAGACCATGCGCGCCGAATGGGGCGAAGGCCGGGATATTGGTGATTTGGACGTGTTGCGCGATGTGTCGGGGCGCATCGGTTTAGACCCGGAGGCCGTTGTGAGCGCGGCGGACTCCCAAGAAAATTTGGCGGTTTTAGAAGAACATGCCGCCGAAGCAGCCGAAAAAGGTGTATTTGGCGTTCCCACTTTCTTGGTGGGAGATGCTATTTTCTGGGGGAATGATCGTCTGGATTTTCTCAGAGAACATCTAATGGAGCTGCGCCTGAAGCGCTTGTAATGCCATGACAGAAGATGAATGCCAGAGCCCGGTGACCGTTAGCGTCGCCCGCAAAGTGCTGCCGGGGAAGGAAAAGGAATACGAAGACTGGATCAAGGGTATTTCCGCCGCCAGTGCCCATTACACGGGCCATCTGGGCTTGGATATTCTGCGGCCTTCGGCGGCCACGGGTCATGAATATGTGCTGATCTATCGGTTCGATACCTACAAGCATGCGCGCCTGTGGGAAGAATCCGAGGACCGCAAAGTCTGGATTGACAAGCTGGATCACATCACCAAGGGGGAGGGGACCTATACCAAGGTCACCGGTCTCGAATTCTGGTTCGACCTGCCCGAGGTGCCGACGGCGGCCAAGCCGTCCCAGCATAAGATGGCCCTGACTCTGGTTGTGGTGGTGTTTTCGCTGATCCTGCCACTGCAGTATTTCCTGGGACCACTGCTGGGGGATATTCCCCTGGCCATCAAGGTATTCATTATTGTGGTCATCCAGGTGTTGCTGATGACGTATATCGTGATGCCCCGGGTCACGCGGCTGCTGAAAAACTGGTTGTTCAGTTAGATCCGGAACGCAAGATGAGAGTCCAATCAGATGGCCTTGGTGCGTAAACAGCGCCAACGCCAACCGGTCGCACTCTCACCATGTTATTTCATGTGCAGCTACAGCTTACGTTGCCGCGCGCACCACGCCGCCGTCCACCCGGAGGGCGGCGCCGCTGGTGGCCGAGGCCAGGGGGCTGACCACATAGGTGATCATGGCCGCCACTTCGGCGGGATCAGCAAACCGCTTGATCAGCGAACTGGGCCGGACATGCGCAAAGAATTCCGATTCAAATTCTTCGAAGCTTTGACCGGAATCCTTCGACAGTTCACCAACAAAATCCACCACACCCCGGGTTTTGGTGGGGCCGGGCAGTACACAGTTGACCGTGATGCCGGTGCCCGCGACGGATTCCGCGATACCCCGCGAGATGGCGAGCTGAGCGGTTTTTGTCATGCCGTAATGGATCATTTCTTGGGGGATTTGGATGGCACTCTCACTGGAGATGAACACGATGCGGCCCCAGTTCTGTTTCTTCATCCCGCCCAAGTAAGCGCGGGCCAGGCGCACGCCGCTCAGGATATTCACCTTGAAGAACCTCAACCAGTCTTCGTCCGGGATGTCTTCGAATTCCTTGGGTTCGAAAATGCCCATATTATTTACCAGGATGTCGATACGGGGATATTGCGCAACCAGGTTTGCAGCCACGTCGGCTTCGGAAAGGTCACCGGCAAAGCCCAGGGCATCGCAGCCGGTTTCCGCTTTGAGGGAGGCTTGGGCTTTTTTAAGGGTCTCGTCGGACCGACCGCAAATAATCACCTTGGCGCCTTCGCGCAACAGGGAGGCGGCGGTGGCTTAGCCAATGCCCGCCGTGCTGCCGGTGATCAGGGCTGTCTTATCAGTAAGCTGTAAGTCCACAATATATCCTTTCGCTGCGGGGGCTTGGCCGCCGCAGAAAACTGGGTTTCGGTTGGCAGGGAGTGGGTGGCTAGTTCAGCCGCCGCCCCACCGGGAAGATTTGCAGATTGTACCGGGCTTGGATGGCCCCCCAGATTCCCCGCTTATCGATCAGCATAACCGCAATGGCGATGCTGCCCATTAAGATGAGATACCATGTGCCCCAGTCAGCGGCGATTTCCCGCAAGACAAAGAAAAGGATAACCCCGATGATCGGGCCTTCCACGGTCCCGATCCCGCCGATCACCACAATGAAGATCACAAAGGCGGTCCAGTCGTTGACGCTGAACGCCGCTTCCGGTGTGATCCGCAGTTTTTGCAGGAAGATGAAGGCGCCGGTCAACCCGGTAACAAAGGCGGTCAACACATAGATCAGGAACTTCGCCCGGGCGGTGTTTACTCCTACGGATTCCGCCGCCGGTTCGCTATCCCGGATCGCGGTTAATGCCAAGCCCCAACGGGATCGCAACATCAGCCAAACCCCCAGAACGGAAAATACTGCGATGGAGAAGGCGATGAAATACATCACCTCTTCGCGTCCCGCGCGGGAGTCGGCCAAGGATTTGGCGAGGGAAATAGGCAGGGAAATGCCAGACCCGCCACCAAGCGCGGAAACTTGCGCGGCCAAGAGGCGGAACACCTCGGCGATGACCCAGGTGCCGATGGCGAAATAGGCGCCTTGGAGGCGGAAGGCGATCCAGCCCGTGGGGATGGAAATCACCGCAGTGGCCAAAGCGGCCAGGGGAATGGCCATCAACACGGGGATGCCGGCGAACATGGCCAAGGAGAAAAATAGATACCCCCCCAGGCCCACATAGGCTTGCTGGCCGACGGAAATCAGCCCTGTATAACCCGCCAACATGTTCCACATCTGCGCTAGGGCGAGATAGCTGAAGGCTTCCATCAGCATCCGCAGGTCACTGCGCCCCGCCCAACTGGGGGCGAAAGCGAAAGCAATCAAGGCGATGGCCAGGATCACCAGGATCGCGTTACGGACGATCGTCGGGTTCACCACCGCTACTTTGGTCATATTTTGTTCAGTCGCCATGATGCCCTCACTTCGATTTCGAGAACAGCCCGGTCGGGCGGAAGATCAACACGGCGAGAAAGGCTAAATGCCCCGCCAGGATTTGGTAACCGGCATCGATCTGCGCGCCGATGGTCTGCGAGACGCCTAGGATGATGCCGCCCACTAGGGTCCCCCACAGGCTGCCCAGCCCGCCGATGATGACCGCTTCGAAGGCGAACAACAGGCGAGATGGCCCTGCCGCCGGATCGAAATTGGTTTTCATCGCCAGGAACACGCCCGCCAAGGCAACCACGACGCTGGCGATCATGGTGGCAAGGGCAAAGATATGTTTGTTGTTGCCCCCCATCAGCGGTACGATTTCTGGATCGTCCGACGTGGCGCGCAACAACCGACCGGTCGAGGTCTTGAAGAAGATAAACTGCAAGATGCCCAGCATGCCCACGGCGGCGACGAACATCAGCAGTGGGAGAAGCCCCACCGCGACGCCATCAACGATGGAAAGCGAACTGGTCTCCAACCAGCCTGTCGGGATCTTTTGGCTGTCGGCGGAAAAGATTTCCAGCAATGCGTTCTGAATGATGATGGACATGCCGAAGGTCACCAGCACCGGCGGCAAGATATCCTTGCCCATCACCCGGTTCAGCAAAATCCGCTGGTTCATGTACCCGGCGACGCCGAGGATCACCATCACGATGGCGATGCCGATAAACGGGTTTAGTCCAAAGGTGATAATGGCGGTGAGCGACAGGTAAGCCGCGACAACAATAAAATCACCATGGGCGATATTGATGAACCGCATGACACCGAACATTAACGATAGGCCCGCCGCGAAAAGGGCGTAAAGCCCCCCGAGGAGGATCCCTTGGATGACTGCGTTGATCCATGCCATCAGTGATTCTCCTCGATGCCGAAATAGGCGTGAGAAATCTCTTCCCGCGTCACCGTACTCGGCGTGCCGGTGAGGGAGACGCGCCCTTCCATGAAACAATAGATCCGGTCCGCGACGGCCAGGGCCTGCCCCACATCCTGTTCGACCACCAGGATGGAGGTGCCCAGTTCCTTGATGCGGGGAACGGAAACGTAAATGTCTTTGATCACTTTGGGCGCAAGACCGAGGCTGATCTCATCGCATAGCAAGAGCCGCGGGTTGGACATCAGCGCGCGCCCGATGGCCACCATCTGCTGCTGCCCGCCAGAGAGGGCCGTGCCCGGATTGCGCTTTTTGCTCACCAGGTCGGGGAAGATGTCGTAGACGGCATCCAGGTTCCAGGGGCCTTCTCGGCCACCCGAGGCGCCGATCAAAAGGTTCTCTTCCACGCTGAGCGACGGGAACAGCCGACGTCCTTCCGGCACCATGGCGATGCCGAGCTTATGGATCTTATCGGCAGACAAGCCGGCGATGGGCTCGCCGCCGAATTCCACCGTCTGCCCCGCCGAGGGACAAAGACCCGTTAGCGTGCGCAAAAAGGTGGATTTCCCGGCTCCGTTGGAGCCGATAATGGCGACGGTCTCGCCTTCGTTCATCTCGAAATCGATACCGTATAGGGCTTGGAAATCCCCGTAGAAGGTTTCCAGCGCCCGGGTTTCAAGCAGATTATTCATCGACCTCGATCCCCATATAGATTTCCTTGACCATCGGGTCGTTCATGACTTCCTTGGGATCACCCTCGGCGACCACCTTGCCGAAATCGATCACGATCAGGCGGTCCACAACCGCGGTGAGCGCGTGGACGATATGTTCGATCCAGATGATCGACACACCGGAATTGCGAATATCCTTGATGGTGTCCACCAGCGCGAGGCACTCACCTTCGGTCAGGCCCCCCGCGATCTCGTCCAACAGCAGGAGTTTGGGGCCAGAGGCCAATGCGCGCGACAATTCCAGCCGCTTGCGCTCCAACAGGGTCAGTTTCCCCGACGGGATGTTGGCCTTGGGCAGCAAGCCGGTCTTTTCCAAAATGGCGCGGCATTCATATTCCGCGTCATGATGGCCGGAATCGCCAAACGAGGAGGCGACCAGCAAATTCTCATAAACCGTCATCCCCACGAAGGGGTGGGGGATCTGGAAAGATCGGGAAATGCCCAGGCGGCAACGGGCCGAGGCAGGCATGCCGGTCACATCCGTGCCCGCGAATTTCACGGTGCCAGACGAAACGGGCAGGGCGCCACCGATCAGATTGAACAGGGTGCTTTTGCCCGCGCCGTTCGGCCCGATCACACCAAGCGCCTCGTTCTCGCGCAGCTCCAGATCAATATTGTCCGCAACTTTAAGGGCGCCGAAACTTTTGTTGACGCCGGAAAGTGAAAGCAGGGGTTGCATATACGCCTCCGTCAGGCTGCGGAAGGGCGGCGCCAACGCCGCCCTTCCTATGCCGTTATCCGATCGCTTTCATCTCGGAGGTGGTCGGAATATCCGGTTGATCGCCGTTTTCGACGATTTGCAGAACCGGCTTTCCACCTTCCAGTTGCCATTGGCCACCGACTAATGGAGTCTTGGAGATGTTCGGCACGGGGCCCTTGCGGAAGTCGATATGACCAACGACGGAGTCGTAAGCGGTTTCTCCGATGGCGGCCGCAATGCTATCCGGATCGGTGGGATCTTCGGTGCGGCTCAGCGCATCCATGGCGACTTCGAACAGGGAATGCTTGAACCCAAGCGGCATGGTCCAGGGGTTGCCGGTCGCATCCTCGTAGGCTTTTGCCAACTCGGCGGAGGATTGCCCCGTGAACCCGGAAGAGAACGGATGGTGCGCCGACCACCAGACCTCCACCGACAATCCATTGGCCCGCTCGCCCAGCGGCGCGATCGCCTGCGGAAATTCCGAGGCTTTGGCGGCGTTGACGACTTTCGGGTTGAAGCCTTGCTGCGCGGCCTGGGTCCAGAAGGTGGTGAAGTCCGGCGGGATAACGACGCCGGTGACGATTTCCACACCGGCTTCCTTAAAGGCGGAAATCTGCGCGGAGAAGTCATCGGTCATGGATTGGAAGCGGCCCGTATCGACCAACTTGTACCCAGCCTTTTCCATCACCGGCGGGAAGCCGAGCTTGGGATCGCCCCAGGCATTGCCGTCGGGATCGTTCGGCCACAGGGCGCCAACCACCTTGTTGGTGGGTACTTTGTCCCACATGCCCATGAACACGGAGATGATGTCTTCCAGGCCCCAGAAGAAGTGGTAGGTATATTCAAAACCGACTTTCGGGTCGCCTTGGCGGCCGAAGAAGTGGGGTTGCCACGGCGTATCGTTGGTGATGCAGGGAACGCCGTTCAGTTCCGCCTGATCGGCCACCGGGTTGGTGGTATCCGGGGTGGAGGTGGCGGTGATGATGTCCACTTCCTCTCCCAAAATCAGTTCCTGGGCGACCGTGGAGGCGCGGTTGGAGTTGGATTGGCTATCCTTGACGATGAATTCCACGGGATGCTTCGCCCCGTTGATCATGATGCCATCGCCGATCTTTTTCTTGAATTGATCCAGCACAAAGGCATCGGGCTCGGCGAAGATCGCCAGCGGGCCGGTTTGCGGCGTCACGAAGCCGATCTTGATGGTCTTCGGCGCGGCAATCGCCGGGGCCGCGAGGCCAGAGGTCGCGGCAAGCACGCCAGCGGCGCCAACACCTTTGACAAAGTCACGTCGTGTCACATTGAATTTTGAGTCGCCCATAGGTCACTCCCTGAAAAAATTGGTTCGCTCGACTTATCTGCCCGCTTTAAGACCGGTGCTGTGAAGCTTGTTCCAGCATCCGCTCGGGACGGGCGAAATTCATTTAATTGGGGCACATTTGCCGAGATACTGCGACAAACACCGGCAGCAAAGTCCGGGCGCGGATTGTCCATCACCACCACGGGTTTTTGCCTCCACGGAAATCGGATTGTGGTCGCCGCGGATCGCGGTCTTCTTCTCCTCCCTCTTAACCCTGTTCATGTCAGACGGGTGCAGACCACGCCAGACGCTTGGCAGCTTAGATCGGGGACGGTTAGCATTGGTAAGGCGATGTTATTGTAAGCGTCCCCTGTAGAACGGCAGCCCTGTCCTCGTTTACCGAGGATTCATCGTTTTATCGATTTGTCGAAGCTTGCCAATCTGGGCAAGGATTTTATGGGTTTTTTTGCAAAAAACAACGCTAAAAAATCTAATTATCGATTTTTTTGGGATCGCATTGTCGTCATCGGCCTAGTGCAGGTTCCGGGCCGTCAGCATCTTCGTCACGGTTTCGATGGTCTTGTTGATATGGATGGTCAGGTGTTTTTGGACAGTGGCCTTATCCCGCTCTATCGACGCATCGAAAATGGCTGAATGCTCTGCATGAATATCCCGTGTGATGGTTTGGTCTTTGTAAGCGAACCAAAGGTATCGACTGGATTGCCGGTGCAGAATGCCGCGAAAGCGCAGCATCCAAGAGTTATCGCAAGCAGCGACCAACGCATTATGGAAGGCGATATTCCGATGCAGCCATTGCTGGCCAATGAGCGGGTCGGCCATGTTCAAGCTGGCTTCGGTTTCGCTGAGATTTTGATAGGCGGCCACCAGACTATCTTCCCAAGCCTGATCGCCATTCTCGATCGACCGGGTGGCGGCAAGAATCTCCAGTTTCATGCGCAGTTCCGCCATTTCCCGAAAATCCGCGAGGGAGAGGGGGGTGACACGAAAACCGCGTTGTCCTTCGGTGGTGACGAGGGATTCAGCCATCAATCGTGAAAGCGCCTCCCGCACGGTGCTCGCACTGACCTTGAACTCCGTGCGCAAATTCTCCACATGCAGGCGTTCCCCAGGGGCGTAAGTCCCCCCCAGAATGCCCAGTTGGATACTTTCAGCGATATCCTCGATCCGGGTTTTGCTATTCGTCATTTTTTTCAGTCCCGATTACCAGACACGGCCCCCGTCCATCGTCGGCAAAATATTGTCTTCCCGATGATGTTACCCGCCTGGATATTCTACCCTCTTTTCTAGAGTCATAATGGAGTGTTATACCACCGATATTTTTCTTAAAAAACGTTTTTATCGTCGGGGTTGGCGCAGAATCCATTAATTCTGCGGCTGAGAATATAAGAAAATGCTATTTTATCGCGATTTACACGGGATGGGAACCGCCCCAAAGCTTCCGCGTTTTAGCGTAAGACGGCTCTTTTGTGGGCCTGAGGTATATTACGCGCTCTGATTCATCGTTCGAAAGACACAGCACGTAGCCTTTCTGTATCTTCTTCCAGCGGTAGGGCGCTTTCCGCCCGTTTCAGGGCGAGCGCGGCTTGCCGGTGGGCGGCATTGCGGAAATCCGCTCCGCCCACTTGGCTCAATGCTTTGAGGGACTTTCTGAGCCTGAGCTGCACCTCCACTTGGGCGGCGCCGTCCCGCGCAAGGGTGCCGAAGGCGTCTTCGAAAATATCGTCAATTTTCAGGGTGGGCACATGGATGTCCGGGTAGGGAGGGTTCGCCTCATTCACTTCAACGCTCCCTTCAGACCAAAGAAGCAGTAAACGCGTGGCCCTTCCGATCACATCGATGGCGGTTCCCGAATCATTGATGGCTGGGGAGAGGGCGCGCGACGCAATCTCGGAAAGAACGCAAAATCCGAAACGCGGATCCTGGTCAAAGTTGCGCTCCTCACCGATGGTGATGGCCCGTTGCGCAACCTCAAGCAGCTTGGCACGCGCCACCTTGTGCCCCTCTTCTTGGGGCAAGTCAATCCAGGCCAAGGGCGCTTTCAAAAACACAAAAGCGCCAGGAATAACTTCAAGAAATACGGTTGCGCCCACGTCTTTGGCGCAGGCGGAAAGTTCTACCAAATCAATATTCTGAACATACCCGGTTGAATGGGCCGCGATGGCAATCGCGCTTTCCGGATGTTGTTTTTCCTCGGTCCTGGCGCACCCCCCCAGAAAAGGTTTTTCAAGGCGCTGGGTAATCGCGTCCCGTGTCGCTTGTTCCACGCGATCCGTCGTTTCCCCGACACGCCCCAGTCGGGTCAGATGATCGATCCAACGCAGCAACGAGACCACGATCAGCGCAATAACGAAAATCGTGAACAAAAACAGTACTGCGCGGCCTTCTGGGCCGTAGGCCCGCGCCTTCAAAACCACAAGGCCGACGATACTGAACAGAAAGGACCCTAGGAAAGTAGATAGGACATTTTGAGTGAGGCGATCTTGCACCAACAATTTGGTTGCGCGCGGGGTGACATTGTTCGCTGCGGCGCCGAAGGCCGAGGTCATCACGCTCAGCGAAAAAGTGGTTACGGCCAACATGCTCGACGCAATAATGGAAAGAAGGCTGTCGACCGCATCGGCGCCGATGGTGAAATTCAGGTTTCCCGGCTGATAGGCCTCCGTTAACGCTGCCAGAACGGCGGCACCGATGCCCAATGCCCCGATGATCGCTGCACGTACCCAGAGCAACCGTGAAATTTGCAGCAGCACCCATTGCCATTTCGACATTTCCTGCCCCTTCTTTGCGACCTTTAGGCGCTCCCGTAGAAAACCCGGCGCTTCGCTAAAAGTTCCCGACCGAAAGGTGTTAAGAGGCACATGAACGGGGATAGCTCAAGAAAAAGAACGCTTTACCAAGAAAAGAGCCCGCGTGCACGGGCGCCTGAATGAAGGATTTTTCAGGGCGGTCACCAAACTAAGACACACACTCGCACCGACACAAAACCCGGATCAGACACAAAGGTTTCGCCGGAGTTGCATGGCTAAGAAGGCTGTTTAAATGATTGCTAATCAGTTGAATGCAAAGAAAAGTGGCGGAGGGAGGGGGATTCGTTTTTGCCTCCTGGTTGTTGATTTATTTTATGATAAGTTATTGATAAATAACGCATAAAAATATTTCCCTTGACTTGCGTTGGTTTGGTCTGGCCTGATTTGGGTAACAAATTGGGTAACAAACAACGCTGTGGGTTAGGGTATGATGGCACCAAAATATTGCCATCGGCGCGGTGGGAGCTGGTATTATATCCGGCGGGTTCCGCGCCGCGCGCGGCAGGTTGATCCGCGTAAGTTTGTTAAAATCCCCCTCAAAGATATCGATGATGCGAGGTTGCCCGCGGCGGCCTCTGCGGTCAATGACCTGGTGGAAGCCTATTGGGCCGATCTTGTCGCTTTGGACGGCACGGCGGCCCGGGCGCGCTATGAGGCTGCGTTGCGCCTGGCCCGCGCGCATGGATTTGCCTATCGCCCGCTTGCCGCCTTGATCGCCGATGGTGTGGGGGTGGATGATCTGGTTGCCCGGTTGGCGGCCATCGATGGCGCAACGGGGGGTGCGGCCAATGCGCCGTTGGCGCGGGCTTTAGTGGGGACGGTACCGCCCCCGGCACTGACGATCCGGGGCGCGTTGGAAGACTATTGGCGGCTTTCGGCGGACCGAAATATTGGTAAAAATGCTGACCAGATTCGCCGATGGAAAAACCCACGGATCAAAGCCGTTAACAACCTGGTGGTGGTGTTGGACCGGGGGGATTTTCCGCTGGCCTCTGTGACCCGGGACGACGCTTTGACCTTTCGGGCCTGGTGGATCGATCGGATGCGGGACGAGGGTTTGACGGCTGACTCCGCTAACAAGGATATCGGTTGTTTATCCCATATGGTCCGGACGGTCTCTGAGGGGCTGCGCCTCGGTTTGGATAATGTTTTTGCGGGGCTGCGGGTGGAGGATTCGGCGCCGCAATCTCGCGATTCTTTTGAGCCCGATTACGTGCAAAATGTGTTGTTGTTGGGCGATGCCTTGGCCGGGCTCAATGATCAGGCCCGGGCGGTGGTGTGGGTGATGGCGGATACCGGGGCGGGGGTCAACGAGATTTCCGGCCTAGCCACCGACGATATCCATCTTGATGCCGGCATCCCGCATATTTTGATCCGGCCCAATGATTTCCGGTCACTCAAGACCGCGTACCGGCGGCGGCGCATTCCCCTGGTCGGTGCCGCGTTGGCGGCGCTACAAGAGCATCCGGCGGGCTTTCCGCATTATCAGGGTAAAAACGTGTTGTTGAGCGCTACAATCGGTAAATTTTTCCGTGAAAATGGGCTGTACCCGACAGATCGACACTCCCTTTACTCCCTGCGCCATACCTTCCAGGACCGCATGACAGCGGCGGAAATCCCGGAAATCGGCATGGCGAGCTTGATGGGCCATAAGTTCCACCGCCCGCGATATGGCGGGGAAATCCCGCTGGAGCAAGCGCAGGGGTGGCTGGAAAAGATCGCGTTTAGGGTTTGATTTTGTAATGCGCGTCGAGTTCAGTAAGGGCCTTCCGCAGCACCTTTCGAAGATCCCGCTTTCCCCAAAACGTTACGGCGGCGCTGTCATCGTCGCCTGGGCGGTGTATGAAAGGCCCTTGGTGCTGCTGACCGTTCACGGTTGCTGGTAGTTCTAAATAAAACCGCAGCCCGGTAAATGTGGTGCCCTCGATCTCTTTGCTGATAATCTCAATTCGGTCGGTCATCTCTTCGGCGTAGACATTCACGCGCATTTTAATCTCCTAATCATTGGGGGTATACGGGTCGATATTCACCGGCTTTGGCCTGATGACCTCGCCAGTATCTTCCGGCTCTGGTAGGTGTTCCTTGGCCTCGGCGATAAATGAAAAATCCCAACTTACTGGAATCCGCGCACCTATGTATTTGATTTTCCCAGATAAACCCCGAGCATTTTTGCGGGGCGAAGGGCAGTTTCGCAAAATTCCAACAAATCGAGAATTGCGAACCAGGCCGATCTTGGGAGCGGACATTATACATCAATCGCCATCCGCTTTTGAGATTTCACCGGGCGTTTCCGGTTCCCTAGCACGTTCCGCCGATACATCCATCGCCAACCGGAATAGCCGCGCAAGTTCCATCTTGCCGTCATCATCCAGCGACAGATTCAGATTTTTTACGGCGGCGGCTGTAAATTGCCATGGCGTCATCCGGTGGTTTCCTCCGTCGCATTATCGGGCGTTTCTCCCCGCGCCTGGATGTCGTTCATTCCAGCAACCGCGCGCTGCCTCTTCCGGTAGTCATCGACTTCCGCCGCGAAATCGGGATCGTCTTTTCTCAGGTCGGCCATGGCCTTGGAGAAGGGCTGCGTGGCGGGCGAGTATTTCTGGCACCGCTGGAATGCAAAATCATGCAGGTGGTACAGCGGTATCTCGACGATGCGCCAGACTCGGTATCTAAGTCCCATTATTCTTCCTTTCGACTAATTCGGGCGTTTTTCGGAGCGCAATTCGCACTGCTCCGAGGCAGGTTTTGGCCTCTATGATTTCTGTCCGCATATACCCGCAGAACTTACACATTTGCATACCGTCGGGCGGGCGCTGCCCCGGCGCGTAAACCCATTTATGCTCCATCCGCTTCGTCTCCATCTGGTGCCGAAACCGGCGTTTCCGCATTCCACGCCTCAACGGCCACTTCAACCGGCCATCCCGGCTGGCCTTGGTGGCCGCAGTCCAGGCATTCGCCCCGCATATCGCCGCCCTTGGCTATCTCCAGGCGGGTGCGCGGGCTTTGGCATTTCGGGCAGGGTTTCAGTCTCATTTTTGGGTTTCCAGGGTTGCGGCCAAGGCGAGGGCGCGGGCGCGCGCGGATGTTTGGGCTTCGCGGGCGGTGATGGCCTGGTCAATCGCCTCAAACGCCGGGAGGAATTCGTCGCCATGCAGCGCGACCAGTTGGGCCGCTGTCTGCCGGGCTTTTTTATATTCCTCCAGGCTTCGCATGGGATTAGGGATTAAAGGGCACGCAGGCAGTAGGCGATCATGGCGATAAGATCGTCTGGTTGCCCGGGTTTTCCGGCATAGGCGCGGTATCTGATCCGGCCCATGAGGGCCTTCACAGTCTCGCGATAGGCCTCTGTTTCAAAAACCTGATCCGCCGCAATCATTGCCCGCGCGATTCCGTCCATATGCGTGCGAATTATCCGCTCGATATGATCCTCTAAACGTTCATCGTCCGCCCCCTCCTGCGGTTTTAAGAAGGTGGGGCGGGGGTCTTCCGCTATGGGTTCTGGTGTGGTCTCAGTTTC
>JBMYUJ010000006.1:0-6665 GCA_049605255.1 Magnetospiraceae bacterium
CACCACGAAGGCAAAATCCCGATCCACCGGGTGCAGGCTGGGCAAGGTCAGATGGGGCTTGGTTTTGCTTTTGGCCGCTTTCGGTAAAGGTACCCGGTCGATATAGACTTCAAACCCCGCCATCGGGCCCTTTACGCCCATGGCCGTGAGGATACGGGGATGCAACTCGCCAAATACCGCGAGCACATTTTTCGGCCCCAGGCGCAGCACGCCAGATCGGCCCGGATGGTACCAGGCGGGGGCGTCTGGCGCGGCTTGCAATTTATCGACCGGCGCACCGGCGGCGCCCAGCACGGCCAGGGCATCGGCCTTGGCATCAAATACATCCGCCGGGCGTGGTGGCTGCGACCAATGGCGCGGTCCGGTCTGCCCGCTGCGAATGCCGGTGGCAACGATTTCTTCGCCTTCGGGGGTATCGTCCCCGAAAATAGGACCGACCTCGAACAGGTCGGCGTTCGGGACGCCCCGGTCTGCATTGGTGCCCGCCGCCGTGATCAGGTTGGGCAGGATGGAGGGGCGCATGACGTCCAAGTCGGCGCTGATCGGGTTGGACAGGCGCAGGCTGTCTGGGATCTCTCCGAACAATTCCGCGGGCGCGGAGGGCATGAAGGAATAGGTCACCGTTTCCACCATGCCGCGCGCGGCCAACAACCGGCGCGCTTTGACCCGCCGGGTTTGCAGCGGTGTGAGGGCCGCCGTGGGTAAGGAACCGGACGGGGTGAGCGGCACCGCCGGAATTCTATCGAACCCATTCAGACGGACCACCTCTTCCACCAGACAGGCCTCGCCCTCAATGTCATGCCGCCAAGACGGGGTCTGGCAGATGAATCCATCCGGTGTGCTGTTGACCACGCAGCCGATGGTTTCCAGAATCCGGGCCTGCTCCGCCGCGGGCACTTCCACCCCGGCGAGGGTCTTCACGCGGGTGCCGCGCAGCAGAATCTCTTTGCCGGTTTGCGGTTCGGCGCCTGTGATTACCAGATGAGAGGGCTCGCCCCCGCACCACTCAAGCATCCAGCGGGTGGCGATCTCGGTGGCGTCCACCATGAAGGAAGGATCGATCCCCCGCTCGAACCGATATCGGGCATCGGATTGCAGGTTCAGCGCCCGCCCGGTCATGGCCGTGCGCACCGGATCGAAATACGCGGTTTCGATAAACACATTCACGGTGGTTTCCGTGCAGCCGGATGCCGCCCCGCCCATGACACCGGCAATGGCCTCGGCGGCGGTGTCGTCGGCGATTACCGTCATCTCGGGGGTCAGGGCATATTCCTTGTCGTCCAGGGCGACGAGGGTTTCCCCCGCCTTGGCCAGGCGGGCATGAATATCGCCGGTCACCTTATCGGCGTCGAACACATGCATGGGGCGGCCGTATTCCAGGGTCATCAGGTTGGTGATGTCCACCAGGGCGGAAATCGGCCGCAGGCCCAGGGCCAGCAGCCGATCCTGCACCCATTGCGGGCTCGGCCCGTTTTTCACCCCGCGCACATAGCGGCCCACGAAATAGGGGCAGGCATCGGCGGTCTCTTCGGTAAAATCCAGTTTCACGCCGATTGGGCTATCGAAGCTGCCGGGAACCGGCGCGGCGTCCAACGGTTTCAGGGTGCCCAGCCCGGCGGCGGCCAGATCGCGCGCAATGCCCCGCGCGCCCAGGCAATCTCCCCGGTTGGGGGTAATGCCGATGTCGATCACCGGGTCATCCAACCCCAAAATATCGACGGCCTTGGCGCCAATGGGGGTATCGGCGGGCAGGTCGACAATGCCGGTATGATCCTCGGAAAGGCCCATTTCCCGTTCCGACAGCAGCATGCCGGAGGATTCCACACCGCGTATGCTGGCCTTCTTCAGGGTGATGCCGGTGCCCGGGATGTAAGACCCCTCGGTGGCGAAAACCCCCTTCAGGCCCGTGCGCGCATTGGGCGCGCCGCACACCACCTGGAAGGTCTCGGTGCCCGTATTCACGGTGCAAAGCTTTAACTTGTCCGCATTGGGATGGGGTTCGGCCTTTTCCACATGGGCGACGACAAAATCCCCCAGGCCCGCGGCCCGGTCTTCCACGCCTTCCACTTCCAGGCCAATCATGGTCAGGGTGTGGGTGATGGTGTCCAGATCCGCATCCGTCTCCAGATGGGTTTTCAGGGCGTTCAGGGTGACTTTCATGGTTACAGCCCTCCCACCATGCTGGGCACATCCAAGGCGGCGAAACCGTAATGGCGCAGCCAGCGCAGGTCGGATTCAAAGAAAGTGCGCAGGTCGGGAATGCCGTATTTCAGCATGGCGATGCGTTCCAGTCCCATGCCGAAGGCGAAGCCCTGGTACTTGGTGGAATCGATGCCGCAATTTTCCAGCACCTTGGGGTTCACCATGCCGCTGCCGAGAATTTCCAGCCAGTCATCGCCATGGCCGATGCGGAAGGTGCCGCCTTCGCGGGTGCAGCCGATATCCACTTCCGCCGAGGGTTCGGTAAAGGGGAAATAGCTGGGCCGGAACTTCACCGGCAAATCGGCAACGCCGAAATAGGCGCGGCAAAATTCGATCAGGCAGCCTTTCAGGTGGCCCATATGGGTGGCTTCATCCACCACCAACCCTTCCACCTGGTGGAACATGGGCGAATGGGTGGCGTCGTAATCACAGCGATAGGTACGGCCCGGCACGATGATGCGAATCGGCGGTTTTTGGTTCAGCATGGTGCGGATCTGTACCGGCGAGGTATGGGTGCGCAACACCATGCGGCCCTGTTGGCCGTCCGGGCCGGGCCGCTCGCCGGGCAGATAAAAGGTATCATGCTCCTGGCGGGCCGGATGTTCCGGCGGGATATTGAGGGCGGTGAAATTGTACCAGTCTTCCTCGATATCCGGGCCCTCGGCCACCGTGAAGCCCATCTCGCCGAAAATGGCCACCACCTCATCGATGGTTTGGCTGATGGGGTGAACCCGGCCTTCGGTCTCGGGGCGTGGCGGCAGGGAAATATCCACCTTTTCCGTGGCGAGGCGGGCATCCAGCGCGGCAGAGTCCAAAACCCCCTTGCGGGCGTCCAACGCGGCGGCGATGTCTGATTTCAGGGCGTTGAGTGCCTGACCGGTGGCTTTGCGGGCCTCGGGATCGAGCCCACCCAGGGTTTTCATCATGTCGGTGATGCGGCCCTTTTTGCCCAGCGCGGCGATTCGCAAATCCTCCAGCGCCTTCGGGTCTGCCGCTTCCGCGATCTCGGCCAACAGAGCCGACTTCAACTGATCAACATCGTCCATGGTTCAATCCGTCTGCCAAAATGATGAGGCCGAAAAAGGGGGCATAAAGAAAAGGGGGCGTCACCCTTGGGCGAGCCCCCTTTCATCTTTATGTCCCGTCTGCCTCCGGCGAGGTCATCGCCGGGAAGGGCCTATTCCGAAAGGGCGGCGCGCGCCTGATCGACCAAGGCCTTAAACGCATCGGGTTCGCGGATCGCCAGATCCGACAGGACCTTGCGGTCCAACTCGATGCCGGCCTTGTTCAGGCCGTTCATAAATTGGGAATAGGTCATGCCATGTTCCCGGGTGCCGGCGTTGATCCGCTGGATCCACAGGGCGCGGAAGCTGCGCTTGCGGGCCTTGCGGTCGCGGTAGGCGTATTGCAGGCCATGTTCGACCCGCTCCAGGGAAATGCGGAAATTGTTCTTGTTACGGCCGCGATACCCGCGGGCCAGCTTCAATACCTTCTGATGCCGGGCGTGAGACGTCACGCCCCGTTTGGTCCGTGCCATGGGTCGTGGTCCTCTTTACTTCGCGTAGGGCATGTAGGATTTGACGATGCGCGCATCCACATCCGACAGGATCATGGTGCCGCGGGCTTGGCGCTTCATCTTTTGCGGACGCTTGCGCAGGCCGTGCCGCTTGAACGCCACCTGGCAGCGAATCTTGCCGGTGGCGGTGGTGCGAAAGCGCTTTTTGGCGCTCGACTTGGTTTTCATCTTGGGCATTTTCCGTCCTTTCGTCAGGGGCACCGGCATGCCGGCGCGGTCTTTTCATTCTGGGCGGTTGGGCATGCCCTGGGGTTTGGACCCCGGCCGCGCCGCCCCTCGAAGCGCCGGTTTATACCGTTGCCGCCCTCTGAATGCAAGATGGTTACGGGGTTCTTTTCGCTTCCAATAGATGGTTGCCCCCAGGGGGTTATCGCTTTTACACTCTGACTTGCTTATCGATAGGGACCGCTCATTCGTGGACATCATCGACGAACGAAAAGTATTCGCGGCGTTGACCCAGGCCATGCGCCTGTTGGAAGAAGCTGTTCAGGATCAGGAAAAGGCAGTGAACCGCATCCTCGGCATGGCCGAGCAAATCGAACAAGGCGCCGCGAACCAACGCACCGCCCTGAAGGCCGAAGCGATTATCGAAACCTGTGGCTTTCAAGACCTGACGGGTCAAAAAATCCGCAAGGTGGCGCGCTTGGTAAAGTTCCTCCGCGATAAACGGCTGGTGGACGTGGACGAACTGCCCTCCGGCCCCATCGATCTCGGATTCGAAGAGCGCAAGCCGGAAGGCCTGTCGCAAAAAGAGGTCGACAAACTGCTCGGTCGGTAGCTCGTTTCCTCCGGTTGCCCCGCTCCCTATTTCGCCAGGTCGGGTAGATTCGCGTAAAGGTCCAGGGCCGCCGGGTTGGCCAGGGCCTCCTTGTTCTTCACCAACCGGCCATGCACCACGTCGCGCACCGCCAGTTCGGTGATCTTGCCGCTTTTGGTGCGCGGAATATCCGACACCTGCACGATGCGCGCCGGCACATGGCGCGGCGTGCAATTGGCCCGAATTTGTTTTTTGATCCGGTCCCGCAAATCGTCGTCCAGGGTCAGGCCCGCGCGCAGGATGACAAACAGCACCACCCGCACGTCATTATCCCAGTCTTGACCGATGACGATGGATTCCACCACCTCGTTCAGTTTTTCCACCTGGCGGTAGATTTCCGCCGTGCCGATACGCACCCCGCCCGGATTCAACGTCGCATCCGACCGGCCATGGATCACCAGCCCGCCATGGTCGGTCCAGGAGATCCAGTCGCCATGGGTCCACACATTGGGGAATTTTTCGAAATAGGCCGCTTTGTATTTGGCGCCGTCCGGATCGTTCCAGAATTTCACCGGCATGGAGGGGAACGGGACCTCGCAGACCAGCTCGCCTTTTTCGTTGGGCGGCAAGGCGTTGCCGTTTTCGTCGTAAATGGCGACCTTCATGCCCAGCGCGGCACATTGAATCTCGCCCCGCCACACGGGCGCCAACGGATTGCCGCCCACGAAGCAGCTTACGATATCCGTGCCCCCGGCGATGGAGGCCAGATGCATATCTTCTTTGATGGCATCGTACACATAGTCGAAGCTTTCCGGCGCCAGGGGCGAGCCGGTGGAGGTCATGGTGCGCAAGGAGGCGAGCTGATGGGTATCCTTGGGGCGCAGCCCGGCCTTGTTCAGGGCATCGATATATTTGGCCGAAGTGCCAAAGAGGGTCATATCCTCCGCATCGGCGAAATCGAACAGGATATTGCCGTTGGGATAAAATGGTGATCCATCATACAGCAGCAGGGTCGCCTGACAGGCCAACACGGTGGCCAGCCAGTTCCACATCATCCAGCCGCAGGTGGTGAAGTAGAACACCCGGTCATCGGGTTTGATGTCGCAATGCAGGCGATGCTCCTTGGCGTGCTGCAACAAGGTGCCCCCCGCCCCATGCACGATGCATTTCGGCACCCCGGTGGTGCCGGAGGAATACAGTATATAGAGCGGGTGATTGAACGGCAGGCGCAGGAAATCGATCTCGCCGGGCTCTTGCGCCGCCATGGCCGTATCCAGGGCCACCGCATAATCGGGCAGGGCCGAAAGGTCTGGCGCCGTGCGGGCATAGGGGATTACCAGGCATTGCCGCACCGAGGGGATCTGCGGCAAGATGGCGGCAAGCTTGCCCAACACGTCATGGGTTTTGCCGTTATAGTGATAGCCATCCACCGAGATCAGCGCCACCGGCGCGATCTGGCCGAACCGATCCAGGATGCCCTGCTCGCCGAAATCCGGTGAACAGGACGACCAAACGGCACCGATGCTGCTGGCCGCCAACATGCCGATGATCGCCTCGGGCATATTGGCCACAATGGCGGCGATGCGGTCGCCGGGCTGCACGCCCATGCCCGTTAACACCTGAGAAAGCTGGGAAACCTGATCGTATAGCTGGCGAAAGCTGATCTTGCGTTTAACCTTGTCTTCGCCCCAGAAAACCAGCGCGTCCGCATCGTCCCGGCGCTGTAAAAGATTTTCCGCAAAGTTCAGTTTCGCGTCGGGGAAAAACCGCGCGCCGGGCATGGCGGTGGGGTTTTCGATCACCGTTTCGCCCCAGGTCTCCGCCGCCAAATTGGCGAAATCCTTCACCGATTGCCAAAATTTATCCGGGCGATCCACCGACCAGCGTTGCAGGGACTCGTAGGAATCCAGCGTGATGTTCCAATCGCTTTCCACGTCTTCCATGAACCGGCGCAGATTGGCGGCGCCGATTTGCGCCGCAGTGGGCGTCCACAGGGGTTTTTCCATGGTGAGGTCCTCAAGGCTATACGAGGGTCAGGCGGCAGAGAGATCCGCCAGGCGGATGGTGCGGATGGAAACCTCCAACCACACCCCCCCCGTGATGTAGGGCTCGTCTTCCAGCACCGCGTCC
>JBMYUJ010000006.1:6675-72407 GCA_049605255.1 Magnetospiraceae bacterium
GTGCAGGGGCTGGCCGCCCCGGCCCGTGAACTGCAGGTGCTCAAAGTGCCATTCGGGGTGCTCGGTGTGCACCCACTCGCTCGACGGGTTGAGTTCGACCGCGTCCAGCTCCTCGCGGGAGGGGAAGTCATATTGCACGGCGGACCCCATCATCCGGCCATCGTCATCCACCAGGGCCCCCGCCGAAACCAGATTGCCGGTGGCGAACAAGGCCCGGGCCTTGGCCAGATGGGCATCCCGGTTCGCCAAACGCCGATCCAATGCCTCCGCATCGTCGCCGTCCATACCGATGACCAAAAACTGCATCTGCTTCCTCCCTCAAGGATGGGGTGCGGTAACGCGGACCCCGGGTGCCTTGCCGGAACATCCCCACAAGGACCCTTTGTAATTTCATTGCGTGGGTCTAGGATGGGCCAGCGGCGCCGTTATTTCAACGGTTGCGCGTCTGCTTTTTTTCCGCGCGAACGGACCCATCGATTTTGACCACGCAAACCACCATGACCGGCACGGCGCGGGCGGCGCTTTGGATGACCCTGGCCGCCGTGGGATTCGCCGTGCTCACCAGCCTGGTGCGGTATCTTTCCAGCGCGCTGCCACCCATGGAACTGGCGCTGTTACGATCATTTTTCCTGTTCATCCTGATGATGACCTGGCGGCGCTGGGATTTCAGCTTTCTGAAAACCAGCCATCCGAAACTGCATCTGTTGCGGGGCATTTCCGGCGCCCTGGCCATGATGGGTATTTTCCATGGCGTTGCCCATTTGCCCCTGGGCTATGTCACCGCATTGACCTTCGCCGCGCCGCTGTTCGCCACCATCGGCGCCGCTTTGTTTTTGGGTGAGGTAGTGCGGCTTCGGCGCTGGTTGGCCACGGGGATCGGCTTTATCGGTACCTTGATCATTCTGTGGCCCGCCGAGGCCCGGCTGGACATGGATTCCCTCATTACCCTGGGCGCGGCCATGGCCATGGCGACGACCATGGTGTTGATCCGCAAAATGTCGCATACGGAATCGCCGGATTCGGTGGTGGCCTGGAGCGGCCTTTCCATGACGGTGGCCTTGATCATCCCCGGGTTTTGGGTGTGGCATTGGCCAACCCTTGCCCAATGGGGCTGGGTGGTGCTGATCGGTTTGGCGGCCCTGGGGATTCAGCAATCCTTCGCCCGCGCGCTGAAGGTGGCGGAGGCGTCGGTGGTGATGCCGTTCGATTTTCTCCGGCTGCTGGCGACCATCGTCGCCGGGTTTATTCTGTTTGCGGAGGTGCCGCAGCTCCGCACCCTGTTCGGGGCGGCCTTGATCATGGCCTCGACGTTTTACATCGCCAGGCGGGAGGCGCGGTCTGAAAAAGCCGCTCGGGCGGCCGCTACCCCGCCACCGCATTCATAAAGGCGGCGAGCCGGATATCCAGCTCGGTCACGCCGCCCGCGTCATGGGTCGCCAAGGTGACGGTGACGGTCTTATAGACGTTGAACCATTCCGGATGGTGATCCATCTTTTCCGCCGTCAAAGCCACCCGGCTCATGAAACCGAAAGCTTCGTTGAAATCCGTAAACTGGAAGGTCTTGGTGATGGCATCGCGGCCCTCGACCTCTGCCCAATCGCCTAAATCCTGGAGCGCCGTGGCGCGCTCCGCGCCGGTCAATAAGGACGCCATGACTGTTCCTCCTTTAATTTTGTAAGTCTCCCCTGATAGTGGGCGCGCTTGGCCCCCATCGCAAGGCGGGTTAGGATGACCAAATGAAGACACCCCCGATCACCGCCCCGACCCTGGAAGATATGGAGGCCCTGGCCATGGCGGCCCTGGAGACCATCCCCGCGGTCTTGCGCCAGCATGTGACCGGGGTGGTGATCCGCATCGCCGACTTTCCCGAACTGGATATCGACGCCGAATTCGGCTTGGAAAGCCCGTTTGACCTTCTCGGCCTTTATCAGGGCGTTTCCCTGGATCAGAAAACCATGGGCGATCCATCGCCCGAGGTGGATATGGTGTTTCTCTATCGCCGCCCCATTCTGGATTATTGGTGCGAGACGGGGGAAGACCTGGCCGCTATCGTGCGCCATGTGCTGATCCACGAAATCGGCCATCATTTCGGGTTTAGCGATGATGATATGGACGCATTGGAAAACGCAGAGTCGGGCTAGAGCATTTTCAGCGAAAGTGTGTGCGGTTTCGCGGTTCGAAAATGCGTGAATACAATACTTTAGAGCAGGTCCGGCGATTCAGATATCGTCGAACCTGCTCTAAACGGAAAGCAGACTCTCCACAAACGCGGGCACAATTTCCGTGGCCGGGCCGTGGATGGTTTCATGAAACCGGGAGGCCCCTTCGGAGGGTTCCAGATTAAGCTCCACCGTGCGGGCAACGCCCTGGGCGCGCACCTGGGAGACAAATCCGGCCGCAGGATACACATTGCCCGAGGTGCCGATGGAAATGAACAAACCACATTCCGTCAAGGCATCATCAATGGCATCCATGGCGAAGGGCATTTCGCCGAACCAGACCACATGAGGGCGCATGCCGCCCGCATTGCCGCAGCGGGGGCAGGGTGTTTCAATGGAAAGATCTTCCCGCCAGTCATGCTTGGCGCCGCAATGCTCGCAGCGCACCTTCAGCATTTCGCCGTGCATGTGGATCAGGTTCGCGCTGCCTGCCCGCTCGTGCAGGTCGTCGATATTCTGGGTGACGATCAACACGCCCCCCGGCCATTCCTTTTCCAGCTTCGCCAGGGCGAAATGGGCCGCGTTGGGATGCACATCTCCATCCAGCAAACCGCGCCGCCGCTGATTGTAAAACTCATGGACCAACGCCGGATCGCGGGCGAACCCTTCGGGCGTCGCCACATCCTCCAGGCTGTAGCGGCTCCAGACCCCTCCGGCATCGCGGAAGGTATCCAGGCCCGATTCCTTGGAGATCCCCGCGCCGGTCAGGATCACGATGGGGCAGGGTGCGGAAAGTGAGGACATGGTGACTTTCTCCGGCGGGGGGTCCGTGCTAAAGGATGAGGAAACGGAACACAGGGAAGGATGATGGTCAAGGTGCTGTTCGTCTGTCTGGGAAATATCTGCCGCTCCCCTTCGGCGGAGGGCGTCTTCCGTCATATGGTTGACCGGGAAGGGTTGGCGGATCATATCGGAACGGATTCCGCAGGCACGTCATCCTGGCATATCGGCGAGGCGCCGGATTCCCGGGCACGGGAAGCGGCCCACCGGCGCGGCTACAGCATCGATGATTTGCGCGCCCGGCAGGTGGCCGCCGAAGATTTTCATCGCTTCGATTATGTCCTGGCCATGGATGACCAGAACCATGCCAATTTGGACCGTCTTTGCCCGCCCGGGCGGGAAGACCGATTGCATATGCTCATGGATTTTGCAGACACGTCCGTGCGGGAGGTGCCAGACCCCTATTATGGCGGTCCGCAGGGGTTCGACACGGTGTTGACCATGATCGAGGAGGCGTCGGCGGGCCTGTTGGCCGACATCCGCGCCCGGCATCTATGAACAAGGCCGCCATCACCGAAACCTTGCGCAGCCTTACCGGGGCCGACCCGGTCTGCTGGTTACCGCTGGGGGGCGGCTGCGTGGGCGAAGTGGCCAAGGTGGGCCTGTCCAACGGTAAAACCCTGATCGTCAAATCGGGGAAAACCGGGTCGGGCCTGGATATCGAAGGCTATATGCTGCGCTATTTAAAAGACCAGTCAGACCTGCCGGTGCCCAGCGTTTTGCATGCGGCGGATGAACTGCTGGTCATGTCCTACATTCACACCTCCGGGCGGTTGAATGCCTCGGCACAGGCCCATGCGGCGGATTTGCTGGCGGCGCTGCACGCGATGACCGGCCCGGCCTATGGTCTCGATCGCGATACACTGATCGGGGGGCTGCATCAGCCCAACCCGGCCACCGACTCCTGGATTGAGTTTTTCAGAGATCACCGCTTGCTCTACATGGCGGAACAGGCGGAACAAGCGGTGCGCCTGCCGCGCCGGGTGCGGGCCCGGGTGGAAAAGCTGTGCGAACATCTGGACCGCTGGTTGACCGAGCCCGATGCGCCCCGGCTGATCCATGGGGATGTGTGGTCGGGCAACGTGCTCTGCGGCAAGGATGGGAAGATCGCCGGGTTCGTCGATCCCGCGATTTATTACGCAGACCCGGAAATCGAACTCGCGTTTTCGACCCTTTTCAATACCTTCGGGGCGCCGTTTTTTGCCCGCTATCAGCAATTGCGGCCCATCGCGCCAGGCTTTTTCGAAGAACGCCGGGATCTCTATAATCTCTATCCCCTGCTGGTGCATGTGCGGCTGTTTGGCGGGTCTTATGTGACCTCGGTGGAAAACTCCCTGGCGCGGTTCGGTTTCTGATGCGGCTGTTGGGGTGGATTGTCGTGGTGCTATTTCTGAGGGTTGCCCCGATGGCCGCGGCGCAAGAGATGGGATATGCGGACTGCATGGACCTGGCCCGCGCCGATGGCGATGCCGGGTTCGATGCCGCCGTCGCCTGGGAAGGATTGGGCGGTGGCCTGCCCGCCCGCCATTGCCAGGCCCTGGCGCTGATTACCCTCGGCCATTACGGCGATGCGGGCCTGCGGCTGGAAGCCATCGCCAAGGAACCGGGCGTGCGGTCTGAAACCGTTGTGTCCCTGTTGGCGCAGGCGGGGCAGGCCTGGTTGCTGGCGGACCGGCCAGATCGGGCATTGGAAGTGCAAATCGCCGCGCTCGACCTCGCGCCGGAAGACGCAGAACTGCGGGTGGATCGGGCGCAATCCCATGCGGCGTTGAAAGACCCCGCCGCCGCCCTCCAGGATTTAAACGCGGCCCTGGATGCGGGTCTGGAAAACGCCCAGGTCATGACCCTGCGGGCCGCCGCCCTGCGCCAGGTGGGGCGGTTGGAGGATGCGCACACCTCGGTGGAGGCAGCGCTCGCCATGACCCTGGATTATCCGCCCGCCCTGTTGGAGCGGGGCCTGATCGCCGCGCAAAAGGGCGATAAGGAAGCCGCGCGCAAGAACTGGCTGCACCTGCTGAGCCGCGTGCCGGAAGAAGCGCCGGAAGCCGCCGCCGCCCGGGGGCATTTGGAACGGATGGATGTGACAGGCGCAAAGCCATGAGCGCGCCTAGGTTTGACACCACACTGACCCCTGCCTGGGAAGTGACCACCGGCACCCTGGTGCAGTGGGAGGATGGCGGGCACCACATGATTGCCCTGAAGACCCATCGGGTGGGCAAGGAATATGTGCATCATTATCTGGTGCCGCTGCTGCCCCGCCCGGCGCTGCCCGCGCTGGTGTATGTGGATCCGGATGACATGCTCTCGGCCCTGATGTTTCAGTTCCGGGCCGAACCGGGCCCCTCGCGCGATGCCCCCGCCACGCCCGGCGATCTGTTCACCACCCGGCAGGGGACGTTTTTGAAGGTCATCGAGGATCCGAAAAGTCAGAAAGCCTTCGCCTTTATCGACATCGCCACCTGCCATATGTTCCGGCGGCGCGAACGGGGCGTCACCGCCGTGCATGGGGATTGGACGGCACTGGCGGAAGGCGCCGATGGCGCCTGCCCCCTGACCCAGCTTTTGGGGGAAAAACCGCGCTCGTGACCCCCGCTCTGGTGATTTTCGATTGCGATGGCGTGCTGGTGGATTCGGAAGCCATCGCCAGTTGGGTCCTGGCGCAAACCCTGACCGAGGCGGGTTTTAATATTTCCCCGGCGGAATGCGTGGACCGGTTTACCGGGCTCTCGTTAGACAGCGTGGCGCAAGCTGTGCACAAACGATGGCGGCGGCCCTTGCCCGAGGATTTCCTGGACCGCCTGCGCGCGCGGGATCGCGCCGCCTTCGCCGCCCGGTTAACCGCCATCGACGGTGCGGCCGACGCGGTGATGGCTCTTCCCTGCCCGGTCTGCGTCGCCTCCAGCGGATCGATGGAAAAAATCACCCATTCCCTGACCCTTACCGGCTTGATCGATCTGTTCACGCCGCATCTGTTTTCCGCCAGCCTGGTGGCCGCGGGAAAACCGGCACCCGATCTGTTTTTGTATGCCGCCGCTCAATTTCGCGTTGATCCAGCCGATTGCGTGGTTGTGGAAGACAGCTTGAACGGCGTAAAAGCCGGGGTGGCGGCGGGCATGACCGTGCTCGGTTTTCATGGCGGCGCCCATTTCGCCGGACGGGCGCCGGATGTTCTCCGGCAGGCGGGCGCCCGTCTGGTGTTTAAGGAAATGGCCGACCTGCCCCGCCTGATCGAAACCCTGGACCCCGAGGCCCTGATCCCATGACTTTTGCCAGCCGATTCGCCGATATTTCCCGCCAATATTCTCCGTTCTGCATGGGGGTGGACCCGTCCCGCCAATTGCTGCGCGATTGGGGCCTGACCGAGGATGCGGCGGGCCTGGCCCGGTTCTGCGATATCGTGCTGAAGGCCGCCGCCGGGCGGGTCGGCATCTGCAAGCCCCAGGCGGCATTCTTCGAAGCCTTCGGCCCGGCGGGCGTGGCGGTGCTGGGGGATTTTATCGCCCAGGCGCGGGCGGCGGGTTTGCTGGTCATCGCCGATATCAAGCGGGGCGATATCGGCTCGACCATCGCCGCCTATGCGGAAGGCTGGGTCGGTGCCGACAGCCCGTTTGGCGCCGATGCGGTCACCGCCACCGCCTATCTGGGATTCGGGGCGCTCGATCCGCTGCTCACCCGCGCGGCGGAGACGGGTGCCGGGGTCTTTCTGGTGGTGCGGTCTTCGAATCCGGAGGGCGCGGGTCTGCAAGCGGCGCAGACCCAGGCCGGGCTTGCCGTGGCCGATGCCCTGGCGCGGGATATCGCGGCCTTCAATGCAAAGGTGGCGCCGGGTGCGGTGGGGCCCATCGGCGCGGTGATCGGCGCGACCCTGGGCGACGAGGCCATTGCCACGGTCCAGACCTTGGAAAACAGCCTGTTCCTGGTGCCGGGCCTGGGGGCGCAAGGGGCGGATTTCGACGATGTGAAGCGGCTTTTCGCCGGGGCGACGGATCGGATCTTGCCCAATTCCTCCCGGGGTGTGCTGACGCACGGCCCGGATGTGGCGGCCCTCGCCCGGGCCCTGGATGAACATGTGGCAACCGCCGCCCGCATTCGGGACCTTTGACGCTAAGGAGTTCCGCAGAATCGCCCGTGCCGGGTGTGACTCGGCAATCCACAAAACGCGCATTAAACATGGACCCCCGGATCCTAGGCCCGGGGGTGACAATAAACGCGAAAAGCCCCTACTCCGCCGCCGCCGCGATCTCGCCCAACAGCAGCTTGGCCTGGCGCATGCAATCGTTCTTCGCCATCCAAATGGCGCGCGGCGCGTCCTGTTCCAGTTCTGCGGGGATCAGTTTCAAGGTCACCCGGGTCGCCGTCGAGCCGCGGCGGGACAGGATCACATAGCCCGCCCCATCTTCCAGGCCGACCGCTGCGGGCCAGGTGGTTTCCTTCATGCCCAGGCCCCAGGCGACCTCGGCCCGCATGCTTTCACCCACCTTCTTCACCTTGGCTTCGCCGCCACCCCGGCTGGAGGCCCGCCATAGCACGACGGGGCCCGCCGCCGGGACGCAATAGGTGCCCGCAGAGCCCACATCCACGGCCAACGCGGGTTGTTGCGGTTTGATCCCGCCGATACCGTCGACTGTTCGCGTGGCGCCCAGGCTGCCTTTCGACGGTCCGGCGGCGGTGGCGAGGTCTGCCAAAGCGGCGATCATGGAAGGATCCGTGCTGGCCGGATCGGCCCCGGCGCCCGGCGCCCCCGTATAGGGGCCGGCAAGTGCGACGGTCTTGCCGGTTTCATCAATCACCACCACCCGTTTTTCAGCAGCGACCGAAATCTCGGTCGCGCCATCGAACACATGGCCCGCGGGCAAGGCATCATCATCGGACTCGATAACCACCATTTGCACCGCGCTGGCCGTGGAGGACAGAACCGCCCAGAGCGCCAGGGCCGCGCAACCCCGAGACAAGGATTTGAATGTCTTGGTCATGGTCATTTTCCTTCCATTTTGACGGAGGTACCGCTTGCGCCATCGCGCAGCCGGGCCGCGTGGAACCGGGCCAGGGGGTCCTCCGGGTGCTGTTGCAAAATGTCGTCGAACGCCGCTGCCGCCCGGGAATCGCCCCGTTCCAGCAGGGTATAAGCATTACGATAGGCCTTCAAGCCGAGCGCCTTATCCGAGCCCGGCGCCACCGGTTCGAACACCTGGATGCCGGTGGCCTTGCCCATCACCACCACCGCGCAGATGGGCCGGAAAAGCGTGCCGTTGCATTGTTCCGCCGTGGTGATGGAAACACACAGATTGGTGCCGAAATATTTGTTGGCGCCTTCCAGGCGGGCGGCGGTGTTGATGGTATCGCCCTGGGCGGTGTAATCGAAAAACGCCTCGCCGCCGAAATTGCCCACCACCGCGCGGCCCGTGTTGACGCCAATCCGGGTTTTCCCGAACGGCAACCCGGCCGCTTTTTGACGGATCACGAACTGGGTGGCGAAGGCATCCATTTCCAAGGCACAGGCCACCGCCCGCTGGGCATGGTCTGGCTGGTCGAGCGGCGCGCCGAAGAACAGGCACAAGGCATCGCCGATCAGCTTATCCAGCGTGCCCCCATGCTTGAAGGCAATGGCGCACATGCCGTCCAAATACGTATTCAGCGCGGGCAGGACAACGCTGGGATCATGCTGTTCCACCAGGGTGGTGAAGCCCTGCAGGTCGGTAAACAGGCTGGTGATTTCCCTTTGCTCGCCGCCCAGCTTCAACATGCCCGGATCGTTGACCAGTTCCCGCACCATCGCGGGGGCCACATAACGGGAAAAAGCGGTCTGCACGAAGCGTTTCATTTTGCGCTCATGGGTATACATCAACAGGGTCCCGCCGCCATACCCGGCCAAGGCGGCCAGACTGGGCGACAACAGGGGCACCAGCACCCCGGTCCGTGCATAAAACCAAAATCCGCCCAGCCAGAATGCGAAGAGGATCACAATCCCCGCGGAAATCTTGAAAAAGGCCGCAATGCTGGGCAGGGCCAGCCCCGCCCCCATGAGCGCGGCGGCCAGCACCAGGGCGATGGTCTGAAATTGGGACATGCCGGGGGCGGGGGTGCCATCCAAGAGCTGCGCCAGACCGTGGGCATGGATTTGCACGCCAGGCATTTCGATGTCCTGGCCCGGGATCGCGTTGAACGGCGTGCGATGCCGATCGGTGCCTTCCAGGTCGGCTCCGATCAACGCAATGCGCCCGGCAAGCAGCGGCGCGGGCAGGAACGACACCGCATGGGCCGGAAAGGTGCGGAAGGTGGGCGTCTTGGCATCCGGTGGTTGGCGATAGCGCAAGCGCCGCATTTCCTGCAACGGCGCCCCCCCCACCCGCACGGCCAGGGCGCTGGCGATACCGGGGATCCAGGCCCCGTCCACGTTTGCGCCGGGATAAATCCAACGGGCCGTATTGTCATGGGGGTCGGTCAATAGATTGACCAGGGCCCGATTCCCCGGTTTCAACATGGTTTTCAGATAAGCGATTTTCTCCTGCGCCAGCTTTTCCCCAATGGCGCCCGTGTCGGTGGGATAATCCGCCAAGGAGGTGAAGGCCGCGACCAGGGGCACGGGGGGGCGCGCGAGAAACGCCTGGAGCCGCGCGTCCTTATCCGGCTCGGTGGGCTGATCGAGCAGAATATCCACGCCGATGGCGGCTACCCCCTTGCGGGCCAACACCTCCAAAAGATCGGTCAAGAAATCCCGGTCGATGGGGGAGCGATAGGGCAGCTTGGCCTGGGCCAGGGTTTCCTCGGTAATGGAGATGATGACGATTTTTTCATGCTGGGGTTCGGCAGGGGACAGGCTGGCCGTGCGGATATCGTTGATGCGGTTTTCCGCCGCGGCAAAGAACCCCAATTGGCTGACGGCCAGATAGGCCAGCGCCGCCGCCAATACGGCCACCCCCGCCAACCCGGCCAACAGCCGCAAGCGCCGGTTTATGTTGCCGTCCTGGTTCGGTTCGGCCATCGGTCTCTTCCGCTCCGGGCGTTTCCTGTTCCCGTACCTTCTCGGGTTTAACTGTAGCTTTACCATAAGAAGCTGGACATGCGCAGCCAAGGGATTGGAAGATCAGGGAATAATCGCCTCAAGAGCGGCTTAAATACCCGATCGGACATCTCGGGTTTTACGCTAATAAAGCCGTGAAATCAGACGATTTTGCTGGCCAGGCCGCCCGAAATAGGTAACGATTTTATCAGGGCGGAAAGAAAAGATCCCTCAAACCGCCGCCGATGCCAGGTTACCAACGATCAAGGAGTAGGCCGTTATGCATATGCGACTGAAGATTGATCAGCCCCTCGGGGATATGGATCGCGACGCCGATGAGTCCGCGGAATGGAAGGATCTCCCGATCCGTTACCGCATGGATCGCTATGGCGCCCTGTTCATCGAAACCTTGGATGGCGAGGAACGCAAAGCCACCAGCGCCGAAATCCAGGCGCTGCTGACAGAGAATCCGTCGCTCATTCTGCGCCTCGCCCAGCGCTGCTGACCGGGAAAACCGGTTAGCCGTCGGCAAGCCAGATCGGATCCTTCAGTTTTTTGAGGAATTCCGCATGGGTTTTTTCCTCCTGCGGGCTCGCCGCATGGGGCCGGGGCGGGCGCGATACCCGTTGCAAGCGGGTGACGCCCGCGGTTTCCTGTGTGGTCGCGGCCAGCGCCAAACCCGGTTGGCGCCCGCCGGTAAGCTCCAGATACACACTGGCCAGCAGGTCTGCATCCAATAGCGCGCCGTGCAAGGTACGTTCGGAATTATCGATGCCAAACCGCTTGCACAGGGCATCCAGGCTGGCCCGGGCGCCGGGGAAGCGGTCGCGGGCCATGCGCACCGTATCCACCGCCTGGGATTTCGGCAGCGCCGCGAGGCCCAACCGGGCCAGTTCCGCGTTCAGGAAACCCATGTCGAAATCCGCGTTATGGATCACCAGGGTATCGCTTTGGATGAAATCCAGGAAATCCTGGGCAACCTCCGCAAAACGGGGTTTATCGGCCAAAAATTCCTCAGACAGACCATGGACGGCCTGGGCTTCCTCCGGCATGGCCCGGTCTGGGTTCAGATATTGGTGATACACCCGCCCCGTGGGCAGGCGATTGATCAGCTCCACACAGCCGATCTCCACCACCCGGTGACCGGCAGCGGGGTCCAACCCGGTGGTTTCCGTATCGAGGGCGATTTCCCGCACTAGTCGTCGCTTTTGTCGGACTTTTGAAATCCAGCCCAAAAGG
Source organism: Magnetospiraceae bacterium (assembly GCA_049605255.1). Taxonomy (GTDB): domain Bacteria; phylum Pseudomonadota; class Alphaproteobacteria; order Rhodospirillales; family JBMYUJ01; genus JBMYUJ01. The sequence goes on from JBMYUJ010000006.1 coordinate 17,914, forward strand.
CCTTCTGCAGTTTCTCCATGCTATCCATGCCCATGGGGAACCAGGTGCGCATCATGCTGTCTGGATCCATCAGCTTCAGGTTTTCCCGCATGCGGTGTTCCATATCGGCCATCACGGATTCCTGCATGGGGCGGACATCGGGCAGTCCTAAGAAGGTCCGGGCCTCCACCGGGGTGCATTCCACATCGATGGTAATTTTCACGGGGCTTATCCTTTCATTGCAACGATGGGGCAATATCCCCACGTTAGGGAAAGTAAGCGGCCTGCGCAACGACGAGTTCCCCTCCTATGACCGGTAATCTCCTGCATCAGGAAACCAGCCCCTATTTGTTGCAACATAAGGATAATCCCGTGCATTGGGTGCCCTGGGGGGAAGACGCCCTGGCACGCGCCCAGGCGGAGAATAAACCGATCCTGCTTTCCGTGGGCTACGCGGCCTGCCACTGGTGCCATGTAATGGCCCATGAAAGTTTTGAGGATGGGTCAACTGCCAGTTTAATGAATGACTTATACGTCAATATTAAGGTGGATCGCGAAGAACGCCCCGATCTGGACAGCATTTATCAATCGGCCCTGGCCATGATGGGCCAGCAGGGGGGGTGGCCGCTGACCATGTTTTTGACCCCAGAGGCGAAACCGTTTTTCGGCGGCACCTATTTTCCGCCTGATGCCCGCTGGGGCCGCCCGGGCTTCAAGGATGTGCTGGTCAACGTAGCCAAGGCCTTCGTGGACCGGCCAGAGGTGATCGACCAAAACGTCTCCGCGCTGGCCGAAGGGCTGGCGGGCCTGTCGCAAACCGGCGCGGGTGCACCAGTGACCGAGGTGTTGATCAAGCAAACCGCCGCGCTCACGGCGCGGATCGTGGATATGGACCATGGCGGCACCCAAGGGGCGCCCAAGTTCCCGCAGCCGTCGTTCTTCGATTTCATGTGGCGCGGCTACAAGGCGGGCGGCGATGCCGCCTTGCGCGAGGGGGTGATCCTCACCTTGGATAAAATCTGCCAGGGCGGGATCTATGATCATATCGGCGGCGGTTTCGCCCGCTATTCCACCGATGATGTCTGGCTGGTCCCCCATTTCGAAAAAATGCTGTACGACAACGCCCAGTTGGTCGGCCTGATGACCCAGGTCTGGCGTGAGACGGGATCGGCGCTGTATGCCACCCGAATCGCTGAAACCGTCGACTGGCTGGACCGGGACATGTGGGTGCCCACCCCTAACGGAGACGGCGGCGCCTATGCCGCCGCCCTGGATGCGGATAGCGAAGGGGTGGAAGGGAAATTTTACGTCTGGTCCGAAGCCGAAGTGGAAGCGATCCTCGGCGACGACGCGGTCATGTTCAATAGCGTCTACAACATCTCCCATTGCGGCAATTGGGAAGGCCAGAACATCCCCCATCGGTCGCAGTCGCGGGTATTGGGCGGCGCAGAAACCGAGGCGGCCCTGAAAATCGCACGGGAAAAGCTGCTGGCAGAACGGGTCAAGCGCATTCCACCCCAACGGGATGATAAGGTCTTGGCGGATTGGAACGCCATGATGGCCACCTCCCTTGCGGAGGCGGGGGCCGCTTTCGATCGGCCCGCATGGATCGCCAAGGCGGCAACCCTGTTGCGTTTCATTGAAAACCAAATGGTTGTGGATGGAAACTGGCAGCATAGCTGGGCGGCAGGGCGCGCCAAGCACCGGGCCTTGCTGGATGACCATGCGCATTTCGCCCGCGCCGCCCTGGCGCTGTTCGAGGCGACCGGCAACGGCGCGTATCTGACCAAAGCGCGGGATCATGTGGCCCTGGCCGACCAAAAATTCTGGGATGGGGATCAGGGCGGCTATTTCCAGGCGCCCCATGACGCCACCGATCTGATCGCCCGCAACAAGCCAACCATGGATGGAGCGCAGCCTTCCGGCAATGCCACCATGGCCCGGGTGTTGGCCCGGCTGGGGCATCTGACCGGGGAAGCCGGTTTCCTGGACCGGGCGGAAAAACTGATCGGCCTGTTCGCCGATGCCAAACCGGAACGGGCGCTCAACATGCCCGCCTTGCTGAGCGCGTACTATCTGTTGGCCCGCCCGGTGCAGGTGATGCTGGTGGGGGAAGCGGAGGACCCGGCGTTACAAGCGATGCGCCGCGCCGTTTTTCAGGCGCCTGCCCCCAACCGGGTTTTGCTCAGTCTCACCCCCGGGGTCTCGGTGCCGGACGGGCACCCGGCAACGGGCAAGGGCATGGTGGACGGCAAACCGACCGCCTATGTCTGCCAGGATTTCGCCTGCGGCCTGCCGATCACCGACGCGGAAGCCTTGAGGGACGCGCTCGCCTGACGTAGTGTCGCGGCCATGGACTATATCTGCCTCGACGGGCCCTTCGGCTATCTGACGGTTTTCGCGGAAAACGACCAGATCACGGTGTTGGAGTTCGGCCGTGCGCCCGATCCGGTGGAAACGCCGCTGCTACGCACGGCGCGGGATCAATTGGCCGCCTATTTGCAGGGAAAATTGACAAATTTCGATCTGCCGCTCGCGCCTGCGGGCACCCCCTTTCAACAACGGGTGTGGGACGCGATGCGTCGTATTCCGTTTGGCGCTACGCGCCGCTATGGTGATCTCGCCCAAGAGCTCAACTCTGCCGCGCGGGCGGTGGGGGGCGCTTGTGGGGCTAATCCGATCCCGATTCTGATCCCCTGCCATCGGGTTTTGGCGGCGGGGGGGCGGCTCGGTGGTTATTCAGGGGGCGACGGGCTGCCCACAAAAGCGGCCCTGTTACGTTTGGAAGGACTTTCGATATGACAATGGCAATCCGCATTCACGAACCTGGTGGCCCAGAAAAAATGGTGTGGGAAGCGGTAGACGTACCCGACCCCGGCCCCAGAGACGTTCGGCTGCGGCAGACCGCTGTAGGCCTCAATTTCATCGACGTTTATATGCGCTCCGGCCTGTATCCGCTGTCCAGCATGCCCGTGGTTTTGGGCCTGGAAGCCGCCGGCGTGGTGGAAGCGATCGGAGAGGGTGTAACCGATCTCGCCGTGGGCGACAGGGTGGCCTATGCAGGCGGCCCACCGGGCGCCTATGCGGAAAGCCGGATATTGGTCGCCAAGGAATGTGTGAGACTCCCCGATGCCATCAGTGACGAACAAGGCGCCGCCATGATGCTGCAGGGCATGACCGCGGCCGCGTTGTTGCGGCGGACCTTTGCGGTAAAACCTGGCGATACCATCTTGATGCATGCCGCCGCCGGGGGCGTGGGCCTGATCGTCTGCCAATGGGCCAAAGCCCTGGGCGCGACGGTGATCGGCACCGTCGGCAGCGATGAAAAAGCCGCTTTGGCCCAGGCCCATGGCTGCGACCATACCATCGTTTACACCCGGGAAAATTTCACCGAACGCACGAGAGAGCTGACTGGCGGCCGGGGCGTGGATGTGGTTTATGATTCCATCGGCCAGGATACTTTTTTTGGTTCCCTGGATAGCCTGCGGCGGCTCGGCACCATGGTCACCTTCGGCAATGCGTCCGGCCCGGTGAAGCCGTTTGCACCGTTGGAACTGACCAAGCGGGGATCCTTGACCCTGGTACGGCCGACTCTCTTCCATTACACGACGACGCGGGAAGAGCTGCTGGGCCTTGCCACTGAATTGTTCGATATGGTGCTGGCTGGCAAGCTAAAGATCGAGGTCAACCAGCGTTATCCCCTCGCCGAGGCGGCCTTGGCCCATCAAGATCTTGAAGGCCGTAAAACCACCGGCAGCACCGTTCTGACTGTATAGGGGCGCCGAATAATGTTGCGACATGCTGTATTGGGTCTGTTGATTGCTGCTTTCGTGTCGGGTACCGCCGCGGCGCAGGAACAGCCGAAATCCTTTTGGGTGCCGACGCTGACCGCCGCCGGGAAAAAGGATTTTGCCCGCTATAAAACGGCGAAGGGGCCGAAAGCCTTCGCCATTGATCCGGATGGCAATCATGGGATGAAGGTGGCTGGGTTCAGCCTGGGCAAAGCCGCCGAGGAGGCCTTGGCGGCCTGTGCGGAAACCTCCCAATCGCCGGAATATTGCACCTTGTTCGCGGCCAACGACGATTATGTGTTTCATCCGGCCAATTGGCCACCAGAAGCCGGAAAACCCGGTTGGCGGGATGGTCGGCGTGCCCCGGAAGGCACGGAAGTCGGCGCCCGCTTCCCCGATCTCCTCTACCGCACCGACAGGGGCCGGGAAGAAACCATCGATAGCCTGCGGGGCAAGGTCGCGGTTGTGATTTTTTGGAACTCCCGATCCGGCGCCAGCCGGAGCAGCCTGGGAGATTTACAGCGGTTGGCCAATGCGCTGGACCGGGATGCCGACCGTTACGCCTTTATTGCCTTGCAGATCGGAGAGGATTTCAAAACCTCGGCAACCTGGGCAAAACAGGCGGGAATCCGGTTGCCCCTGGGCGATACCGGGGGCGACAAAGATGAACCCACCGTGGAATATTCCGATGGTGCGGTTCTGCCCGCCAGCTCGATTGTGGAAACCATCCCCAGCGCCTTTGTGCTCGATACCAAAGGGCGCGTCGCTAAATCCTATACGGGTGCCACGCGGTGGGTCGGCGAACGGCGGTTCCTGGAACAACTGGCCGACCAATAATCCGGTTTGTCGGCCAGCGGCGCGCTCCAATAAAAACCGCCCCCCGGGAAGGGAGGCGGTTTTCGGGCAAGGATCTTTCCGTCGATAAGGGGAATTTCCCTGGGTGACGTTTAGTCCCGGCGTTTGCCGTGATCGTCGTCGTCATCGTCGCCAAACCAATGGCCGCGCTTTCCTTTACGGAAATCGTCGCGGTCGATATCGCCATCATCGTCCCGGTCGAGGCGGCTGACCACCTGGCTGGCCCGGTCGCTGAATTCGGCCTGGGTCACCTGGCCGTCGCCATCTGCATCCAGCCGTTGGAACCCGTCCACCATGCGTTCGCGCATTTGCGCAAGCCAATAGGTTTGGAACTCGTCCAGGCTGACGCCACCGCTCTTGTCGGTGTCGGTTTTGGTAAAATTTTCCGCTTGCACCGCGTCGATCTCCGCTTGGGTGATTTTGCCGTCCTTATTGACGTCAAACCGCTCCATCAGCGGCATGCCGCGGCCGCCGGGGCCGCCTTCGCCATGATGGCCCTTGGGGGAAGCAACAGCTTGAGTGGCAAGAGCGGTCGCGCCCAACAAGGTCACGGCAACAGCGGATAACAGAAGGGTCTTTCCTTTGGTCATGATGATTCTCCGGTTATTTGGTATCATTCGATGACCATACAGATGGGGTATTTTTGTCACCCGTTGATTGCAGATATCACCGAAAATTGTCACGGAGTTTTACATAAACCGAAAGGGTTACAATGCGTTACAAAATGACCTTAAAGGAAAAAAACCTTCGATGATTTGTGGTTTGGTTCACATACTCCGCAAATTCGACTACATTATTATGCAGATGTACGGATGAACAGGGTCGGTGAAGACACCGATCCGGCGTAACCAGGAGAAGCCAATCAATGCCGAAACGGATGCGTTTGTCGATGACTGTTGCTGGGGTTTTGGTTGCCAGCACCGCCCTCACGGGATGTGTGCAAGAACAACAACCCACCATCGCCCATACCCATATCGGCCATGCCTTGACCGGGTGGGTGGATACACCCGACAAGCGCGGCCTGCTGTTGATTGCCGAAGAAGAAGCGGCCATTGGCGCAGACCACGCGGGCTTTGCCATCGAAGCGGCGGCCACTCCTGAACTGATGCGCGAACATGTGGGCCATGTCCTACATGCCTATACGGCGGAAAACGATAATCTAACCGAAACGCCGGGGCTTGGTTACGGCACCTGCAAGGCGCTGATTCGCGGCCTCGATCATATGCGGTTTGCGGCGGAATCGCCGGATGTGACGCAAAACGCCCGCGATGGCATCAAAGATATCGATGCCAAGGCGAAGACCGTTGTGGATCGTTGTAATACGATCGTGGCCCTCGCCCATGAAATCCGCCGCAACCCCAATGATGAAGAAGCGCTGGTTCTGACCGATGAACTGGCCAAATTGACAGAACAGGTGCTTGTCGGTGTCGATGCCAATCGCAATGGCACCATCGAAAACAGCGCCAAGGAATATGGCATCCGCGGCATCCTCGCGGATATCAACGCCATGACGGCCCGGGAAAACCCGCCCTACGCACCGGTGGCGGAACGCTGGCTCTTCGGATTGATCCGGCTGCCCGATGGCACATGGCAGTTCAAAACACAAACCGCTTCGGGCTTCGATCCTACCGGTGCTGGTAGCGGCGGTGGAGGCGGCGGCGGCGGCGGCTACTGACGCCCGCGCCCCTTTTAGGGATTCGCCCTTAACCGGCGGATGAACATCATGATTGCAAATGAAAAGAGCCAAAATAGACGGATGGGTTACTTGGCAACCCTGGCGTTCGCCCTCAGCTTGACCGCCGCCCCCGCGGCGCAGGCCGATGAGCGCAGCGACTGTCTCGGTGGGTCGGGAACCATCAAATCCTGTGCTGCGGCGACCAAAACTCATGGCAGCGATGCCGAGGTTTGGGCGAAGCTGGGTCGGCTTTATTTCAATGCAAAAAACTACAAACGCGCCGTGCAGGTTCTGCAAAAGGCGAAATCTTTGGCCCCCGGGGATGCAACCGTTGCCGATTTCTACAATCGGGCCAAAAGCTATCTGGATGAACAGGAATATATCGCCAACCGGGAAGCCAACAAACCCACGGCGAATGCCGGGTCGGCCCGCATGGATCGCATCAAATGCCTGCGATTGGAGAAAAAGGACGCCTGTCAGCGTTTCCTGAAATCCACCCCGGGGGATGCGGAGGTCCGCGCGAAACTGCAGGCGCTGGGCGGTGGTGCGCCCGTTGTGGTCGCGGCGAAGCCGGATCCTGCTCCGCAGGCCGCCCCGACGCCGAAACCGGTGGCAACACCCAAACCTGCCCCGGCGCCCGTGGTGCAGACCCCGAAACCAGCGCCGAAGCCGGATTTCACGGCGATAGCAAAGGTGAAGCCGGACGACCTGCGCCTGGCGACGCCGGAAGAAGCCGCCACCATGCTCGCCATGGCGGACCCGGAGGCGACCCCGGCGGAACCCGCGAAACCGGCTGAACCGCTGGTTGCCGAAGCACCGGCGCCCGCTCCGGTGCCGGAAAAACCCGCTGAACCGCAGGTTTCCGAAGCGCCAGAACCGGTGCTTGTACCTGAAAAACCGGTGGAAACCCAGTTGGCCGAGGCCCCCATTCCGGCAAAACCCGTTGCACCGGTCGTGGAAAAACCCGCCGACACGCCCGCCGCACCGAAAGCGCCGGAAGCGCAAGAGCCCATCAGGATCGCCGCCTTGCCGACCGAGGAAGCCGTGATTACCCGGTCCATCGATCCCAATGAAGTGGCGCCGAAACCGGCCCAGGCCAGCAAGCCCATTGTGGGTATCGAGGCGCAGCTTTCCCTGTTGAAGCGGCTTTATGATCAAGGGTTGGTCGACGAGGCGGAATATGAACGGCGTAAGATTTTGCTGCTGAACACCGTTCTCGGCATGGATCTGGCCGTGGCCCCCGTGGTGGAAGCCCCGATTGCGCCCCCCGCAGATGTGGTCACCAACGAGCCGGATTTAACCCAGGAGTTTGTGTCCCAGTTCGGTAATCGCCGTTACCACGCGCTGATTATCGGCAATAATGACTATATGCATCTGCGGGATCTGAAGACCGCCGTCACCGATGCCTTTGTCTTGGCCGAGGTGTTGGAAACCCGCTACGGCTTCGAAACCACGGTGCTGCGCAATGCCACCCGCCGGGATATTTTGAAAGCCATGTCCGACCTGCGCCGCACGTTGACCGAAGATGATAGCCTGCTGGTTTATTATGCGGGCCATGGCATTTTGGATGAGGATGCGGAACGGGGCTATTGGTTGCCGGTGGACGCGGAAGAAGACGTGAAAGCCAATTGGATTTCCACCGCAGACGTGACCGATCTTTTGAAGGCTACGGATGCCTGGCATGCGTTGGTGGTGGCGGACTCCTGCTATTCCGGCACTCTGATCCGCGGTGGGTTGACCCCCATCCGGGGTTCGGGCAGCCGCCTCGCCTTGCTCAAACGGCTCGCACAAAAGCGGTCCCGCACGGTCATCACCTCCGGTGGCCTGGAGCCTGTCTCCGATGGTGGCGGCGGTGAACATTCCGTCTTCGCCCGCGCCCTGATCGATGCCTTGCAGGACAATAATGAGGTTATCGAGGCGCAGGGTCTGTTCGAGCTGATCCGCACCCGAGTCGTGGTCAATGCGGATCAAACCCCGGAATATTCCGATGTGCGCAAAGCGGGCCATGATGGCGGAGATTTCATCTTCGTGCCCCAAACCGGGACCGATCAGTAGCGGCTATTTTCCCCTGATTTATGGGTATGTGACCTAGGGTGGTGGATTTGGCGCGGCAAGGGTCAGGTCTGCCGGAAAAATCAGGGTCACCATTGTGCCGACCTGAACCGCGCTTTCCAACCGCAGCTCCCCCCCGAACAGGTCCATGAAGCGGCTGCACAGATGCAGGCCGAGCCCGGTCCCCCCCTGGTTCTGTGATCGCAGGCTATCAGCCTGCTCAAAAGGTTTCAGCACGCGGGCGATCTCCGACTTCGGCATGCCGATCCCGGAATCCGCAACGGCGATGGAAATCCGGTTTTCATCGTCAATTGTGGCGGAGATGGTAATCGATCCGCCACGCGGGGTGAATTTCACCGCATTGGAAATCAAATTATTGAGGATTTGGATCAAGGCCCGTTCGTCGCCGTTCAGCAGGGGAAAATCCGGCGGCACGGTAATGGTCACATGTTGGGCCGCATCCATCACGCTCCGTTCATGTTGGCGCAGGCATTGGTTAACCACGGCCAGGATGTTCAAGGGGTCCAACCGCAGATCATATTTTCCCGCCTCCACCTTGGAGAGATCGAGAATATCGTTGATCAGGCTGACCAACAGCGCACCGCTATTGTGGATATCGTTGGCATATTGTTGATACAGCGGGTCGCCGAGCGGCCCGAACACGTTCTGCCGCAGCATATCCGCAAATCCCATGATGGCATTTAGCGGCGTGCGTAGATCGTGGCTCATGGCCGCGAGGAATTCCGATTTTGCTTCATTGGCTTTTTCCGCCTGCATTCGGGCGCTGACGATTTCCGCCTCCATCTCCTTGCGGTCTTGGATATCGTGGATGATGAGCAAGATCAGCGCGGTTTCCGGTTTGTCGGCGCCAACACTGCGGCCTTCCAGTTCCACCCAAACCGAAGGCTTGCCCTTGGGGCAGAGCCGTAGCTCCAGATGCTTGTTCTCCGGTTTGTGGAAAAAGGCGCGGTATCGGGCCCGAAATTCCGGCCGGTCTCGGGAATCGATGAACTGGGCCAGATGCACGCCGTTGATCGTGTCCGAGGACTGATTAATCAAGTTTTCGAAGGTGGCGTTGCATTCCACGATCATGCCATCGGCGTTGGCGCTCAAATATCCGACGGGGGATTTGTTGTAGAGGTTGAGGTACCTGTCTCTCGCCTCCGCCACCAATTTGCGGGAATGCATCATCTGCTCGTGGGCCCGGCGCAATTCCTCGTTCTGGAGTTCCAATTCAATCTGGTAGACGGAAAGATCGTGGATCAGTTCGCGCGCTTCATCAGAGGTCGCCCCCGCGATCGCGTCACGGTTGTCCATGAGGGCGGCCTCGGCCCGTGCGCGAAGATCGTCTTTCCAGACCTCTGAAGACGTTTTCGAAGGAGTCCGCGGTTTCGGGGTATCGTCCATGCCGTTCTACACGCTTTTATCCGTGTCTGTGATGCTTTGTTCGACTGTGCTGGTAAGGGGGCAGATATGATTTTCAAGCGGGCATAACATGTTTATTTCAAACAAACGATCCGCTTCAAGTGCCGAGAAAACATAGATTTCTTCATTGTCCTTCGTGTCCAGTGCCTGCAGCGACATGACGATCTTAACCGGAGTGCCATCTTTGCGCCGCCAGGTGGCGGACACCATGGCATCCGCATTCCCCGGCTGACAGAGGATTTCTTCCAGGCGGGAACGGTCGAAAGTCACCTCACTGTCGAACAAACTGTTCAACGGCATTCCCGATAATTCCGACACCGCATACTGGGTAATATGGGACACCCGTTCATTGGCCCAATCCAGCCGGTCGCCCCGGATCAGTCCGAATCCGGCGGGCGCGGAGGAGACGATTGCACTCACCAAATCTTCGTTATATTTCAACAAGGTTTCGGTAGACCGCCTATCGGTGACATCCTCAACCATGCCGATAATCATTTCCGGCACGTTGCCCTCGCCCCGGGTCGCGGTCAAGGTAACCCGGGTTTCACGCACCGCACCGCCCTTGTGGACCATCCGCATTTCCACCTGCACCACCTGGTCCTGACCAGAAATCAGACGGCTAAAACGGCTTTCGGCGACCCGTGCCGATTCGGCTTCCGCCAGATCCGGGAAATGAAGGCCGGTCAACTCTCCTTCCGAATAGCCAAGGATGTTCGACAGTGTTGGGTTGGCGGCGATGATCACGCCATCCGGGGTAAAATGGACCATGCCCAAAGGCGCGCGGGCAAAGGAGGCCTTATATTGGCCTTCGCTCCGGCGCAAGCGGTCTTCCGCTTCCCGCCGGTCGGTGATGTCTCGCACCAGACCGGCCATCTTTTCGATCCCCTTCTCATCTTGCGTGAGCTGGCCTGTCTCCGAAACCCAAATGGTCCTTACCCCGTCCGGCCAGGGCACCCGATATTCCACGACATAAGAGGTCTTGTCGGCGATCGACCGATGAACGGTATCGCGAACCCTCTCTCGATCTTCTGGATGGATGCATCCCAGGACGAAATCATAGGTGCCGTCGAATTTGCCGGGCATCAGGCCAAACATCGGTTCGATATTGTCCGACCAGATCAATTGGTTGGAATTCAGCGTCCATTCCCAGGTGCCGACCCGGGCCGTTTCCTGGGCAAAGTCATAGCGCTTTTTGGCGCGGGCCAGATCATCTTGCAGGGTTTTCAGGGTTGTGATGTCGTTTAACACGATGGCCACACCCGCCTGGGTTCGGGCCGAGACCAGGTAGGGGCGAATACGCAGCTGGTACCACCGCCCCGCCTGTGTCTGCACATGGCGTTCCAACAATTCTCCGGTGGTATTGACCAGGGCCACCAAATCGGACAGTTCGCAATCGGTCAGGGAGTGGGAGATATGCGACAAGGGCCGCCCCAGGTCTTGGTCGAGAATATTGAAAACCTTGTTGGTATTGGCCGTGAACCGGCGCAAATCCAGGTTTTCATCCAGGAAGATCGAGATCACATCCGTGGCGTTGACGTAATTATCCAGGTCGTTATTCAGCTCGGTCAGCTCGGTAATTTTGTTCTGATGTTCCGCGTTGACCGTGAACAGTTCCTCGTTCACCGAATGCAGTTCTTCGTTGGTGCTTTGCAGTTCCTCGTTGGAGGCCAACAACTCTTCATTGGTGGCCTGCAATTCCTCATTCGCGGTTTCCAGTTCTTCGATGGAGGCTTGCAGATTTTCCCGGGTAAACTGCAGTTCCTGCTCCAGGTCACGGATACGCTGTTCTGCCTCCCGGCTGAGGTCGTAATTTTCCAGCTGTTCCGCATCCCCCAGCCGGATGGGGCTGAGGTTGAACCCCGATTCGCTAATAAAAACGGCGGCGAGGCGCGATTTCCCCCGCTGTTCCGGCAAAGGCTTGATGCGGATGTCCACCATCTTACGCACATCGCCATCGCCGACCCGTACATTGGTGAAGGATATCTCGGCATTGGCGGAAAAGACCTTGGAGAGCCCGGTGGAGATGGGAATGGCAAGATCCTTGGACACCAGCTTGCGCACGTCACTCACCACCTTGCCGGACGGTGGCATCAAATAGTTCCGTCCATCCCCAATCACATAGAGCAGGTTTTGTTCTTCATTGATGATCATGGCGAAGGGTACCGGGCCATCGGCCAGCGCCTCGACAAACCGCCCGAGGATACGTTCCTCCTCGTAAATTTGCTGGATCGGGTGGGAATCCCGATACAGGGTCGGGCGCGTGTTCTTATAAAGATTCGCGCGGGTGAATCGCTCCGTATGCAGCAGCGGCTTGCGGGTCCCGTAGGCCCGAAAAATTTTCCAGCGGGTACTGAGCGCTTCAAACAAATGCTCCGATTCCCCCAGGGACTCGCTGGTGCCCAACACCAGGATTCCCCCCGCGTGTAGCGAAAAGTTCAGGGATTCCAACACCCGGTTCTGTAAGACTGATTGCAAATAGATCATCAGGTTGCGGCAGCTCACCAATTCGATATTGGTGAACGGTGGGTCGCCAACGATGTTATGCCGTGCGAAGACCACCATTTCCCGCAAGGACCGGCTGACCTGGAATCGATCACCACGGCGGATGAAGTATTTCGCCAACAGATCGTTGGGGATATCCGCAGTGATGCTGGCCGGATATTCCCCCACGCTGGCGGTGGCGATGGCATCCGCATCCACATCGGTGGCGAATATTTTCACGTCTTTGCGGAGTTCCAATTTTTCCAGAATCTCGCTGCAAAGAATAGCGTAGCTATAGGCTTCTTCGCCGGTGGAGCAGCCGGTAATCCACACCCGAAACTCGTCCCCCGAATGGGCAGTTAACCGCTCGGGCAGCCATTTGCTGCGCAACAGGTCGAACATCTCGGGGTCGCGAAAAAAGCTGGTGACGCCGATCAGCAGCTCCCGGTAGAGAACATTCTGTTCATTGGGGTGGGCTTCCAGGTAGGCGATATATTCCTGCAGGCTATTCACTTGGTTTACCGTCATCCGCCGTTCGATTCGGCGGACAATGGTGGATGGCTTGTAAAAGGTGAAATCGATCTTCGATTTTTCCCGCAACAGGGAAAAGATCCGAGACAGGCCGGAATTATCCTGAATCAGCGATTCATCGCGCGATCCACGCGCGGCAAACGGATGCCGGGAAAAGGCCAGCAATTGCAGGGGCATTTCCTCTGGTGACAGGATGAAATCCGCCAATCCGTTTTGGATGACACTTTGCGGCATGGGATCGAATTTGGCGGTGGAAACCTCCTGCACCATCACCATGCCGCCCACCTCTTTGATCGCCCGACAACCCCGGGTACCATCGCTACCGGCGCCGGAGAGAATGACGCCGATGCTCTTGCCGCCACTATCCTCGGCCAGGGAGGTGAGGAAAATATCGATGGGCAGGTTGATTCCCACCCCATCCCGCGCTTGTTGGCTGAGGAGCAAAGCCCCATGGAAGATCTTCAGGTTTTTACCCGGTGGGATCAGGTAGATATTGTCTGCCTCGACCACCATCCCTTCTTCCGCCCGATGAATCGGAAGCGAGGTTACCTTGGCGAGTAATTCCACCATTAGGCTCTTGTAATCCGGCGATAGATGCTGAATCACGATATAGGCGAGATTGGAATTCGCCTGCACATTCTTGAAAAAGCTTTGAATCGCTTCCAAACCGCCAGCGGAAGCTCCAATGCCCACATAATGGTTGGGTTTCTTCATGCCGAGCCGGGCATCCGGCGCGGCGATCACCTGCGGAGGCTGTGCGGGAACGTCACCCGAACCGGGGGGTTGAGAGGTCATGGGATCGTCTCCTGGTAAAGGCGGCTCGAACGGCACCAAAGGGGCGGTCGATGTCGGGCCCATTATAGGCGGCCGACCTTGCGGCGGCTACATTCATGCAAATGTCGAGAACGGGGCAATAGATCATTGAAACGTCACCAAATTTTTATTGCGACGCAATAAATTTTTTGCAACTGCGTAATTTTTCCCTTTAAACAACGGTATCCGTTGCGTAAAATAGCATGAAGCCAAATTACATATACGCATAGGCTAACTGGCCTGGCGCCGGGCGGACTCGGCGCTGATTGGGCTATTTATTTGATTGGTAAGAGGTTTTAGAGACATGGAACATAGCATTCAATCCGTTGCCATGCTGGGCGCCGGAACAATGGGCACGGGCATCGCTATTTCCGCAATTGCTCACGGTTTTCCCGTTTGTTTGATTGATTTGTCGCCGGAGGCCCTGGAACGGGCCCGTGGCAAGGCACAAAAATATTTCGATCGCCAGGTGGAAAAAGGCCGTTTGTCGGCTGCCGCCGCCGCTGCGGCCATGGACCATCTTACCGTTGCGACGGATCTATCTGCCGTCTCTAGCGCTGATCTGATTGTCGAGGCGGTCTTCGAAAATCGCGACCTGAAGCTGGATATCTTCAGCAAGATCCAGGCGCATCTGAAACCGGGCGCCATTGTTGCCACCAACACCAGCGCCCTGCGGGTTGCCGATTTGGCGGCGGCTTTTCCCGATCCGACCCGGTTCGCGGGGATGCACTATTTCAGCCCGGCCGAAATCAACCCGGTGGTCGAAGTGGTGCGCGGTGAAAACACGGCGGATAGCGTGGTTTTGGAAATCGATGCCTTCTGCCGGGGGACAGGCAAAACGCCGTTGAACTGCCGGGATCAAAGCGGATTCGCCATTAATCGGTTCTTCTGCCCCTACACCAACGAGGCGGCGCGCTTGTTTGACGAAGGCATCGGCACCCCGGCGCAGATCGACCGGGTGGCACAGGAAACCCTGGATGTGGCCGTGGGGCCGTTCTTCGTGATGAACCTGGTCAAACCCCGGATCAACCTGCATGCCATCCAGCATCTGGAACATCTGGGCGCCTTTTATGCGCCGGCGGAGTCCATGACACGGGTGGGGGATGCGGATGGCTCTTGGGATCTGGGGGAAGACAAGGTCGACCCCGCGACCGACGCTCTCATCGCCGACCGGCTGCGGGCCGGGCTGTTCCTTCCCATCTTGGAGGAATTGGATGAAGCCGTCGCCACGCCGGAAGACATCGATATGGGGGCCGGGCTGGCGTTGCGCATTGGCAAGGCGCCTTGTGCACTGATGGATTCGTTGGGCGCCGCGGCGGTGGAAAAACTCATCGCACCGCTTTGCGAACGCTATGGGGCGCCACTGCCGCAAAGCCTCTCCCGTGTGGGGGGGTTGGTCGCCATCAAGGCGGCCTGATACGCCCAGGGGGAGCGAAAAATATTACCGAGTAAGGGGGGGATTGTCCCATGCAACCAATGGAGTCGGGGCTGATAGAGCGAAAAGCAGCACAGATCCAAAGCGACGCGGCGGCGATCCGCCCCCATCGGACCCTTCGGGATTACTTTTCCGCCTTACGCGATCAGTTGGATCTCTCTGACCGTGAACGGGTTCTGGCCAGGGTAGATCTCCTGATCTCCCGCCATCGTACGTTATTTCCGGATATTCTCGGCATTGCCGCCTGCAAAATCCATGTGGCGAGCCAAACCCTGCATCTGGCCCTGCGGGATCATAGCCAGGGCGCTCAGCTGACCGAAATCGCCCGGGATATCGGCACGCCACGCTGCCCGATGGCGGCCCGGGGGTGTCCGCTAATTGATGCCACCTGCCCCTGCCGGGGTCAAAAACAGAAATAAATTTATGTAATTAAAGGTCGTTATCAGGTTTTCATCATCTTCTGCAGAACCTCAATATCCGTCTCGATATTCTCCGCTTCCGCATCCAGATCGCGCACATAACGGGATCGGAAATAATCCTCCAAATCCGCCAGCGCCTGTTCCACCTTGGCCAAGGTGGCATCCAACTGGTCGCTTTGCACCCGCTTGCGGCTCAGGTCCACATAGCTTTCCACCAGGTTGCGGGCGGTTTGCAGGTAATAGTGGGTAAATTCGTGGGATTTCGGAATTTCCCGCGGGTCCAGCAAAAAGCTTTCCACAACCCGCCCGGCCAGATCACGGATCGTCCCTACCTTGCCTTTGATGGGCTCCACCAGAGACTCCGACGCGGCATCCAATGCGGTCAAATGGGCACGGGCGGTTTCCACCGTGACAACAGCCTGATCCAAATCCAGATAGACCCCCGTGGCGGCGGCCGCATCGGCAATATCATCGCGTAAGGTTCGGGGCTTCGGCAGGGCCAGCATCAGACCGGCGCCGGTTAATACGCCGCCCCCCGCGCCCACGGCGAATTCGCTGAACGGAAACAGCGCTGGCGCCACGGTTCCCAGCCCTAACGCGGCGGCAATAGCGCCCAACCCGGCGAGAATCGGTCGCGCATTGGTGGTGCCGCCCCACACTTTGGCCTTCTGCCAAACGCTACGCACGGCGCTATCGGCCCAGGTCACCGCGCGTTCGATGATGCCTGGCTCCACAAACCGGCTTTTGAACATATCCCGAAAGGCTGTATCCATGCGCACGGCGTCCACGGGGCGTCCGAATTCCAGTTCGATCCGTTTGGCGCTCTCACCTTCGGGCCATAGAGGTAGATTGGCCACCCCCAACAGGCGCCGCAAACGGTCCAGCAAACGCAATTCCGTCGGTGTTACCACGCCATCCGCATCGGCAATCTGCACCATGGCAAGATAGATATGACGCCGCAAAACCGGCCGGTCCGCATAGAGTCGGCCCAAATAGCGGGCAACATCTTCAAAATCCGCCAGAGTATCCTTGGCATCATCCCACAACCGTGCAATGCGCGCCTCTTCCCTCTTGGGGATGGAAAACATCCGCTTGAATGTGGCGACTTCTTCCCGCGCCACAGATCCATCGGCCTTGGCCAGCTTGGCCCCCAAGGCCACCACGGCGGCGCCCAGGGCTTCCGGTTCGCTGGGATGATGCGCCAACAGATTCTTATCATCTGACTTGCGGTCCAACTTATGACCGATCCAAATGCCGATGGCGGCGCCAATTGGCCCGCCCACCATCATACCGGTAATGCCGCCAATGATTTTATATCTGATCACACCACCTGTCTCCGCGCCCTAAGTCCATCAATACCCTTGCAGAATGTAGCTTATTTACCCGGCTTTTCCAGTCGGGTCAGCGTGACTGGCTCCTTTGGGTCAAACAGGGTCGCGGGATCGGCGGCGCTGAGAAATGCTGCTAATTCCGCCGTGCTGGCGGTGATCTTTGCGGAGGCGAACTCTTTTTTGGGCAGCGTCCCGGCGATTTTGCCGTCTCGGATCGCGGCTTCGAAGCCATCCTCATCGGCGAGCCACAGGGTCAGGGAGTCGCCGTCGATAACGTACCGTACCAACAGATAAACCTCCGATTCATCGGGGTCGCGCACACTCAGATAATCATGCGTGCCCAAATGCGCCGTATAGGCGATCATCTGATCCCAACCCGCCGAGGGCTCCCCCTGGTCTTCACCATATTGGATCATCAGCGCATCCAGGCCGCCATCTTCGCGGTTAACCAGATGCATATACACTATTTCATCGTCATCATGCCCCTGCCAGGCGCTGATCAGCCGGGGATCGGGCGTCGTGGCGTCGGGCACCGCGATGGGGTGGGTGAATTCCGGAAGGCAGCCGCCGAGCACCATTATGAGCAAAAGGGCAAAGCCCTGCCTTGGGAAAACCATGATCTTACGCCCTCCTGCCGGGGGTGGAGATGCCGCCCGCGTTAAGAATATCTCTACGCTCCCTATTCTATATCATAGGCAGCGTTGAAACGACCGCCGATCCCACGGCCAGGAGACCCGACCAATGAGTTTTCAAAAGCCCTTTTTTGCCGTCTTCATCGCGGCATTCCTGCTCTCGCCCCTCACGGCCCGCGCCGACGGCCCGGCGGAAACGGTGGAGCGGGCCCATATTATCGTCAAGAACGTGCTGTCCGAGCCCAATTTCGAACGGGCCCGCGAACAAATGCGCGATGCCAAGGCGGTGTTGATCATGCGCCTGTTTAAGGCGGGATTGATCGTTGGGGGCGAAGGCGGTTCCGGCGTTCTCCTGGCCCGGCGCGAGGATGGCAGTTGGAGCCAGCCCGCGTTCTTTTCCCTGGCCGCGGGCAGTGTCGGCCTGCAGATCGGGGTCAAGGATTCCGAGGTGATTTTCATCATCCGTACCAAAAAGGGCCTGGATGCGATCCTGAACGATGAAGTGAAGCTGGGCGGCGAGGTTTCCGTCACCGCGGGCACCCTGGGCGGCGGCGTCTCCGGCGCCACGACCACCAATATGGGCGCCGATATCGTGTCTTGGTCGTTGGCCCGGGGTGCCTATGGCGGCGGTGCTTTTGAAGGTGCGCTGATCAAACCCCTTGCCGACGACAACGCCGCCTATTACGCCGCTGAATTGGGCCCGCGGGAGATCATCTTCGGAGATTCCGCTTTCAATCCGGGGGCGACCCCGCTGCGCACGACCCTTGGCGCCTACTGACCGCCCCCCTGCCCTGATGATTCAGGGCACCGGCTCGGACGTAGGGAAATCCCTGATCGTCGCGGGCCTGTGCCGGGCCTTTACCCGCCAGGGCCTGCGGGTGGCCCCGTTCAAGGCACAGAATATGTCCAACAACGCCGCCGTCACCCCGGATGGCGGCGAGATCGGACGCGCCCAGGCCCTGCAAGCGCGGGCCTGCGGCCGCGCGGCCCATACGGATATGAACCCGGTGCTGCTGAAACCGCAAGCCGATATGGGGGCCCAGGTGGTGGTGCAGGGTAAAATCTGGGGCAATGCCACGGCCCGGGATTATCAGGCTTTGAAGCCGAAAATTTTACCGAAGGTTCTGGAGTCCTTTCAGCGGCTTTCCACCGATGTTGATATCCTGCTGGTAGAAGGCGCGGGCGGCGCGGCAGAGGTCAATCTGCGGGCCGGGGATATCGCCAATATGGGCTTCGCCGAGGCCGCCGGTTTGCCCGTGGTGTTGGTGGGGGATGTCGACCGGGGCGGCGTTCTGGCCGCCATCGTCGGCACCCAAGAGCTTCTTGTGAAAGGTGATAAAGATCGCTTATCTGCTTATATTATCAATAAATTTCGAGGAGACCTGCGCCTGTTTGATCCGGCGGTGGAGATCATGACCACCCGCACGGGCCTGCCCTGCCTGGGGGTCGTGCCCTGGTTCGATGGCGCCCGGCTGCTCCCCGCCGAGGACGCTTTCAGCCTGGATAACCGGGCGGCGGATCGATCCGGCGGGCGCCTGGTGATCGCCGTGCCCCGCCTTGCCCGCATTGCCAATTTCGATGATGTCGATCCCCTGCGCGCGGAACCCGAGGTCGACCTGCGCATGATCCCCGCTGGCCAGCCTTTGCCCGGCGATGCGGACATGGTCATCTTGCCCGGGTCGAAGGCCACGCGGGCCGATCTCGCCTTTTTTACCGACCAAGGCTGGGATATCGACTTGCGGGCCCATCTCCGCCGGGGCAAGCGTGTGGTCGGCCTGTGCGGCGGCTATCAGATGCTGGGCAAGGCGGTGCATGATCCCGATGGCATGGAAGGCCCGCCGGGCACCACCCCTGGGCTTGGGTTACTAGACCTGGAAACCACCCTGGGCGGGGATAAAACCCTGCAGGAAGTTTCGGGGACCGAGGCCCGCAGCGGCGCGGTTATTCAAGGCTATGAAATGCATATCGGGGTCAGCGACGGGCCCGCCCGGGCGCGACCCTGGTTCCGCCTGGCGGACGGGCGCGGCGAAGGCGCGGTATCGGATACCGGCCAGGTCTGCGGCACCTACTTGCATGGGGTGTTTGCCAGCGATGGGTTTCGCGCGGATTTTCTGAGCACCGCGTCGGATACTGCCTTCGATCAAACCGTGGAAGCCGCGCTCGATGCGCTGGCCGCCCATTTGGAAGCCCATCTGGACCTGGACGCCCTGCACGCCCTGGCCCGATGATGCTATCCTTCTGCCATGGATGACACCCCGCCCTCCGACCGACCTTTGCGCGCTGGCTGGACCACCGGCGCCTGCGCCTGCGCTGCGGCCGTGGCGGCCTATACGGCTTTGGTCACCCGGCGGTTTCCAGACCCGGTCACCATCCAGTTGCCAAAGGGATTGACCCCCCGCTTTCCCTTGAGCCAAACCGAGCTGCGCGACGATTGGGCCAGCGCGGGCATCGTCAAGGATGCGGGCGACGACCCGGATGTGACCCATGGCGCAAAGATCATCGCCCGCGTCATGCGGCGATCCGGCACGGGTGAGCCCCAGTTCGCGGCGGGCCCCGGGGTCGGTACGGTAACCAAACCGGGCTTGCCGATCCCCGTGGGGGAACCCGCCATCACCCCCAAACCGCGGGCCATGATTCTCGATAATCTCGCCCGTACCGCGCGGGACCTGGGGCAGGATTGGCCCGCGCCCCTCACCATTACCTTGTCGATCCCGGGCGGCGAAAAAATCGCGGAAAAGACCATGAATGGGCGCCTCGGCATTGTTGGGGGTCTATCCATCCTCGGCACCACCGGGGTGGTGGTGCCCTATTCCATCAGCGCCTGGATTCATTCCATCCACCGGGCCGTGGATGTGGCCCTGGCCGATGGGCAGACCCATCTGGTTGCCAGCACCGGATCAACGTCGGAGGCGGCGGCCCTGGCGCGGCTCGGCCTGCCCGAGATCGCCGCCATCGAAATGGGCGGCCATGCGGGGGCCCTGTTCAAATATCTACGCCGGGCGCGGCCCGAGCGCCTGACCCTCGCGGGCGGGGTGGGCAAGATGATGAAGCTGGGCCAGGGTGCCCTCGATCTGCATTCCGGCCAGTCTCGGGTCAACAGCCAGCAAGTGGCCGGGTGGATCGATGCGGCGGGCGGTGATGGCGGCGCCATTTTGGGGATGGAAAGCGCCGCCACCATGCTCATGCAAACTGTTAATATTGGTGTTGATCTTTCTGATTTAATTTCTAAAAAAGCTTTGGAAACGGCGCGGCAGAATCTGCACTCGCAGACCGCGGTTTCGGTTCTGGTATTTGATCGCGGCGGGAAATTACTGGGCCAGACGGATGGCTAAGCGGCTGCTCATCTTGGGTGGAACGGGGGAAGCCCGCGCGCTGGCAGAGGCCCTCGCGCCCCGCTTTAAGGTTACCACGTCTTTGGCGGGCCGAACCGCCGTTCCAAAATCCCTGCCCGGTACGGTCAGAAGCGGGGGTTTTGGCGGAGAGGCCGGTTTTACCGCTTATCTTCAGGCAGAAAAATTCGATGCTGTCATCGATGCCACCCATCCCTTTGCCCGCGTCATGCCCCATACCGCCAAGACAATCTGCGATGCCCTGGATCTGCCGCGCCTGCGATTGCTGCGCCCCGGCTGGCAGCCGCAGCCCGGCGATGATCGGACCTATGTGAGCGACCTCGCCGAGGCCGCGCTGCTCCTGCCGCTGCTCTGCCAACGGGCGCTGATCACCTCGGGGCGGGAGGGGCTCACCGCCCTCGCCAACCTGCCCACGGTGCATCTGGTGATCCGCCTGATGGCGCCGCTGGCGGACCCGCCCCCCTTTCAATCGGCGGAAATCCTGATCGCGGCGCCGCCTTTTGAGGCCGTTGCGGAGCGGGCCCTGATGATTGACCGGCAGATCGGCGCATTGGTTACAAAAGATAGCGGCGGCAAGGCCATGGCGGGGAAAATCACCGCCGCCCGTGACCTCCGCTTGCCGGTGATCCTCCTGAAGCGCCCCCCGGCACCGGACGGCCCCCAGGCGGAGACGGTGGATGCGACGGTGCAATGGGTCGAGACCCACATCTGACTCTAAAATAGAGACCCTAATGCGCCCTTCATCCGATGGACGCATTTTTTCATTTTTGCCGGTTTGTCAAGGGCGCTGAGCGCCCGCTTTGCGGGGTAACCCCTTGACAAGCCATCGAAAATGTAATTTTCCGCCAGCATCGGTGGAAGGGCGAGTTCCAAGCACGACAGGAAACGTTCCACCCTTATGCGGTTTTTTCCGGCCGCAGCACATGGGTGAAATCGGCATCGTATAGATTGCTATCCGCCACCATGGCGCCATCCAGCACCCGCCCCACCAGGATCAGCGCGGTGCGGGTGAGGCCCGCCGCTTTGACTTTATCGCGGATGGTCGCGAGGGTGCCGTGCAAAAACGCCTCGTCGGGCCAGCTCACCCGGTACGCCACAACCACGGGGCAATCGGCGCCGTAAAGCGGGGTCAGGGTTTTCACCACATGGGCGAGGTTATTGACCGACAGATGAATGGCGAGGGTGGCCCCGCTTTGGCCCAGGGTGGCCAAGTCTTCCCCCGCGGGCATGGGGGTGCGCACCCCGGTGCGGGTCAGGATGATGGTTTGGGAAATCTCCGGCAAGGTGAGTTCCCGCCCCAAAGCCGCCGCTGCTGCCGCATAGGCAGACACCCCCGGGGTGATATCATAGGGAATACCGAGGGCAGCCAACCGGGCCATTTGCTCGGCAATCGCCCCATAAAGCGATGGATCGCCGGAATGCACCCGGGCGATATCCATTCCCTGCGCATGGGCGGCTTTTATCTCTGCAATAATCGCATCCAGATGCAGGGGCGCGGTATCGATAAGGCGCGCGGTTTCGGGTGCTTCGGCCACCACCTCCGGCGGCACCAGCGACCCGGCATAGAGCACCAGCCCCGCCGTGCGGATCAGATTGAGCCCACGCAGGGTGATTAGATCGGGCGCCCCCGGCCCGGCGCCGATGAAATGAACGGTCAGCGGACCATATCCACGGCGGCATCGAAGGCGGCATCCACCAGGATATCCAGCACCTTGCCGCTTTTTCGGTCGATCAGCACAACGTCATTCTCGACCACGCGGATGATCTGATGCTCGCGCGATGGCATTTGGGTTTGCAGCTTCTGCGGCAGTTCCCGCTTGGCAAGGCCCGGCGGCAATTGTTCCCGCTTGGCCAATCCCGGCGGTAGGCCCTGACGCTTGGCGAGGCCGGGGGGCATGCCCTTGCTCTTGCCCTTTCCGGCATGCTTGTTACCCTTGCCTTTACCCTTCCCTTTGCCTTTGCCTTTGCCCTTCCCGCCATCATCGTCGTCGCGATGTTCGTAGCGGTATTCCTTGATCTGATATTCTTCGATGGAGGCGCGGCGGATGCGTTCGTAATAGTTATTGATCCGGGCCCGCTCGGCGTCGGTGAACAGGGCGCTTTCCACGCCATCAACGATCGACTCCTTCACCGAATCCGTCGCCGCGTCGATGGCGGCCCCGGTGGCTTTTTCCAGCATGCCAGCGGCCCCGGCGGGCGCGGCGAAACACAGGCCCAAGGCGGCGGCAGTGGCGATCAGGGAGGCTCTCATGGGTCAACTCCAATTGTGTTTTCGTCCGTCGGGCGGTCGACATCCATTTTGCCCGCATAGCCACGGGGCGTATAGACCCAAACCGACCCACCCCGCTGGATGAGACGGCTCTGGCTGCTGCCCACCATCACGAGGGTCAGCATATCCGCATCTTCGGGCGAGACTGTGGCAAGGTCGGTAAAGCGCAAGGATTCCCCCGGCCGCCCAAGATTGCGGGCGAGGATCACCGGCGTGGATTTCGGCCGATATTGCAACAGGATATCCCGCGCGGCGGCAAGCTGGGTGCGGCGCCGCTGGGATACCGGATTATAGAATGCCACCACGAAATCCGCCGCCCCGGCACCATGCAGGCGTTGTTCGATCACCGGCCAGGGGGTGAGCAGGTCAGAAAGGGAAATGGTGCAAAAATCATGGCCCAAGGGCGCCCCGGCCCGGGCGGCGGCGGCTTGCAGGGCGGAAATACCGGGTATCAGGGTCATCGCTACCCGGCGCCAGGCGGGGTCGTCTTCCCGGTCCAGCAGCTCCATGACCAGGCTCGCCAGGGCGTAAATTCCTGCATCCCCGGAACAAATCAACGCCACCTGCTTGCCCTGCCCGGCGAGGTCCAGCGCCAGGCGGGCCCGTTCGATCTCCTGCGACAGCGGCGTATCATGCAAGGTCTGATCCCGGTGCAGGTCTTGCGCCAGATCCAGATACAGCTTGAATCCCACCCAATCGGTGGCCTGGCGCAAGGCGGCGGTGGCTTCCGGCGCCCGCCAGGAAGGGTCTCCCGGGCCCAGTCCGACCACCCAAAGCCGCCCCCGGGGCCGACCCGCCGCCGGGTCCACCCCCGAAGGATGGCGGGCGATGGCGCAGGTCACCCGGCGCCCCACCACCTTGGGCACAATCAAGGCACCGCCCGCGCCCGCGCAGGCCAGCGCGGCGGCTTCTGCCACCCCATGGCAGCCAACGGCCGCATAAACCGTGTCGGACGGCGTGGCGAGGCGCGGGGTTTCTGCTTCCAACGTGGGGGCATCGAAAAACCGGGCAGGAACGCCCAGGCTGCGGGCCAACTGATGCACAGCCGCTTCATCGGATTTCAGATCGAGAGACACCACACGCGCAATGGAATCAGGCGCTAAATCATGGTCTTGAAGGGTTTCTTGCACAAGAGACATGAGGGCGCCCGGGTCTGCATCCCGCTCGCAGCCGACCCCGAGCGCCAGGGTGGGCGGATGCAGCACCGCATCTGCCGATCCCACCGTCGCGGCCCGATCGGTAACCCGCAAATGCCGCGCCCCTTCTGGCTCGAAAGGCGCGCCGCCCGCGGTCAGCCAGGTCGCGTCCCCCGCCTCTACGGTCAGCTTCACCGGGTCCCCCGCCGCCAGGGCCGCCAGGATGGACCGGCCCCCATCCACCGATCGTAATCGCCAACCCGGCGGGGGATCATCCAGGGCGAGATCGTAGCGCAGGTCGTTGGCGGTGGTCAGCGCCGCTATGCCGCCCAAAATGCCGGAAATTTCCGCCGCCAGCCCGTTGGCGCCATGATGCCCACCCAGCAGTGGCACCGCAACGGACCCATCCGCCGCCACGGCCACCACCGGGGGTTCGGCGGTTTTATCGGCGAGGCAGGGGGCGAGTGCGCGGATCAGGATTCCGCCGGCGCAGATGCCGATAAGGGGGGTTCCGGCGGTAAACAGCGCCTGTAGATGGGGAATAGCGGTATCGAATTCGGCATCCACGCCGCTGCCCCGGGGGCCGTGCAGGGTGGCATCAGGGAAGGCGGACCGCAGCTGGAGGGCAACCTCCAGCCCACCGGCGCTGACCATCACGATGGCGGGGGCCTGTTTCATTGTCATGGGGCGGAAACCAGAATCATGGCGAAATAGGGGGCCGACTCGGCGGTTTTCAGCGGTTCTACGGTGGCTTCCGGCTGGCTCGCCCGGCTGACCA
Organism: Magnetospiraceae bacterium; assembly: GCA_049605255.1. Taxonomy (GTDB): domain Bacteria; phylum Pseudomonadota; class Alphaproteobacteria; order Rhodospirillales; family JBMYUJ01; genus JBMYUJ01. The sequence continues at coordinate 42,866 of JBMYUJ010000006.1, forward strand.
GGAGCGCCTGATCCAGCCGACCCAACTCCGAGAGCAGATCCTTGACCTTCTCCAGATGGCGGCCCACCTTGATCAGACCGAGGGACTCCGAGGCCGTAATTTTCTCCCGCAGAATATCCTCGGGAAGGGTGCAGGGAATAATGCTGAAGCTCACATCCCCCCACACGAGGGGGCGGCACGCCTGCGCGGCACAGGCCTGCGGTGCGGATACCCCGGGGACGACCGTGACAGGGAACCGTCCCTGTAAGCGCTCCAGCAAATACAGGAACGAGCCATAGAACAGGGGGTCGCCCTCGCACAGCACCACAACATCCTGATCTTGTTCAAGATGCTCAGATATCACGGGTTCGAAACGATCATAGACTTCCGTCGCCCGCTCTCCCGCCCGGTAGGGGGTGGGCATGGGAATTTCCACCGCCGTGTCCGCGATAAGATCGGCGGCGATGGTCCGGGCCATGCTGGGGCCCAGTTCCGGTTTCGGATAGGCAATCACCGGCGCGGCGGCGATGATCCGCGCCGCCTTGAGGGTCAGCAGTTCCGGATCGCCAGGGCCCACGCCCACGCCATACAAATGCCCGCTCACGGCTTATCCACCACCAATTGCAATACCGGGGCCTTGGGTTTCAGGGTCGTCAAACGACCCACGGGTTCCGCCTCGTCGATGGAAATCCGCCGCAAGGCGCCACCATTAGCCTCCCGAAACGAAAGCATCTCCCGTTCGGCTTCCAGCGTAACCCCATTGGCCACCAGCCGCCCACCTGCCGCCAAACGCTGCCAGCAAGCAGGTAAAAGACCCGGCACCGAAACGCCGCCGCCCAGAAAGAGGCGATCGGGCGCCCCCGCCAGACCCGACAAAGCCCCGGGCGCGGCGCCGTGCACGATTTCCAGATACGGAACCCCCAGATTCTGCGCGTTTTCCGTGATCCGCCTTACCCGTTCCGGGTTCGTTTCAATAGCAATGGCCTGAGCACGGCCCGCCAAACGCAGCCATTCGATGGCGACGGACCCGCTGCCCGCGCCCACATCCCACAACAGCAAGCCTGGCCGGGGAGCAAGCGCCGCAACGGTGACCGCGCGTACCGCCGATTTGGTGATCTGCCCATCATGGTCATACAGGTCGTCGGGCAAACCCGCCCCTTCATGCGACAAGGGGTTCGGAGCGCCGACACAGTGGAGGCCAATGGTATTGAGATCGGCGCAGGTTTCCTGGGTCCAGTCCCGCGCGACGCCTTCAAGGCGATTTTCACGGGGCCCGCCCATATGTTCCAGCACCGTGAGCGTGCTTTCCCCATACCCCTTTTCAGTGAGCAGCCGGGCCAAGGCGGCAGGCGTGGTGCCATCTTGCGCCAAAATTACCAGCCGCGCCCCCGGATACAGGTGCCGGTTGATGGAGTCCAGCGCCCGCCCATGCACGGTGACGGTCGCCACATCCGTCAACGGCCAGCGCAGCCGCGAACAGGCGAGGCTGAAGGCGGAAGGCGCTGGAATCACGGTCATTTCCCCACCATCCAGCCGTTTTAGCAAGGTTGATGCGATGCCGTAACAAAAAGGATCGCCGCTCGCCAACACCGCAACGGGCTTGCCCCGCCAGGCGAGGACCTGATCCAACCCGTCCCACAGCCCCCATTGCCAACTGGCCCGGGGTCGGTCATCGGCGGGCAGCATGGCCAGATGGCGCGCGCCCCCCGCCACATGGCTGGCCGCGTCCAGGGCCGCGCGGGCGGCGGGGGTCAGGCCCGATAGCCCCTCTTCTCCGATACCGATGATGGTGAGCCAGGGGGTCATTCGGCGGTCCCCAAACACAGGGCGTTGACCGCCGCCGCCGCATAGGCGCTGCCGCCGCGCCGCCCCAACAGGGTGACAAACGGGGTATCGCCCGCATGATCCGCCAGGGCCTGCTTGGATTCCGCCGCGCCAATAAACCCGACCGGCAAGCCGATGATCAGCGCCGGGGGCGGCGCGCCCGCTGCCAACAGTTCCAACAGACGGAACAAGGCGGTGGGCGCGTTGCCGATGGCCACCACCGCGCCAGTCAATTGCGCCTGCCAGAGGTCTACCGCCGCCGCCGCACGGGTCGACCCCTTGGCGCGGGCCTGATCCAGGGTACAGATCACCGGGTTCTGCGTGGGCAGGAACCGGCGGGTGATTCCCGCCGCCACCATGTTGGCGTCGCAGAGAATCGGGGCGCCCCGCTGCAGCGCCGTGGCCCCGGCCTGCCCCGCGCCCGCCGACCAGCGCAGATGGTTGAGAATATCCGGATCGCCGCAGGCATGGACAATGCGCAGCGCCAGGGGCTGCAAATCCGCCGGAATTGCCGTCAGATCACAGGCCGCGCGAATGGCGGCAAAGGATTGGCGGTAGATTTCCGCCGGGTCGCGGCAATATTCGAAACGGGTCATTCGTTCTTGGCGGATTGGGCGGCGGGTTTGGCGGCGGGTGTGCCGTCATGGCCATGGTCGTGCGGATGATCATGATGATGGTGGTGGTGATGGTGATGGTGCCCATCGGTACCGATCCCCCGCACATGATGATGGTGCCCGGCCTGGGGCGCGCCGACCTCGGCCTCCCGCCCGATCATCTGTTCCCGATACTTGCAAAGCTGGCAGTTCATGGCGTTTTCGCCGGTGGCGATCTCTTGCAGGCGAGAGACGAAAGTTTCGATCACCCCGTCATGATCGTTGAGATACCCGGCCTTGAGGATCTCCACGCCCGGATGCAGCGCTGCCACCGCGTCGGTCTGGTCATAGATTCGCCGCACCAGCACCCCGGTGAACAGGAAATAGGGGAACACGATGATCCGCTTGAATCCCAGCTTCACCGCATGGGTCAGGCAACCATCCACCCGGGGGTGGGCGACGCCGGAAAAAGCCACCTCGCACCAGCCAAACCCCATGCCTTCCCACAGCATGCGGGCGACCTTGGAAATATTGGAATTGGCATCCGGATCGTTGGTGCCACGCCCGACCACGACCAATAACGTCTCCGCCCGCTCCACCGATGTGGGGGCCGCTGCCTCCACCTCTTCGATGCGGGCTTTGGCGGCGGCGAGCAGGCGGGAGTCGATCCCCAGCTCGCGCCCGAAGTGCACCTCCAGCGCCGGGTTGGCGGCGGCGAAATCATTCACCTCCGAGGGCAGGTCGTTTTTCACATGCCCGGCGGCGAACAGCATCCCCGGCAGGCAATGAATGCGCGTGGCGCCCTGGGTTTTCAGGTTTTCCAGCCCATCGCGGATGATCGGATGGGCAAATTCCAAAAACCCGCTATCCACCGGCTGATCGGGCAGGCGCGCCTGCAAGCGGACGGCCAGATTGTTAAACTCCGCCACGGCGGACGGGTCGCGGCTGCCATGGCCACAGAGCATCACGGCGGGTTTTTCGGTCATCGCGCTTGGTCCTTTGCCTCCGAGCGTTGGGGATCCGCCTGGTCTGTGCCTCCGGGCGGGAATGGGTGGACGGCACTATAAGGCTTGATTCCCGCCAAGGGAAACCGGATTCTCCCGGCCATGCTTACCTTTGGTCTCATTCCGCATGGCGGATTCGATCCCTTGTTCCTGCTCCTGGCGGCCCTCGTGCTGGACGCCTACCTGGGCGAGATGGATGTGATTTTCCGCCGTCTGCCCCACCCGGTGGTGATCATCGGGCGGGCCATAGACCGGCTGGATCGCAAGCTGAACCGGGAAACCCGGGGGGATATGGACCGGCGGGTGCGGGGATTGATCGCGGTGATCATGATCCTGCTGCCCTGCGCGGCGCTGGGTTGGATCATCGCCTGGCTGAGCCAGCATTTTCCCTTCGGTTGGGCGGTGGAGTTGACCCTGATCGTGACCTTGATCGCGCAACGCTCGCTTTATGACCATGTGGCGGCGGTGCGCGCGGGTTTGAAAACCGGGGGTCTGGAAGGCGGGCGCTTGGCGGTGGCCAAGATCGTCGGCCGCGACCCGCTGCAATTGGATGGGCATGGGGTCGCCCGGGCGGCCATCGAATCGGCGGCGGAAAACTTTTCCGATGGCGTGGTGGCGCCGATCTTTTGGTATCTGCTGTTCGGCCTGCCGGGTTTGCTGGTCTACAAGGCGGTCAATACCCTGGATAGCATGATCGGCCATCGTACCCCACGCCATCAGGCCTTTGGCATGGCGGCGGCGCGGTTGGACGATATCCTGAATCTCATTCCCGCCCGCCTGGCGGGGTTGATCCTGTGTTGCGCGGCCCTGTTTGTGCCCAAGGGCAATCCGGTGAAAGCCCTCACCACCATGCTGCGCGATGCGGGCAAGCATCGATCCCCCAATGCGGGCTGGCCGGAGGGCGCCATGGCCGGGGCGCTGGGTTTGGCCCTGGCCGGGCCCCGCCGCTACCGGGAAGCGGTGGTGGAGGATCCCTGGATCGGATCGGGTCGCGCCCGCGCCACGCCCAGTGATATCCGGTCGGCGCTGCATATGTTGGCGGTGGGTTGCTTGATCAGCGCGGGGTTGGTGCTGCTGGCGATCCTGTTACGGTTTTAGCAGAAAATGGCCAAATAGCCCCCTGGGTCTGGGCCCGGGGGTGACGAGAGCGTGGGGTCGGTATGTTTCGCGCGGGAAACCCGTTTCAGGTTTTTGTATCCACCTTGCCGCCGGCTTCCGGCGGTTTGTCGTAGGCGGTGGCGGCAGCGGAATCGCCGTTTCCGTCGGCATCGGCATCGGGTTTGGGCGCTTCCTTGGGCCCGCCCTTGGCGACACCCACCATGGCGGGGCGCAATAGCCGATCGTGTATCACATAGCCGGGGGCCAATTCCTGCACCACGGTGCCGCTGGGCACGGACGCGTCGGGCACTTCGAACATGGCCTGATGCAGGTTATGGTCGAACGGCTTGCCTGCGGCCTCGACCTTCTTGATGCCGTGGCGTTCGAATGTTTGCGCCAGTTCCCGCGATACCAACTGCACCCCTTCGGCGATGGCGGCCAGGCCCCCATCCGCGTCTTTGGGCATGCTTTCCAGCGCCCGGTGGAGGTTATCGGCCACGCCCAGCATATCGCGGGCGAAATTGGTCACCGCATAGCGTGAGGCGTCCTCTTTTTCCCGGGCGCTGCGGCGGCGTAGGTTTTCTGTTTCAGCCATGGCGCGCAGGAGCTGATCCTTGATCTGCGCCTTTTCCGCTTCCAGCTCCTCCAGGCGGCCATTGTCGAAGATCGCGCCCAGCTCCTCGGCGCCGATTTCCTGCAGCTCTTCTTCAGGCAGGGCTTCGGAATCCGCCTCGGGGGTTTGCGCGGTTTCGGGGGTTTCCGGTTGCTTCTCGTCGTTTGGCGACATGGTCTTTTCCGTTTCTCCGTTATCCAATCAAGCGGCCAACGATTTTGGCCGTGAAATCCACCATCGGAATGATGCGGGCATAATTCAGCCGGGTCGGGCCGATCACGCCGATGGCGCCGACGATCTTTTCTTCCCCATCCCGGAACGGCGCCACCACCATGGAGCAGCCCGCCTCGGCGAACAGGGGATTATCGGCGCCGATGAAAATCTGCACGCCCTCTGCCGAATCGGCGAGGTTCATCAGTTTCAACACGGCTTCCTTGGTTTCCAGCACCTCGAACAGGCCGCGAATGCGTTCCAGATCGGTCAGCGCGCCCACATCCTCCAACAAATGGGCCTGACCCCGCACGATCAGGGATTCCTTGGCGGACCCACCGGTCCAGGTGGCCAACCCCGCCTCCACAACGCGGCTGGTCAGGGCATCCAGTTCACTGCGATGGGTTTCCAGGTCAGCCGAGATGTCCTTCAGGCCCTCGGCCAGGGTCTTCCCCACCAGGCGCGCCGATAGAAAATTGCTCGCCTGCACCAGGGTGGAGGGCGCGAGGTCGGCGGGGACAGAGACCACCCGGTTTTCCACCACGCCGTTTTCCCCCACCAAAATGGCCATGGCCCGGCCCGGATTGAGGGAGACGAATTCGATATGCCGCAGTGGCGCCTCGCCTTTGGGGGCGGCCACCAACCCGGCGCAGTTGGACAGGCCGGATAAGGTTTCCGTCGCCTGGGTCAGCGCGGCTTCCAACGTGCGCCCGGCGGATTTGCATTGGGCTTCGATTGCGGCGCGCTCCACCTTGGTAAGATTACCCACTTCCAGCAGGCCATCCACATAGAGCCGCAGGCCCGTATCCGTCGGCAGGCGCCCGGCGGATTTATGGGGCGCATAGAGCAGGCCCAAATCCTCCAAATCCGCCATCACATTGCGGATGGAGGCGGGGGACAGATCGATGGACTGTACCTTCGACAGCGTGCGCGACCCCACGGGTTCGCCGGTCTCCAAGTAAGACTGGACGATTTCTCGCATGATTTCGCGGGCGCGGTCGTTGAGTTCCGTAATCATCGTGGGCGCAATGTAGTAACGCCCAGGCCCCGGGTCAATCGCGGCAGGAGCGCCCCGATACGACGAGGCCTTGACATTCCGCTTTAAGGAGGCCATCCCCGGGGGCAATACCGACGGGGGAGAGCCTGATTATGAGACCATCTGGACGCGCACCTGACCAACTGCGCGAGATTATTCTGGAGACCAATGTGAACCGCCATGCGGAGGGGTCCTGCCTCGCCCGCTTTGGCCATACCCATGTGCTGTGCACCGCCTCGGTGGAAGAACGGGTGCCGCCGTGGCTGCGCGGCGGCGGCAAGGGCTGGGTCACCGCCGAATATGGCATGCTGCCCCGATCCACCCATGATCGCATGGGCCGGGAGGCGGCGCGAGGCAAGCAATCGGGCCGCACCCAGGAAATCCAGCGCCTGATTGGCCGCAGCCTGCGTGCGGTAACAGACCTGAAAGCCCTGGGGGAAATGCAGATCACCGTGGATTGCGATGTGATCCAGGCCGATGGCGGCACCCGGACGGCCTCCATCACCGGCGGCTATGTGGCGCTGCATCTGGCGCTGCAACGCTTGGTGAAACTGGGAATTCTCCCGGCGCTGCCGCTGATCGATCAGGTGGCGGCGGTGTCGTGCGGGCTGTATCAGGATACCGCCGTGTTGGATTTGGATTACGATGAGGATTCCGCTGCCGAGGCGGATGCCAATTTCGTGCTGACCGGCACCGGTGGGATTGTAGAGATCCAAGGCACCGCCGAGGCGGACCCGTTCAGTGAAGCCCAATTCATGGAGCTGCTGGCCCTCGCCAAAAAAGGCGTGAGCGAACTGGTCGCGGTACAAAAGGCGGCGATCGGGGGGGCCTGAGCCATGGCGCGGAAATTCACCGGCGATACCCTGGTCATTGCCAGCCATAACGCGGGCAAGGTGCGCGAGATCGGCGATCTGATGGCCCCGTTCGGGGTCAAGGTGGTCTCTGCCGGGGAATTGGATTTGCCGGAACCGGTGGAAGATGGCGATAGCTTCGCCGCCAATGCGGAACTAAAGGCGCGCGCCGCTGCCTTGGGCGCCAATCTGCCCGCCCTGGCCGATGATTCCGGTTTGGCCGTGCGTGCGTTGGGGGGCGATCCCGGTATTTTTTCCGCCCGCTGGGCCGGGCCAGACCGGGATTTCCGTCTCGCCATGGAAAAGGTGGAGGAAAAGCTGGAAGGCGAGGACGACCGCAGCGCCCATTTTGTCTGCGTGCTGGCGCTGTGCTGGCCCGACGGCCATCTGGAAAGCTTCGAAGGCACGGTGCACGGTACCCTCACTTGGCCCCCCCGGGGGGATCAGGGCTTCGGCTATGACCCGGTGTTCCTGCCCGATGGCCATGCCGTTACTTTCGGCGAAATGGCGCCGGAAAAAAAACATGCCATGAGCCATCGGGCCAATGCCTTCCGGCAATTGGTCGCCGCCTGTTTCGAGGAATAGGCCCTGTTCGGGATCTATATCCATTGGCCGTTCTGCCTGTCCAAATGTCCCTATTGCGACTTCAACAGCCATGAGGCGCAGCGCATCGATAGTGCGGCCTGGGCCCAGGCCTATGACGCGGAACTGACAAGGTTTCACCGGGAAACCCAGGGACGAAAGGTGGACACGGTGTTTTTCGGCGGCGGCACACCGTCGCTCATGGACCCGGCGGTTACCGGGCAGGTTTTGGACACCATCGACAGGCTCTGGGGGTTTGCCCCCGACCCGGAAATCACCCTGGAGGCCAATCCGGGCACGGCGGAGGCCGGGCGGTTTGCCGCCTTCAAGGCGGCGGGGGTGAACCGTCTCTCCCTTGGCATCCAAAGTTTCGACGATACCCATTTGCGGTTCTTGGGCAGGGTGCATGACGCGGCGGAGGCATGCCGCGCCATCGATCTGGCCCAAAAGCATTTTGACCGCTATTCCTTCGATCTGATCTACGGCCTGCCCGGGCAATCAGCGGATCATTGGCGGGGTCAGCTACAAACGGCATTCACCTTCGCGCCGGATCACCTGTCTGCCTATCAGCTCACCATCGAAAAGGGCACGGTGTTTCACAAAACCGGCGTGCCCGCCGCGCCGGAAGAGCTGGGCGCCGATCTGTTTGACCTCACGCAGGAGGTTTTGGCGGCGGCAGGCCTGCCCGCCTATGAGGTATCCAACCACGCCCGGCCCGGCAGCGAATGCCGCCATAACCTGATCTATTGGCGGCTGGGAGACTGGATCGGCATCGGCCCCGGCGCCCATGGCCGGATCGGCGATCAGGCGATTCGGGAGGTTCCGAAACCGGAGACTTGGTTGGCCCGGGCCTTGGCGGGGCAGGGGGGCACCTTAGAACGGTTAACACTCTCCGCGTCGGAGCGGGCCGAAGAGATGGTGATGATGGGTTTGCGTCTCGTCGAAGGGGTCGACACGGACTGGATCGCTACCCGTACGGGGCGAGTCTGGTCGGCGGTTGTAGCACAGGCGCCTCTCCATGAGCTTATTGGGGACGGTTACCTGCATTGGGATGGAAAATTCCTGAAAACAACGCCTAAAGGACAATTAATTCTAAATTATATGCTCGGTATGTTATTGTCTTAACGCTAAGCAAGAATTTCAAAACACAACCCAAAACGGGCTTTAGCGCGCAGGGCCGGATCCGTAGGGATCGGGGCAGGGAAACCGCATCGGGAGACGGCGTTTTGCCGAAGGCAGATTGAAGAATTCCAAGAACGCATTTTCCAGTCCGGAAATGGGCGCGGTAGCTCACCTGTATCGGGGGGAAGTCTATCGCAGCACCATCTGGCGGTCTCGCCTGGATACCACCACCAACTGGGCGGTGGTCACAACGGGGATTGCCCTGTCGCTGAGTTATTCCCAGCCAGATTCCTCCCCTCTGCCGTTGATCCTGGTGGGCTTACTGATCGTGGTGTTCTTGTTGTTGGAAGCGCGGCGCTACCGCTATTTCAACGTCTGGCGCGCCCGCTGCCGCCTGATGGAGACGGATTTTTACGCCCCCATGCTGCGCGGCGAGGAAGTGGAATTGGATGGGGAGTGGAACACCCTCCTCGCCAATGATTATGAAAGACCCCGGTTCCATATCAGCTACCTGCGGTCGGTGGGGCGCCGTCTGCGCAAGAACTATGGGTATATCTTGGTGGTGCAGGCCTCCGCCTATTATGGCAAGCTGCTGATCCATCCGGCGCCGCTGGGCTCCGTGGCCGAGCTTTTCCATCGGGCCTCGATTGGTGCCATCCCGGGGCAATTGGTCATTTTGGCAGGTGTTTTCTTCCATGGGTTCTGGCTGTTCATGGCCCTTTACACCCTGCGGATTGAAAGACAGCACCGCCGCCCCGACGCGCTGATTTCCATCGCCTGATTTATCGGCTTAGAGCCGGGCTTCGATGGCATCCCAGATGTCGGCTTCCAGCGCGCTGCCGTTGAACCGGTTGATTTCCTGGATACCGGTGGGCGAGGTGACATTGATCTCGGTCAGGTAATCGCCGATCACGTCGATGCCCACGAAGATCAGGCCCTGTTCCTTCAAGGTGGGGCCGATGGCCTCACAAATCTCTTGTTCCCGCGTGGTGAGCTCCGTGGCCACGGCCTGGCCGCCCACATGCATGTTAGACCGCGCTTCGCCCTGGGCCGGGATACGGTTGACGGCGCCTGCCGGTTTGCCATTCACCAAAATGATCCGCTTATCGCCCTTGCGCACCTCGGGAAGATATCTCTGCACGATCACGGGTTCGCGGAAAATGCCGCCGAAAAGCTCCAACAAGGAATTCAGGTTCTCATCCCCCGGCGGCAGATGGAAAACACCCGCACCGCCGTTTCCAAACAAGGGCTTAACGATGATATCTTGATGTTCTGCACGAAATTCCTCCACCAGGTCTCGCCGATTGGCGATCAGGGTGGGCGGGAGCAGATCGGGAAAATGGGTGACCAGCAGTTTTTCCGGCGCATTGCGCACATTCACCGGATCGTTCACCACCAGGGTTTCGGGATGCACATGTTCCAGCAAATGGGTTGCGGTGATGTAGGACATGTCGAACGGCGGGTCCTGGCGCATCAACACCACATCAAGTTCCGCCAGATCCATCCAGGAGGGATCGCCCAGGCTATGATGGTTGCCATGCTCCCGCCGCAAGGTGAGCGGGCGCACATAGGCCATTACACGGTTGCGATGAAAGGCGAGATCCCGCGGCAGGTAATGATACAGGCGATACCCCCGCTTGAGGGCTTCCAGGCCCAGGACGAAGGAGGAATCCCCGTTGATATCGATGGTTTCCACGGGGTCCATCTGCAGGGCGACGCTGAGAGTCATGGCGCGATCCGGTTATCTGTCTTTAAGGGTTAACCGGATTGGTAACACGGTTTCGGGAAGGGTCAAGAACTCTCCCGCGCGACCACCTGCTGCTGGGGCAGCACGCGCACATGGCTGACCACCCGGTGTGCCCCATCGATGTCCCGTAAATGGCCGATCACCCGCTCCAATTCCGGGCCGTTGCGGGCGATACCCATCACATGGATCACCCGGTCATGGGTGGTGAGGGAATAATTGATGGCATGAACCTGGGAATCGAAGGCGAGGCGGGCATTGGCTTTCGCGGAAATCCAGGCATCTTGCGAGAAATCCGCCAGATCGCCGGGCCCGGTGAGGTAAATCTCGTTGATCACTTCTTCCACACCGTCCACACGCCAGGCGGCGGCCAAGGCCACCGCGCGCGTGTTTTCATCTTCCACTCCGCCCGCCAACAAGACCCGGCCTTCATAGGCATCCACCCCCATGGCGGCGGCGAGCCCGGCATCTTCTTCCAGCAGGTTTGCCCGCACCTTGGCGATCAGCAGCGTGTCCTTCGCGGCCACTTTTAGGCCCCGTTCCTGGAAAGCGGCGACACCGATGGTGGCCCCGGCCCCCACGGCCACGCCGGTGGCGGTGCAGCCCGCGACCGCCAAGGCGGCGAGCATCAATAACATCAGGGGAACGGCTTTGAGCATGACCTGAGGCTCTGCGGCTAAGTTATGGTGGACACACATATTCTGCCCGCAAAAAGTGAAGGTTTTCTAAACCTGCCCCGCTGGACGCCAGGCATCGGCCATATGTTGCAAGCGCGCCGACCCCGCCACCAGGAACACATCGAATCGCATATCGAGATCGGCGCCTTTGGGGAGATGTGCCATATAGGCCAGGGCCGCTTTTTCGATGCGGCGTTGTTGCTGCGGGGTGAGGGAGGCGGCGGCGGTGACCGCATCCGGCCGAGACTTGACCTCTATAAAGGCCACCACCCGGCCCCGACGGGCGACGATATCCAGCTCGCCCACCGGGCTACGCAGGCGCCGCGCGAGAATGCGGTAGCCCTTCAGCCGCAAATACCAAACAGCCAGGGTTTCCGCCCAAATCCCCGCGCGGTAGGCGGTTTGCCGTTTTTCTTTAGTCCGCATCTTTTACGACGGCCAAGGCCTGGGCATAGACCTGCTTGCGCGGCAATCCGGTTTCCGCCACCACCTGGGCCACCGCATCGCGCAAGGAGTTTTCCGCCAGCACGGCGCGCAGCCGGTCCGCGAGCGCCGCCGGATCCAGGGCGGGTTTTGCATCGGGCGGCGCGACCACCACCACCACTTCGCCCTTCGGGGGGCCATGTTCCGCGTAATGGTCGGCCAATTCAGGCAAAGAGCCATTGCGCAATTCCTCGAACATCTTGGTCAGTTCCCGGGCGACGCAGGCCTCCCGATCTCCAAGCATCTCCGCCATATCCGCCAGGCTGGCGGCGAGGCGCTTGGGCGATTCCAAAATGACCAAAGTTGCTGGAATAGGGGCGAGGTCGGCCAGGGTTGCTTTCCGCGCCACGGTTTTCGGCGGCAGAAATCCGGCGAACATAAACCGGTCCGCGGGCAGGCCAGACAGGGTCAGCGCCGCCAACACGGAGGAGGCCCCAGGTACCGTGGTGACCGGCAATCCGGCGGCCCGGCAGTCCCGCACCAGTTTCTGGCCGGGATCGGAAATCAATGGCGTGCCCGCATCGGAAATCAACGCCACGATCTCACCACGGGCCAGGCGTTCCAGCAATTTGGGCCGCACCCTGGCCGCATTATGGTCATGATAGGGGATCAGGGTGCTCTTGATGCCATAGAGGGACAGCAATTTGCCGGAAACCCGAGAATCTTCGCAGGCGATCACCTGGGCGGCGCGCAACACATCCAACGCGCGCAGGCCCAGATCGCGGGCGTTGCCGATGGGGGTCGCCACCAGGTAAAGGCCGGGTGCCACGGGTTTACTCTCGGGGCCTTCGGCATTAGGGTAAGCTGTCATGCCGGGGCCCTGGGAGGGAGACCAAGATGCCGCCGTTTCATCGTTTGATCCTGTCGTTCATGATGTGCGTCTTGTTGTTGTCCGGGGCGGCTTGCACCTCTAACCGGGCGCAACAGGGTGGGCCCGACAATAACGGTACGGAAATCACTGTGACCGGGCCCAATACGGATGTCCAGGACCCGGGCGATTTCAACTATACCGGCAATGCAATCCTCATCAATGGCAAGGTCCGGGTGGCGGTGCTGCTGCCCTTAAGCGGGCGGGCGGCCAAAGTGGGCAAATCCATCTTGAACGCGGCGCAGATGGCCCTGTTCGAATTCGGCAATACCATGGTGGAGCTGCGCCCCTATGATACCCGGGGCACCGAAGATGGCGCCGCCAGCGCCGCCCTGTTGGCGGTGGATGAGCAGGCCTCCCTGGTGCTGGGGCCGTTGTTTTCCGAGTCGGTCTTGGCGGTGACGCCGATCCTGCAAGGCGCGGGGGTGCCGGCGGTCGCGTTTTCCAACAATATGTCAGTCGCCGATGATGGTATTTTCGTGATGGGCTTCCTGCCCAGCCAGGAGGTGGATACGGTGGTGCGATTCGCCATCTCCCGGGGGGTCGATCGGCTGGCGATCCTGGCGCCCGATAACGATTACGGCAATATCGCGGTGGAGGCGCTGAGCAACGCCGCCTATGACCAGGGGGCGACCCTCGCCCATGTGGCGCTCTATGATCCGGAAGCGGGAGACCCCACCCCGGTGGTCAAGGAATTGGCCCAACGCTATACCCGCGATCGTGCCTATAACGGGCTGTTGTTGGCGGAAGGCGGGCGGCGCCTGGCCTCCGTTGCCGCCTTGCTGCCGTACTACTACATCGATCCAAAACGGGTGCAGATCATGGGCACCGGGCAATGGGATGTGCCGGGCATCGGCACGGAACCGGCCCTGAACGGCGCCTGGTTCGCCGCCCCATCGGACGCGACGCGGGCTGCTTTCATGGAACGATATGAACGCACCTATGGGGAACCACCGGCGCGGTTGGCGACTCTGGGGTATGATGCCGCCGCCCTGGCGGTGGTGCTCGCGGGCCGGGAAGGCGGGCCGGATTATTCCCCCGAAGCCATTACCGACCCCAAAGGCTTCGCGGGCCAAGATGGGGTGTTCCGCTTTTTCTATTCCGGCGGCAATGAACGGGGTTATGCCATCAAACAGGTGGAGGACCGGGAAAATAGGGTGCTGGTGCCCGCGCCGACCACTTTCGACACGCTTGGATTCTGATCCCCGGGCGGGGATGCGGACGGAAGGCGGCGAGGGGCTAACGCGTTACCCCGATCCTACAATCCAGAACTGGCGGAAGGGTTGTTGACCCCCGGATCAGGCCCGGGGGCTGGCGATGCCGAGAAGCGGCGCCGTTATGAGACCTTGGGCGCCAAGACCATCACCATCTGGCGGCCTTCCATGCGGGGATGTTGTTCGACCTTGGTGGCTTCCTCGGTTTCGTCACGCACCCGTTCGAGCACTTTCATGCCCAACTCCTGGCGGCTGAGTTCCCGACCGCGGAAACGCAAGGTGACTTTGACCTTGTCGCCATTGTCGATGAATTTGTTAATGGCCCGCATCTTGACCTGATAATCATGCTCGTCGATGCCCGGGCGCATCTTGATTTCCTTTACCTCGACGGTCTTTTGCTTTTTGCGCTGTTCGTGGCGCTTTTTCTGCGCCTCGTATTTATATTTGCCGTAATCGAGGATTTTGCAGACGGGCGGGTCGGCGTTCGGAGAAACTTCGACCAGGTCGAGGCCCACTTCCCGCGCCATTTCCAAAGCTTCCCTGGAGGAGACGACGCCCACCATCTCTCCGTCGGCGTCGACAAGTCGGACCTTATCGATCTCGATGAATTCATTTACGCGGGGTCCCTCGCGGGACGGTTGCGCCTGCATCGGTTGTCTGGCTATCGTAAAACTCCTCTATGACGCCAAAATACGGCGCGGTGAGGTCTCCCGCCTATTCCAAAGCGGAGAGGTCACCTTTGCGCCGTTCGGCTTGTGTTAAGCAGGGCCCGCACCCAACGGACCCGCTGCTTCCTCAATTAATCTATCAATTGCCTCGGAGAGCGCAAGCACTTCCTGCGCCTTACCGCCCAGCCGCCGCAAGGCAACCGTGCCTTCTTCGGCCTCCCGCGCGCCCACAACGGCCAGCACCGGCACCTTGGCATGGCTATGTTCGCGCACCTTGAAATTGATCTTTTCGTTGCGCAGGTCGGTTTCCACCCGCAAGCCCGCAGCCCGCAGCTTTTTTGCGGTTTCTTCCGCATAACCATCGGCGGCCTCGGTAATGGTGGCGACCACTACCTGCACCGGGGCGAGCCAGAGCGGCAGCCGCCCGGCGGTATTTTCGATCAAAATGCCCATGAAACGCTCGAAAGTGCCGAGAATTGCCCGGTGCAGCATAACAGGGCGGTGTTTTTCCCCATCCTCGCCCACATAGTTGGCATCCAGCCGTTCGGGCAGCACGAAATCCACCTGCAAGGTGCCGCATTGCCAATCCCGGCCAATGGCATCGCGCAAGACGAATTCCAGCTTCGGACCATAAAAGGCGCCTTCGCCGGGGTTCAGGGTCCATTCCAGGCCCGCCGCCTCGGTGGCTTCTTTCAGGGCGCCCTCGGCCCGGTCCCAGGTTTCGTCCGATCCGGCGCGCACTTCCGGCCGGTCGGAGAACTTCACCACCACCGACTCGAACCCCAGGTCTTTGTAGACCGAGGTCAACAGGGCGCAAAATTCCTTGGTCTCCGACACGATCTGATCTTCGGTGCAGAAGATATGCGCATCATCCTGCACGAAAGCGCGCACCCGCATCAGCCCATGCAGCGCACCCGAGGGTTCGTACCGGTGGCAGGAGCCGAACTCGGCCATGCGCAAGGGCAGGTCCCGGTAGCTTTTGATGCCCTGCCGGAAAATCTGCACATGGCAGGGGCAGTTCATGGGTTTCAGCGCCAGGAACCGTTCATCGGCTTCGCTGATGAACATATTATCGCGGAACTTTTCCCAATGGCCGGAGGCTTCCCACAGGGCGCGGTCCACCAGCTCCGGCGTGTTCACTTCCACATAGCCCGCGTCTTCCAAGCGGCTGCGCATGTAGTTTTGCAGCATGCGATACACGGTCCAGCCCTTTGGATGCCAGAACACGCCGCCTTGCGCCTCTTCTTGCAGGTGGAACAGGTCCATTTCCCGGCCCAGGCGACGATGATCGCGCTTTTCCGCCTCTTCCAACATATGAAGATAAGACCGTAACTGCTTGGGATCGGACCAAGCTGTACCATAAATCCGCTGCAACATGGCATTGCGCGAATCGCCCCGCCAATAGGCGCCAGCCAGTTTCATCAGCTTGAAAGCCTTGCCCAGCTTGCCCGTGCTCGGCAAATGCGGGCCCCGGCACACGTCGAACCAGTCACCCTGGCGATAGATGGTCACCGGCTCGTCCGGGGCGATGATATCCTCGATAATCTCCGCCTTATAGGCCTCGCCCATATCGGCGAAAGTCTTTTTCGCCTGCTCCCGGTCCCAGACCTCGCGCACGATGGGCAGATCGCGGTCGACGATCTCCGCCATGCGCTTTTCGATCAGTTCCAGTTCTTCCAGCTTGAACGGCTCGTTGCGGGCGAAATCGTAATAGAACCCGTTCTCGATGGCCGGGCCGATGGTCACCTGGGTACCGGGGAACAGCTCCTGCACCGCCTGGGCCATCACATGGGCAGCATCGTGGCGCAGCAGTTCCAGGGCGTCATCGTCCTTGGCGGTCACCAGGGAGACGGCGGCATCCCGCGCGATTTCCCGGGTCAGGTCCCACATTTCCCCATCCACGCGCACGGCCAGCGCCGCCTTGGCCAATCCGGGGCCAATATCGGCGGCGATAGTCTGCCCGCTCACCGGTCCGTCATAGGATTTGACAGCGCCGTCGGGGAGGGTGATCGCAACCATGGGTCAAAAGCTTTCGTCGGGTTATGGGTAAAAAACGGTTCAGCGGCGGAAGATTGGGGTTTTTGCGGAGGCTGTCAAGGTTTGCCGGGTTATAGCAACTCCGCATACACATTGATCGTGCGCGCACACATCAGGGCGGTGGTGTAATTCTGCTGCACATGGGTGCGGGCGTTCTCCGCCAAAAGGGCGCGCGCATCCGGCGGCAGGTCGATGGCGGCGGCCACCGCCTCGGCCAGGGCGCCCACATCATGGGGCGGCACCAAGGTGCCGGTTTTGCCCGGAATTACCGTTTCCTGCGCCCCGCCATGGTCGGTGGCGATCACCGCCCGGCCCATGGCCTGGGCCTCGATGGCGACGCGGCCGAAGGCTTCGGGCTCCAAGGAGGCCGAAACCACCACATCGGCCAACAGATAGGCCACATCCATATCCTTGCACGGCCCCATGAGCCAGACCCGGTCTTGCAGTCCGCGTTTCTTGATCAGCGATTCCAGTTCCCTGCGATAGGCGCTGCGGCCCTGATCATCGCCCACGATCAACCATTTCAGGTCCTCCCGATCCAGTTCCGCCGCCGCTTCGATGAAGGGGATTTGCCCTTTCCAACGGGTCAGGCGGCCCGGCAGCATCACCGTGCGGGCGCCATCGGGCAGGCGCCATTGCTGGCTGAGCGCGATCAGGCGCCTGGCGGAGACCAGATCGGGGTCGAATCGGTCCGTATCCACGCCGCGCGGGATGATGCGCAGGCGGTCCGGGTCCAGGGGATAGAGGGTTTGGATATGATTGGCGATGAAATCGGAGATGGCGATCACCCGGTCCCCCGCCGTCATCACCGCGTTATAGCGGCGCTTCAGGAAATTTTTTGCGCCATAGGTGCCATGGAAGGTGGTGACCAGGGGGGTGCCCGTGCGCCGGGTGGCGTAGAGCGCGCTCCAGGCAGGGGCGCGAGACCGGGCATGGACCAGATCCACCTTTTCCCGCCCGATCAGTTTCCGCAGGCGCCCGCTATTCATCAAAATGCTGCCAGGATCGCGTTTTTCCAGGGGCAGCGGGATATGAATGCCGCCGACGCGGGCCAGATCCCGTTCCATCCCGCCCCCGGCAGAGGCCACCAGGGCACGCCCCCCCGCCGCCGTGATCGCCGCCGCCATTTCGATGGTGCCCCGTTCCACCCCGCCGGTTTCCAGCGCGGGCAGGACCTGGAGAATCGTGCGCCCCGAGAGGCTGTGGGAGGGTTGCGGTTCCATGGCCACGCCTTTAAAACACGGCGCAGAGCCGAGGACAAGAATCCTTACCACAAAGGATGCACCCCATGAGTGAAACCCCCGATTTCCTAGACCTGGACGATGGCCATCGCCTTGCCTATCACAAAAGCCCGGGGCGATCGCCGGGAGTGATGTTCCTGCCCGGTTATATGTCGGATATGGAGGGCAGCAAGGCCGTTGAGCTGGAGGCCTATTGCCGCCTGCGGGGGCAAGCCTTTCTGCGCTTTGATTATACCGGCCATGGGTTTTCCTCTGGCAAATTCGAGGACGGCACCATCGGTCGCTGGGCCGCCGATGCGGTGGCGGCGCTGGACCGGTTGACGGAAGGACCGCAAGTGCTGGTGGGGTCCTCCATGGGGGGATGGCTGATGCTGCTCACCGCGCTGGCCCGCCCCGACCGCGTGGCCGGTCTGGTGGGCCTTGCCGCCGCGCCGGATTTCACAGCGGATTTGCTCCCAACGCAACTGCCCGCCGAATATTGGCAAGCCATCCGGGAAAAAGGCGTGGCTTATGTCCCCAGCCCCTATGGCCCCGACCTCACGCCATTTACCAAAAATCTGGTGGAAGAGGCTGAAAATCAACTGATTTTGCGGGCCGAAATTCCCCTGGATTGCCCGGTTCGCCTGCTGCACGGCATGGAAGACCCGGATGTGCCCTGGCAAACCTCCCTCGCCATTCAGGAAAAACTACGCAGCCCCGATGTGGTGGTGACCCTGATCAAGGATGGCGACCATCGGCTGTCCCGGGAGGAAGACCTGGCCAAGCTGGCCCTCACCGTCGGCACATTGCTGGAAGACCTGGAGGCGGAGGGTTAGGCGTTTTCCGCCAGGATTGCCCGCAGGCCTTCCCGATAGGTGGGGTAGGTCAGGATCACGCCCAGCTTTTCATGCAGGCGGCGGTTCACCAGCACCCGATTATCTTTCCAAAAAGACAGCGCCATGGCGCTCATGGTGCTACGGGCCTGCTCGAAAGGTTCGTCCGGCGGCGGCGTAACGCCCAAAAGGTGGCAGGCATAGCGAATCACCTCGGCGGGTTCCGCCGGTTCATCATCGCAAACATTGTAGGCCGCGCCGGGGTTGGGCCGTGCCATGGCCGCGCGGGTGACCGCCACGATATCCGCCACATGAATGCGGGAAAATTTATGCCCGGGCTTGACGATGCAGCGGGCATTGCCGTCGCGCACCCGGTCGAGCGGGCTGCGACCTGGGCCATATATCCCCGCAAGGCGGAACAGATGGGCGCCCAGGCCGCGCCAATCCGCCTCTGCCATCACCCGGCGGCGGGCGCGGGCGCTGGACGGTTGTAGAACCCGGGATTCATCCACGAGGGCCCCGCCCGCATCCCCATATACCCCGGCGGTGGAATAATAGCCGACCCAACGCAGGCTGGGCAGGGCGGCCAGATCGGCTTTGTGCTGGATCAGCGCCGGATCGCCCGCCGTGCCTGGCGGGATCGACCCCAATACATGGGTGGTCTCGGCAAACACGCCTGGGTCTAACGGTGCCATGCCGTCAAAAACATGGGCCTCGATACCCAAAGCTTTCAGCTTTTCCGCGCCGTCCGGGTTGCGGACCGTCCCGGCGACAACCCAACCCTCGGCGATCAAGGCCGTCGCCAGGGCGGTTGCGGAATAGCCCAGGCCAAACACGAACAGCCGATTATGGGGCGTGTTCCCGGGCGTACTCATGGGTCGGGGCTTTCCGGGATATTCCCTGGCCAGGAATAACGGGTAACGTTCAGTTCAAAAAGCCCCGCATCGGTGCGGATGAGGAACTTTCGATTGCCATCGGCGAGCCATTGGTTCAGCCGTTCGCTGGTATCAAAATCTTGGTGGCGCAAATACGTTCCCCCTTTTTCCACCGCCGTGCCGGGGTGGGAGATCGCTTGCGCGATATCGGCAAACAGGCCCACGGTGAATTCCATGGCGCTGATGTCGAAGACCGTCCGCCCTTCTGCCGTGGAATCGGGAACCGGGGTGGCGGTCAGGCTGGGCGGGCGCGGCAACAGGTTCATCTCCTGCATGGCCGTGTTGGCGGCCAGCGTGGCGGCGCCCTCATTCATCCCTTCGGCGGTGAATTTGGCGATCAAATCGCGCCGGGTGTCGGTGAGAAGCTGAAGGCGCTCGATTTCCGTCCGCCGCAGCAACCCGTCGTAATCCGGGGCGGTGAGGCCGTGCGGATACTGGTCTTGCAACGGGGCCGTGGTTTTCAACAGCCGAGTTTCCCCTTTTTTCTCATCCACAAGAAGGATGCCGCCGGGCATGCCTTCGGAATCGCGCATGGAAACCACCTCCCAGCGGCCCGACAGCACCGGGCTTCCCAGGCCTGGGGGATAGGTGGTGCCAGTGATCCAGTTTCCCTTCGCCCCACCGCCATCGGTTTTCCAGATTCCGGCCAACCGAAATTCAGGGGTCGTATCTGCATCGCGCCGGTCATAGCGGACCAGGTAGGATACCTGACCCTCGGCGGCTTCCAGCCGCATCTGCGGATAGCCAAAAATGCGGCCTTGATATTCTTTGGATTGGCTGCCCGAAAGTGGCGTTTCATCCCAGGTTTCCAAAACCTCTTCCGCCCCGTCCGCCAGGGAAATCCGCCGCAGGGAAAGCCTGTCGGTCAGAACATAAACCCGCGCGGGAGGGGTCAGCATCTCCCAGCCAAACCCCAGCACAATGCCCCGGGCATCACGCCGGATGGTGTAAATCCCGGTGCCGTCTGCATCAAACACGGGGCCATAGTAGCCCGTGCGGCTTTCATAGCGGATCGCGCCCAAGGCCAATGCCGCAAGCACCAGTACCCCCGCCAAGGCAGCGAGGGCCGCAACCAGAATGACGGCGGTCCGATACAATCAACGGGTTCCTAAAAATCCAGGTTGGCGTAATGGGCCGGGGGGCGGCAGCCTGGAATGGTATCGTTCAGAATTGTGCGGAAACTGGGGCGAGATTTCACCCGCGCATACCAGGCTTTTGCCTCCGCGTGATCCTCCCAGGGCACATCCCCCAGATAATCGGCGCAAGAAAGATGCGCGGCGGCGGCGATATCGGCGAGTGACAAGGCATCGCCTGCCAGCCAGCGGCGGCGCTCCGCCAAATAATCGATATAATCCAGATGATGCCGAATATTGGTCTTCGCCGCCCGCAAGGCCCGGGAATCAGGCGCGCCCAGGCCCAGGAACAGCTTCATGAATTTTTCATCGACCAGCGGTTCCGTGACCTCCAGATTGAATTTTTCGTCGAACCAGACCACCAGCCGGCGCACTTCCGCGCGGGCCGCCGGGGCGGTCGGCAACAGGGGGTTTGCGTTCCGGGTTTCTTCCAGATATTCCCGCAATGGGCCAATACCGCTGATCGTGATACCTTCGGGCTCGACCATCACGGGGACGGCCCCGGCCGGGTTGAGGGCCAAAAACTCCTCTCGCCGCTCCCAAATGGGTTCGATTTTTTCCGCAAAATCCAGGCCCTTTTCCCCCAGCAGAACACGTGCCTGACGGCTGAACGGGCACACGGAAAGGTGAAACAGCAGGCGATCTGGCAAGGCCTCGCCCGTGGGCGCTGTCTCCATCATATACATCTCTGAAGCGGAATCGGTCATGGCGCCAGTATCGGGTATGGAGCGTTAATCACTCGTTGAGGTTCCCCGGAAGGTCAACCGGATGATCAACGGGCAGTTCGTCCGGGTCCATCTCCGGCGGGGCGGTGCGGGCTTGCTTCAGGGCGCTGCGGACAATACGGCCCCCTTGCACATGGGCTTCCAGCGGGATGGGCGCGCCGCCCGGTGCGACGGGGCGCCCGGCGAAACGCCCCAGGCTGATCAACCGGTCATACATGACAATGGCGCCCGCCACCGACAGATTGACGCAAAACTGGGTGGGAATGCGGATGAAATGATCACATCGGGCGGATATTTCCGGGGAAAGCGAGCCCTTTTCCGGGCCCAACACATAGGCCGCCCGGCGCGGATGGCGAAAGCTGGGCAGGTCCACCGCGTCGTCCAGCAGTTCTACCCCCACAAGATCGCAACCTTGGGGGAGAACCAGGGCGGGGAGATCGGGGAAGGAATAAAACGGCACCTGGCCTTCCGACCGGGTGGTGTCGGCGCGCCCGCCCGCGCCTTTCTCATAGGCCGCCCCGATGGTGAACACGAAGCCCGCGCCAAAGGCATGGGCCGTGCGAAACAAGGCGCCCGTATTGCGGGCCTTGCTGACCCCTTCCACCCCGATGCCGAAATATCCCTTCAACGCCCTGCCTCATGTTGGTTGGTGCCTCAGGGGAATGGCAAGGGAAAGGCCGGGTTGTCAAGCAAAACGCCCGGCGGAAGACCACCGGGCGTTTGTAAACAGCGCCTCTGAAGCGCGATTTTTCGTGCCGAACTATTCGCGGTTCCCGAACAGGCTCAGCAGCATCATGAACAGGTTCACGAAATCCAGATACAGCATGGTCGCGCCATAAATGGTCTTCTTGGCGACGGCTTCCCCAACTTCGCCCGCCACATACCAGGCTTTGATCTTTTGGGTGTCATAGGCGGTCAGGCCCGTGAAGATCAGCACACCCGCCGCCGAGATCACGAAATGCAGGGCGGAGCTGGCGAGGAAGATGTTCACGATGCTGGCGATGATCAGGCCGATCAAGCCCATGATCAGGAACGAGCCCCAGCCGGACAGATCCTTCTTGGTGGTGTAGCCATACAGGCTCATGCCCGCGAAGGTCGCTGCGGTGATAAAGAACACCCGCGCGATGCTGGCCCCCGTGTAGACCATGAAGATGGAGGCGAGGGAGAGGCCCATCACGGCCGCGAAGGACCAGAAAAGCACCTGTACCGTGCCGACGGACATTTTATGGATGCCGAAGGACAGCGCCAGAATGAAGCCGAGTGGTGCGAACATGATCAGGTAAGGCAGAACCGGCACCGAATAGATGGCGATCAGCGTTTCTGGAGCCATTTGGCCCAAACCGAAAGCCACCAACCCGGTCAGCGCCAGGCCGCCGGTCATGTAATTGTAAACGCCGAGCATGTATTCCCGCAGACCGGCGTCAATCTCCGCGCCGCGGGCGCCAGCCCGACTCTGGGTCTGAGCTAAAGTCCGGGGATCCATTCCGAAAGCCATTTTACGTATCCTCATCATTTCACAAGTGGATAGGGTCGTTTCTGACAATATGTTATGCGCGCGCGGGGAATCAATGGAAACCGGTATGACAACCCTGTGAATCGGACTCAATCGACCCCTATGCCCGTATTGCGGGCTATTCGTTGCGCAATAAAGGCGCGGCGGGTTGGCTGAGTGCCCGCCAAGTACCCAGCAAACCAGCCAGAATCACCACCAGAAGGCTGATCCCCACCACACTGGCCACCACGCCGGGCAGGAAGACCCATTCCATATCCATCAGGAAGGCGACAATACCGAAAGACACCAACGTGCCGACCACCGCCGCCGTCAGGCCCGTGGCGAGGCCCAACGCGCCATATTCCACCAGATAGGCCCGCGCCACATTGCGGCGGGTGGCGCCCAGCACCTTGAACACCACCGAATCGTAAACCCGGCGCCGATGCCCGGCGATAATCGCGCCGGACAGCACCAAAACCCCCGCCAACAGCGCCACCGAGGCGGCCCCGCGCACCGCGAGCCCGATTCCCGCCAGGATATTGGCGGCGGCCTCCAGGGCTTCGCGGACCCGCACGGCGGTGACGTTGGAGAATTTATCCGTTACCGCTTTTTCGAGCGAATCCTCGATCTCTACCGGGGCATCCGCCGCCGCCACATGCACATGGGGGGCGCCTTCCAGCACGCCGGGAGAAAAGATGATGGCGAAATCGAATTGCAAGGATCGCCAATTGATGGCCCGCAGCGAGGCAATCTCGGCGGTCACATCCCGGCCCAGGATGTTGAGGGTCAGGGTATCACCCACCCCAACGCCAAATCCTTTGGCCACATTGGCATCCAGGGAAATCAGCGGCGGGCCACTGTAATCCGCGGCCCACCATTGGCCCGCCACGAAATCCGCCTTTTCCGGCGTTTCCGCGCGGTAGGTCAGGGCCCGATCCCCGCGCAGCGCCCAACGGGCATTGGGGGCCACATCCACTTTTTCCGAGGGCACACCGTTGATCTCCACGATGCGGCCCCGCAAGGAGGGCACCCGCTGCACCTTGCCCACGCCGTCGATGCCGCCAACCGCCGCGTCAAACTCCGCCACTTGATGGCTTTGGATATCCAGGAAGAAAAAGGCCGGGGCGCGGTCTGGCAAGCGGTCGCTGATCTGGCGGCTCAGGTTGCCCTGCACCAGGGCGATGGCCACCAATACCGCCAGGCCCAGGCCCAACGACATGGTAATGGAATCCGTGCGATTGCCCGCCCGGTGCAGGTTGGCGATGCCGAGCCGCCAGGCCGCATCGCCGAATCCGGTGAGGCGCGGGGTGACCCGGCGCACGGCGCCCGCCGCCAGCCGCAAGGTAATCATGGAAACCGCCGTGCAGACCACGAACCAGACGGCGAATCCCCGGTCGCTGGCGGTCAGAATCACGAACCCGGCGGTAACGGCCACCAGAACGGCGAGGGTGATGAGGGAGAGCCGGTCCACCCCCTTGGGTTCCACCACCCGAGACCGGAACAAGGCGGAGGCGGGCACGGTCCGCGCCCGCAACAGCGGCCAGATGGAAAAGGTGGTGGCGGTCAAAAACCCGATCAGCCCGGCAATGGTCAGCGGGACCGGATAAATGCCGGGAACGGCGCTCACCGGTAATGCGCCCTCCAAAGCGGTGAATGCGATAGCGGGAATCGCGGTCCCCACCATCAGGCCGAGCCCGATGCCGATGGCGGCCAGCACCATCACTTGCTGGAAATAGACGAGGAAGATCAAACGGCCGCTGGCGCCCACGCATTTCAGGGTCGCGATGGCGCCCGTCTTGCGTTCCAGGAACGCCGAAACCCCATTGCCCACGCCGATGCCGCCCACCAGCATGGCCGACAGGGCGGCAAAGGACAGGAACAGGGTCATCCGTTCCACAAACCGTTCGACCCCCGGCGCCGCGTTGCCGGGCTGGCGAATCCGCCATCCCGCTTCCGGCAGGGCGCTATCCAGATCCTCGATCCAGGCCGTGGGAGACGACCCCCCCGGCACCAAAACCCGGGTGTAATAGCGGATCTGACTGCCCGGCTGCACCAGCTCTGTATCTGGCATCGCGGTGTCGGCAATCATCACGCGCGGCCCGAAATTGATCACCGAGGTAACCCGGTCGGGCTCCTTGGCGATCACCGCGCGCACCTGGAAATCCGCCTCGCCGATGCGGAAACGGTCCCCCACCGCAAGGTCCAGCCGGTTCAACACCGTGGGCTCCAGGGCCGCGCCCCAAACCCCGTTGGTGTTTGCCAGCACGTCTTGCAATCGGTCTTGCGTCCCGGTGAGGGATAAAGCGCCCACCAGGGGATAGGCATCATCCACCGCTTTCAACTGCACCAGGATACGGCGGTCATCGCCGCCATGGGCCATGGCCCGCATCTCCATGGTGTCGGACAGCGCGGCCGCGTTGGCCGTCAGATAGGCGCGCTCCTCGGCGCTCGGCGGGCGTTGCACCAGGCGTAAGGAAACATCGCCGCCCAGCAACATCCGGCCATCCCGGCGCAAGCCTTCCTCTAACGACGCCCCGACCGAGCCCACGGCGGCGATCCCCGCCACGCCGAGGACCAAACAGGCGATCACCACCTTGAACCCACTCAGGCCGCCGCGCAGCTCCCGCCGCGCCAGCCGCCAGGCCAGGAAAAGCTGAGTCATGCAGCCAACCCATGGTCGATAACCCGGCCATCGGCCAGCCGTACGGTGCGGTCGCAGCGCCGGGCCAGGGCGGGATCATGGGTGATCAACATCAAGCTCGTGCCCTTGCGCGCTTGCAAATCAAACAGCAGGTCCATCACCTTATGCCCGGTTTCCTGATCCAGGTTGCCCGTGGGCTCGTCGGCCAGCAGAATATCCGGCTCGGCCACAAAGGCCCGCGCCAACGCGACGCGCTGCTGTTCCCCGCCGGAAAGTTGCCCCGGATAATGGGTCAACCGATGACCCAGCCCCACGGCCTCCAGCTGCGCCGTCGCCCGGGCCATGGCATCGCGCTTGCCCGCGAATTCCAGGGGGATGGCCACATTCTCCAACGCTGTCATGGTCGGCACCAGGTGGAAATCCTGAAAGACGATACCCACCTTATCTCGGCGAAACAGGGCGAGGCCGTCTTCATCCAGGCTATTCAGGTCCACACCCGCCGCCTGTACGGCGCCCGTGCTGGGCCGTTCCAACCCGGCGATGATCATCAGCATGGTGGTCTTGCCCGACCCAGATGGCCCCACAACGCCCACGGTTTCGCCACGATGGACGGTTAGATCCATGCCCCGGAGGATATTGACCTCCCCGGCACGGCTCGTCAGTGTGAGATGAACGTCGGAAAGTGTTACGGCAGCGGTTTGGTTAAGAGGTTGGTTCATGAAGCGTGGGTACCTGAATAGGATTGTCAAATGAAACCAATGCTTTTGGCATATGGCGTGTGGCGCGCGCTTTTCAACGTGGGGGTGATCCTGGCGGTTTTCGTCGGCACCCCGGCCCTGGCCGCCGAACCGATGAAGTTGCTGCTAATCGGCGATAGTCTCACGGCGGGATACGGGCTGCCCGCGTCGGATGGGTTTGCCGAACAACTGGCAACGGCGCTGGAAGATGCGGGGGAAACCGTTACCGTGATCAACGCAGGCGTTTCCGGCGATACCACGGCGGGCGGGCTTGCCCGGCTGGATTGGACCTTGGCGGAAAAACCCGATGCGGTGGTGCTGGAACTGGGTGCCAATGACGGTTTGCGCGGGGTGGACCCTGCCGTGACCCGCGACAATCTGGATGCCATGCTGAAGATCCTGGGCGACAAGGGTATCCCCGTGCTGCTGGCGGGGATGCTGGCGCCGCCCAACCTGGGCCGGTCCTACGGCGATGAATTCAATCGTATTTTTCCGGAAATGGCCGACCAGCATGATGTGCCGCTATACCCGTTTTTCTTGGAAGGTGTGGCCGCCATCTCGGCCCTGAACCAAAGCGATGGCATCCATCCCAATGCGGAAGGGGTGGCCATCATCGTGCGCAATATCCTGCCCCATGTGCGGGAATTGCTGGAACAGGCGCGGGAATAACCCTTTCCCCTTTCTAACCTCCCGCCGCGGCGCTACACTGCGCCCGCTGAACAATAACCGGCTTCGCTTTTGGCCTGACCCCATGCTCCGTGTTTTCGTTGGCCTCGCCATTCCCCCCGATATCGGCAACCATTTGGCGTTGATGCAAAGCGGTATCCGTTTTGCCCGCTGGGTCTCGCCCGCCAACCTGCATATGACCCTGCGCTTCGTGGGCGAGATCGACGAGGGTCTGGCGGAAGATCTGGACGACAAGCTGGCCGGAATCCGGGCGCCCAGTTTCGATCTGCAATTGCGCGGGCTCGATACTTTCGGCAACGGGCGCGGCCCCCGGTCCATCTTCGTGGGCGCCGCCCCCTGCGAAGCGCTGGACCGCCTGGCGGCCAAGGTGGATACGGCGGCGAACCGGGCGGGCGTGCCACCAGAACGGCGCAAGTTCAAGGCGCATGTGACCCTGGCCCGTCTCAAAGAGGTTAGCGGTGGCCATGTGGGCGGCTTTATCGAGGCCTATAACACGGTTCAGGTAGCGCCGTTCCCCGTACGGGAATTCGTGCTGTTCCGCAGCCATCTGCTGCCCGAAGGCGCCCATTATGAACCGCTGGTGCAGTATCCGTTGCAGGACTTGGGGTGAGAAAGGTCAGTTTTCGGGTTCATCGAACATGCCCAGGTCCAACAGATCATAGAGTTTCGCCGAACCCGGCTGATTCAGATGGTCGTCGTCCAGGTATAGCGGCACGCCGTCAATTTGCCCGTCGCAGCGGCCGTTTCGGCACAGGGCGCGGCTCGGCAGCCGGGCAAACACGCCGGGATCGGCGGCGGCGATCTGCAAAATGAGGTGATTGGACGCCGCCAGATGGGCCTCCACCGCGCGGGCATCCTCACCGCAGGCCCGTTGGTCCGTGCCCCGCCACAAGGCGCGGGCGAGGCAGGTGTTCGGCGCGGCGGGGAAGGGCGGCGCCTGGCCCAAAATCAAAACCTCCGCCCCTCTCGCCCGCAATTTCTTCACCGTTGCGGCCATGCCCCGTGCCAACACCCGGCGGGAGGCGGCACGGCCCGGCACGGGATCCTCGGAATCGGCGAGGAACGACGGCTCCCGGTTGACTCCAGCAAGGGTATTGCCCTCGGTATATAGCGCCCAGCGCCCGGCAAGGATGATCAGCTTCAGGTTTGGATTGGCCGCCATAAAGTCATCCATGGCGCGGCGCAGATGGCCACAATACCCCACCCCATGCGGGGTATGGTGGGTCACGCCCCAGAGCGGTAGGCAGGCATCCGAGGTCACCTGCCGCCCCGACAGCCCCCGGGCGTCAGCCAACCGGGCGGCGGTGGCGGAAAAATGATCCCCATGGGAATCCCCGAACAGCACCATGTCGTATCCGCCCGGCCCACGCGCCGCGCCAAAGCCGCAAGCCGCATCATTGACCAATGCCAGGTTGGAACCATGGCAGGCGGTCCGAAAGCGGGGAATTACCGCGCTCTGGCGCTCGAAAGCCACCACCGATGGCGGCACCCGGAAGGCCCAACCGTCCCCGAAATGCGCCGAGAGGCCGAGGCCGCCGACACAGAGGATCGCCACCGCCGCCAGCCGCACCACCCGGCCATCGCGAAACCGCTGCCGGTCGAGACGGCGGATGGGCTGTTCGATAAAGCGCCACGAAAACGCGGAGACCGCCATGGCGGCGAGGGCGAGGACCAGTTGCTCCCCGCCGCTCAGCACCGGGCCGGTCCATTCCCGGTAGAACACGATCATCGGCCAATGCCAGAGATACAGGGAATAGGAAATCAGCCCAACGAATAGGACGGGCTGGAGCGATAGCACCCGGCGGATTGGCCCGCCGCCATGCAGCCCCGCATACAGGATCAGCGCCGTTCCCCCGCAGGGCAGCAGCGCATGCAGCCCGGGAAACGGGTCCGATCCGGTAAGCCAGACCATGGACAGCAACACGAGACCCGCGCCGATTCCCGCCAACACGCTCGGCATCAGGGGGCCACCGATGCGCCGCTGGCCTTCCAGCGCGACAAACCCGCCCAATAGCAGCTCCCACAACCGCGCGGGCAGCAGGAAAAACGCATCCACCGGTTCGGTTTGCGCCTGCCATTCAGAGAGGATCAGGGAGAGCAGCAGCAAAACCCCGAGCACGCCCCGGCGGAGGCGCGGCGAGCCCCAGGCAAACAGCGCCATCAGCAGCAACGGCCAGATCAGATAATATTGTTCCTCCACCGAGAGCGACCAGGTGTGCAGCAAGGGCTGCTCATGGGCGGGCAGATCGAAATAGCCGGTATGATCCCGGAAATGGAAATTGGCCGCGAACCCCAAGGCAGCGGCCAGGCTCAAGCCGAAATCGGCCATGGGCAGGGGGGTTAAAAGCCACCCGGCGGCGGCGATGCAGGCCAGCAGAACCGCGATCAGCGCGGGCAGAATGCGCTTCGCTCGCCGGGCATAGAAATTCAGGATGGATATACCGCCCGATTCCGCCTGCTGCACCAGAATCCCGGTGATCAGATAGCCGGAAATCACGAAAAACACGTCAACCCCGGCAAATCCGCCGCTCACCCC
>JBMYUJ010000007.1:0-72212 GCA_049605255.1 Magnetospiraceae bacterium
CCTTGGTAGCAGGCTCGCCCCCGTGGATTGGGAACAAGGGCAAGGCTACCATAGCGAAGGCGCGCCGATCAAATTGCAGGACCTGCACTTTGATCAACAAGCGGTGTTTGATTCAGGTGCCCCGGGGGTTCAGACGCTCTGTATCCAGGCGAGAGCATCAAACCGTCACCCTGTCGTTTTGATTTCTGGTCAACTTGCCAAAAAAAGCCAGGAACTGGATTATTTTCCCAAAGCAAACAGCGAAAATCTGGCGCCCAACTTTCAAAATCAAAAGCCAGACTCTGGATTTTGATTTTTGGGCGCAGCTTCATACAGTTAGCATTCCAGGCCCCACGCTAAATCAAATCGCAGCAGCTGCGCTTTGATCGCCCTGGCCCTGATTGTCGAGCGCCTGGATATGATGGAGCCCAGGCGGCGGCGCTTCGGTCTCCGGGGCCGGCCATTTGTTGCGGCATCGCCCGCGTAGCACCGGCCCCTTGAACATGCGCCTGCATCCCTTGAAATCGGGCGGGCTAAAATCCGGCCCGTACAGCGCGATTCCGGGCTTTGGGGTGCTTGCCTACCCAAAAATTGTGAATCAGCGTGCTCAATTGACCCCTCTTCGGCGCAGGGTCATTCCAGGTAGATCCGTGATATAGAGCTTAAATATCCAGATACCTGGGGTCAAATGCGCGCCGAACGGGGTCATTTACCGATGCCGATTCACACCTTTGTCGTTGTGCGGCGCCTCCCTTAGAGGATTAGCCCCAAGAAGAGCAAAGATCTATATTAGAATTATTTTAAAAAGATATTTATTCACCATTCCGCCAGACGCATCGGCAGCCTACGCGTCGCGGCATTTCACAGCCCCAAAGCTTATCGGCGCGGAATTCAAGAACCGTTAAAGCGCTTCCACGATCAGGGCAATCCCCTGCCCGCCGCCGATGCACATGGTGGCGGCGCCCAAGCTTGCGCCCCGCCGTTGTAACTCGTGCAGCAGTTTAACGGTAATAATCGCCCCACTGGCCCCCACGGGATGCCCCAAGGCAACCGCACCGCCATTGGGATTGACCTTTTCCGGATCGAGCCCGAGAGACTGAGTCACCGCGCAGGCTTGGGCGGCGAAGGCCTCGTTGGATTCGATGACATCGAGATCGGCAAGGGAAATACCGGCTTTTTCCGCAGCAAGGGTCATTGCCGGGATTGGCCCGGTGCCCATGAGTTCCGGGGCAACCCCCGCTAATCCATAAGACCGGATGCGCGCCAGCGGGGAAAGACCCCGCTTGGCCGCCTGCCCCGCCGTCATTAGTATCAGCGCCGCCGCGCCATCATTGATGCCCGACGCATTGCCCGCGGTCACCACGCCATCCTTTTTGAAGGCGGCGCGCAGCCGTTGCATATCCTCAAAAGTGGCGTCGGGGCGGACATGCTCATCCGTATCCACCACAGTCGTACCCTTGCGGGATTTCAGGGTCATGGGATGGATTTGATCCTTGAAATAGCCCTTGGCGATGGCCGCCGCCGCGCGGCGATGGCTCTCCACAGCGAAAGTATCCTGCGCCGCGCGAGTGACGCCATATTTCTCGGCCACATTCTCCGCCGTGATCCCCATATGGCCGTTGCCGAAGGGATCGTTCAACGCGCCGACCATCATGTCGATCACCTTGCCATCCCCCATGCGGTTGCCCCAACGGGCCCCGGGCAGGATATAGGCCGCGTTGCTCATGCTCTCCGTGCCGCCCGCCAGGACAATCTTCGCATCGCCCAGCATCAGCGTTTGAATCCCGGAGATGATGGCTTGCAGGCCGCTGCCACATAGGCGGTTGACGGTGAGGCAGGGCGCGGTTTCCGGCACCCCGGCCAAGAGGGCCGAGGTGCGCGATACATACATATCGCGCGCTTCGCTGTGAATGACATTGCCATAGAAAACCTGCTCCACATCTTGCGGCGCAATACCGGCCCGGTCAATGGCGGCCCCGGCGACGGCCGCGCCCAGGTCGGTGGGGGAGAAGCTTTTCAAGCCGCCGCCGTAATCACCGATGGCGGTCCGCATGGCACTGACAACGACGATATCTTCAATCATATTCATGTGATGTCCCGCCTCTGATCATGACCTGTTTTATTCCGCGACATTCTGCTGCTGCAGGCGCATCAAATGATCCCGCAAAAAATCCAACCGGTCGTTGCCCCAGAAATACTGGTCTCCCACCGCGAAGGTCGGCACACCGAAAATTCCTTTTTGCGCGGCGATTGCCGCGTTGGCCGTCAAAAGACGCTGGTTTTCCGGGTCCGTTGCCGCTTGGGAAACAGCGGCGGGTTCCATCCCTATCCCCGCAGCCACATCGCACAGTACATCAAGATCCCCGATATCTTTGCCCGCGCCCCAGGCCGCATGCATCACGGTGACCATATATTCCTTGAGGCACCCTTGCCGTTCGGCCAGAAGGCTCACGGCCCCGGCATGGGTCGGATCAGTTTCGGGGGGCGGCGGCACCATGGGCAGGTCCAGCTTCTCGGCCCAGCGTTTGATGTCCTGCCGGGCCAGAGGGATTTTGACTTTCGCCCGCTCCGGGTCTGACCGCCCAGACCATCCGCCCAATGGTCGCCAAAGCACCTGCACGGGGAAATCCTCGAACAGATCCCAGATCCGGCGGCTTACCAGGTAACAATAAGGGCTGCGGAAATTAAAATAGAACTCTACCGGTATCGACGGCGCCATGGTGCTACACCTCCGCGGGTGTCGCTTCGGTAACTTCTGGTGTCTCCGACGGTTTCGGATGGGGCAGCAAGAAATAGCCCAGGGCGGGTAACAGCACCAGGGCGCCCACCATGTTCCAGATGAACATGAAGGCCAGCAATATCCCCATATCCGCCTGGAACTTGATGGGCGACAAGGCCCAGGTTGAAACGGCGATGCCGAGGGTGATGCCCGTCAGGATCACCACCTTGCCCGTAAAGCTGAGCGCCCGATAATAGGCATCCGACAGGGTCATGCCCTCGCGCAAACAGGCGATCGTCACCGTCATCACATAAAGCGCATAATCCACGCCAATCCCCACCCCCAAGGCGATCACCGGCAAGGTGGCGACCTTCACCCCGATATTGAGGGCGACCATCAAGGCCTCGCAGAGCACGGAGGTAATCATGAGCGGCACCACCGCGCAGACCACCGCCCGCCAGGAGCGGAAGGTCACGAAGGCCAGCACGATGACCGCCGCATAAACCAGGATCAGCATCTGCACATTGGCCTTCTTGACCACGATATTGGTGGCGGCCTCGATGCCCGCGTTGCCCGCCGCATTGAGGAAGCGGATGTTTTCAGTGCCGAATTCCGCCGAGAAAGCCTCCACGGTATTCACAACGCTGGTCAGTGTATCCGCCTTGTGATCCTTCAGGTAGGTGTAGATGGTCAAAAGGTCGCAGTTCTGGTTGAACAGCTCTCGCGGTGCCCGGGTGATGATGGCGTTCAACATATTCTGCGAGCGCGGAATGTCGAACCATTTAAGGCTGCCTTCGTTCATCCCCGCATGGGCCACCTTGGCGAGCCCACCCAGGGAATGGGTCGCCTCGACCACCGGAAGTTGCAGCAATGCCCGCTCCAGCGCATCCACCGCCAAAATGGTGTTGTAATGGGCGCAGGCATATTGCGGGGTCTTCACCATCACGATGAACACGTCCGAGCTGGCCGCGTAATTCTCGACCATGAATGCGTTATCCACATTATAACGGGAATCCGGTCGCAGTTCCGGCGCGCCGGGGTCCGTATCCCCAATCTTGAGCTGGAAACTGAAATAAAGCCCGACCGCCCCCAGGCCGAGACCGACAATAACGGCCACGGTGGCATAGCGGCGCCGGGTGAAGTGATCCAGAATTTCCCACATGGGGTGTTTTTTATGTTCCATATCGGCGGCGTCCGCCAATTCTTCCTTCAAGCTGCGCTTCGCGACCGCTTCGCTGACCCCCGTATAGGAGAGCAAGATCGGCAGGAGCACCAGATTGGTGAAGATCAGAACCGCCACGCCGATGCTGGCGGTTATCGCCAGATCCTGGATCACCGGAATATCAATCACGATCAATACCGCGAACCCTACCGCGTCGGCGAGTAAGGCCGTGAGCCCGGCCAGGAACAAGCGGCGAAAGGTATAACGGGCCGCCACCAGCTTGTGGGTACCGCGCCCGATATCTTGCATGATACCGTTCATCTTCTGGGCGCCGTGGCTCATGCCGATGGCAAACACCAGGAACGGGACCAGCATGGAATAGGGATCAAGCTCGTAGCCCAAGCTGGGCAACAGCCCCAACAGCCAGATCACCGCGATCACCGAGCAGACCACCACCAGAACAGTGCTGCGCACACAGCGGGTATACCAGAACAGTACCGCCGTACAGATTGCGATGGCGGCGGCGAAGAACCCCAGGACCTGCTGCAACCCATCGATCAGATCCCCCACCACCTTGGCAAAGCCGGTCACATGAATATTCACGCCCTTGGCTTCGTAGGTGGCGCGCATTTCCTCGATGCGATTGGAGAGGGCGTGATAATCGATCCGCTCTCCTGTCGTCACGATGATGTCCTGCAGCGGAACGAAAATGATGCTCGATTTGAAATTCTGCGCCACCAGCTGGCCAATTTCGCCAGACCGTTCCACATTCAGGCGCACCTGCTCGAGGTCTGCGGCGGACCCGGTATAGTCACCAGGGATCACCGGGCCGCCATCCAGTCCCTCTTCGGTCACCCCGGTCCAGCGGACGGCGGGCGCCCAAAGGGATTTCATGAAGGGCCGATCCACGCCGGGCAGCAAAAAGAGCTCGTCATGCAATTGGCGCAGCACCTCCAGATATTTCTTATCAAAGATGGTGCCTTGGCGCGCTTCCACAGCGATCCGCAAGGAATTTCCCGCGCCGCCAAGCTGCTTCTTATTGTCAAGGTAGTTAGCGATATAGGGATGCCCCGTGGGGATCATCTTTTCAAACGCCGCATTCATCTTCAGATGCACTGTTTGATATCCCAGAACCACCGTTAAAATCAGGCAGATGCCGATCACAACCAAACGGTTGTTGAAGAACATCCGCTCGATCATGGAGCCGGATTTGTGATCAAAATCCAGCACATCGGTGATTACCGCGCCGACGGGATGTTTGGTCGAGACAGCCATTAATGCGCCCTCTTGGGAAGTGTGGAGAGGTCCAGACGGGAATTGCCGCGCGGCCCCGCGATGATGAGCACCTGACCGGAGACCAAAGCGATGTCCGTTGCGCCCGCTGAAACCGGTTCGCCGAAACCGCTGAAGGATCGCCCGCCATCGTCGCTCTGCAACAGATGCCCGGCCTCATCGGCCAGGAAGATACGCCCGTTTTGAGTTTGCGCCCCGGTCACCACGGTGATCGGTTGGTCGAGATCGGTCTTTTTCCAGGTGGAGAAATCTTCGTTGCTCAGCCAGGCGTTACCCTTAAGGCCATACACCAGCGCCCGCCCCTCGCGGGTGATGACGGCGCCGAAGAACGACCCCCCATAGGGTGTTTCAATTTCCTGGAAAGTCTCACCGCCATCGGTCGATACGATAACCGTTCCCTGTTCGCCCACGATCAACACAAGGTTGTCACGGCTGCGGACCTGATAGAGATGCATGCCCCGGGAATTAGGAATTTGCGCGGTAACCGAAGTCCAGGTGGCGCCGCCATCCTGGGTCATCATGGCCAGACCATAGGCACCAACCGCCCAGCCGGTTTGCGAATCCTTAAAATGCACATTCAAGAAGGGTTTGTCCGGGCCATCAGCAATGAGATATTCCGCATTCCGCAAGGCCCGCTCCGCCCCCTCCGCACCCGCGGCCTCCAACTCCTTGGCTTCTTGCAGCGCCAAATCAGCGGCCTGAACGCCATCCAATTGTTTTTTCCAGGTTTGGCCACCGTCTTCGGTTCTGAGGATCGCGCCGCTATGGCCCACGGCAACGCCGATCTCCTGCGACGCAAAGGAAACCGAGGTCAGGGTGACCGACACCGGCACACCGGCTGTTTGTCGCCAGGTCTCCCCACCATCCGTTGAGGTCAGAACCGCGCCACCGGCGCCGACGGAAACCACCTGGCCGCCTTGAACGCTCAAGCCCAATTGCAGCGACTGCAACGCCCGCTTATTCGCTTGAGCCGAGGTTTCCAACGGATCGGGCACCACGGGCGGCGTGGTTTCCTGGGCGAATGCCGTACCGCCGATAACCGCCAACACGGCACCCAACAGGAGGGTCCAGCGGAACATGGCCGTGGAATTAAAATCGCAAAAATACCTGGGCATCGGTCAAACCTCTCCCGTTCGGCAATGGACCGGCGGAAAAAGACACCCACCCCAAAGCCGTAAATTATGACCGGAACAATGGACGTTTCCCCGGGGCGACCCACGCGGGGAGAACAAACACCTGCGAGATCAAGCACCGCCCCCCAATTCAGGAGGGCGGCACAGTATCCGAGTCTCTAGCGCACGCCTTCCGCGGCGACCGCATCACCGGTAAAGTAACTTTCCGATTTCGGGTCGATGACGGCGAAGGTTTCCTCGTTCATCGCCTGGATCACGCTCATGGTGTTGGCTTGCAGGTTGAAAACAATGGCGGTTTTCACCATCACACTGGGAATTTTCGGCACCACATAGGGCAGAGTCTGGGTCGTCCGCCACAGGGTACCTTCCGAATCGTACCCATCCATCAGAGTGATCAGCCAGGTGTCTTCATCCAGATAGTAGCGACGCTTCGGCACCGCATGCCGCTGCCCGCTGGCCACATTGGCCTCGATCTCCCATACCCGGTGCCGTTCCCAGCGCATATGGTCCGGGTTCAGGTGATATTCCGCCAAAGATTCCTCGTTGGAAACAGACAGGAAATTGTTGGAATTGTAGGGCACCAACATTTCCCGCTTACCGACAATCTTCCAGTCATACCGGGTAAGCGCGCCCATCAGGCCCTGCACCTCGTCGAAATAATTCGCCCCGGAAGCGACGAAGTCCGGTGTATCGAAAGCCACGGTCGGCGCACGACGCACCCGCCGCTGCCCCACCAAATACTGCCAGGCTTTACGCGGAGTATCCGGATCGATGCTATCGCGCACCACCAAGGATTCACCAGCCTTGAACGGCGGCTCCAAAGTATTGAACCGGAACAGCCAATATTCGCCAGACCAATCCGCCGGCGTTTGCCCCGGATAATAATTGGGATACTGGGTGTAAATCTCGTTCCGGGTGGCCAGCGTATGAGAGCCATCCGCATTGCCGACAATGTTCTTGAAGGTGTAGCGCTGGGCTGGGGATTCCACCCGGAGGAGGTAGTTCCACATGGCCTCGAACCCGGTTTGGGGGATCGGGAACGGCACACCCCCGGCGCATCCCTTCAGCGACAAGCCCCCATCGGTGGTTTGGCAGTTGGTCGCGTTTACGAAAGTGGCGTCATAGACACCCTGCGGGGCCATGCCGGTGCGATGGGTCGGATAAACGTTCAAATAGAACGTATCGGGGAATTTCTTGAGCATCGCCTTTGTCCCGTCGGACAGCAGCGCCTCATATTCCCCCATATTGGCGGCGGTCACTTTTTCCAGGGGTTTTTCGCCCGCGAAAATTTGCGCTGGTAAATCACCGATACTGGGGCCGGAAGGGCTACCCTTGAAACCACCATCCCAGGCCGGAATGGACCCGTCAGCATTGCCTGCCTTTTCCCCTCCGAGCGGGGTCAAGTCAGACTTGAGCTTTGCCGCTTCATCGCCGGAGACACCGGCACCTGCCAGGCCCGGTGTCAGAACCAGGGCCGCCGCGACAATGGATCGCGAAATCAACTGTTTCATCATTCTCTCCTCTCGACCTTCAGGCCCTGTTAAAAAGTTGTTTGCACGGAGAAGGAGATGAAATCCCGGTCTCCGTGAAAGTTCTTGTAGGACAGTTCAGGCACCGCCGTGCCGTAGCGCACGATGGACCCGGACGGACCGAAATAGTGGGTGTAACCCAGGCTCGCCTGCCAGGTTCTTTGGACGTCAAACTTCAGGCCGACGCTGATATTCCCACCGTTTTTCGACGGAAACAAAACCCCGTTAACCGCCGACCGACCGAACAGTCCGTAGCTGAAACCAATGGGAACTTGCAGATCGACACCGGGCATAACCTGGAAATATTCCGGCGTGAACAGAAACTGGAAGGCCCCCGCATAATCGGTGGCGAGCGGATCCAACATGGCTTTGTTCTTGTCGTAGTTCAGCACGCCGTTGGCGGCAAATTCACCCAGGAAAGTCGCCCCATCCCACATATCATTGCCTTCCAAGACACTGATGGCGGAAATGTTCAAGTGGCCGGTACGGCCCGTGGGATAGGCGGCGTTATCGTTATTATCAGCAGTTGTATTGCCTGGCAGAACAACCGCGTTCCCCGGCGCAACCAAGGACATGTTATCCCGCACGGAAACTTCGGCGGCGACATTGGTATCCCCGATCAGGGTGCTGACACTGGCACCGAATACCCGGATATCTTCATGGAATACCTGCATATAATCGCCCAAATAGGGGCCAGTGGCATTCACGCCAGGACGCACATAGAATTGCGGGGCTTTGTCGTGAAACTGGGCCGCATAAAACCCGAATTCATAATCGTCATAGGCGTATTTCAGTTGAATACCGCCCTGCCCTGAATCCCGGCCATCCATATCCTCGCCGCGATGGGCGACGGCGCCAGGGCCGAGGATCAGCGTCTCACCGCCTTCATCCACGAAGTCCGCGAAGCTGAAATAGCTGCCCGCGCCGGGAAGCCGGTGCTTGCGCCATTCGCCTTGGTAGTAGACGCCA
Source organism: Magnetospiraceae bacterium (assembly GCA_049605255.1). GTDB lineage: Bacteria > Pseudomonadota > Alphaproteobacteria > Rhodospirillales > JBMYUJ01 > JBMYUJ01. Next base: position 8,785 of record JBMYUJ010000007.1, read on the forward strand.
ATCGAAAAATCCGGGGTTACCTGAAGTTGCGCCGAGATCTGCCCGGTCGGGCGCATGATTTCCTTGAACTGGGAGTTCGGCACCGATAGCGCCTTCACCAGATCCAGGGAGGTTTGCGCCCCGGCAACACCATTGGAACCAAAGAAAAGGCTTTCCCCGTAAAGCTGGGTGAACCGCCCTACCTTCAGATTCAAGCGCATATCGCCAGGCGTGAAATTGCCGTAAACGAAGGCATCCAGGAGTTCCATATCCCGGCCATGCAGATTGCGCGTGGCGTCGGTGAAATCGTTGTACGCGGCCGAGGCGCTGTTCACAAAGGCACCCGGGTTGTCGTTGCCCTGATTGTAAACGGTGTCATACCAACCCGCGCCACTCAGCCGCAGGCCATATTTACCATCATAGTTGATACCGAATTCCAACAAGGCGTCGATCCGGTTGGAAATCAGCCCTCGGTCGAAGTTCAGGTCGCCGTCGTTGGTATTCATCTGCGGGCCCAGAGACATATCTGCCACCGAGTCCTTCTGGTCACCGACCCGAATAGCCCCGCTATACTTTAATGTGGTATCAAAATACATGCGGACTTTGTCGTTTCCGACATCGATATTACCGGCGATCGCCGCATGACCGCAGAACAGAGCCAATGCCAGCCCAGTGGAACCAAGCGCGGTGGTCGCCTGTCGGCGCCAACTATTTTGCCGTGTTTCATCCATAGATACAGGTTGCATGCACGAATCCCTCCCCAATATTCGTTGCCAATAAAATTCCCAAAGGATCACCATTACTCGGTATCCTCTTATTTCTTCTCAGCACACTCTCGAAAATGCACCGATTTTCATTTAATATATTTGTAGAATGGCACCATCAATACTGTCCAATACTATTGACGGCATCCAATGATACCGATAAGGTATCGAAAAAATGACGATGACACAGGATGATAAGGGAGGGCCGGGATGGACTTTCGTCACTTGAAATATTTCTGCGCTGTCGCGGAGGAAGGCAACCTCAGCCGGGCGGCGAAACAGCTCAATATTTCGCAACCGCCGCTCACCCGCCAGATCAAGCAGCTTGAATATGAACTGGGCGTACAGCTGTTCGATCGCACCTCCCGCAGCATGGAACTGACGGAAAGTGGCGCCCTTTTCTTGAAGGAAGCGCAGAACATTCGCTCGCTCGTGGACCTGGCTGTAGAGCGTACGCAGCGTGCTGCCCAAGGAGAGCTGGGTCGCTTGGATATCGCCATTTTTGGCTCAGGCATTTTGGATACGATCCCGAAAATCCTCCTTGCCTTTCGGGAACGACATCCGGAGGTGAGTATCCATCTCCATCAATTGTCCAAAGGTGAACAAATCACGGCGCTGCGTCAGCGCTTGATCAATGTAGGGTTCAATCGCCTGCTCGCCCCGCTGCCGGATATCATTTCCGAACAAATCACCAGCGAACGCCTGCTATTGGCGGTGAATGAACGCTCGGCGCTCGCCGCCATGGAGGCCATCCCCTTCGAGGAAATCGCCAATCACCCGCTTATTCTGTTTCCCACCGGCGGGCGACCCGGCTTTATCGACAAGGTGATCAGCCTGTGCCACGAATCAGGGTTCACGCCCAAGGTGGAACAAGAGGTCGGCGATGCGGTCACTGGCGTTGCGTTGGTCGCCAGCGGGTTCGGTATTTGCCTCGTTGCCGAGGCGGCGACCACACTCTCTCTGCCTGGCGTGGTTTTTCGCCCCTTCCTCAATCCGCCGGAAAATGCCTGGGTGGATTTGAGCTGCATCTATCGCGCGGATGAACCACCGCCCATCCTGCAGGCTTTCCTAAAGGTGGTGAGAGAGTTCCGGCATACCGGCAGTTAAGCGGCTACGCGGGCAGCACGGGCAAGATACTTAATGAGTATTTCAACATCACTCAATAAGTATTTGATAGCCCTATTGGGAGAATATATCATTCCAAATGTCTCTTTCTCGGAAAACGATCCAGAAACGCAAATAAAGTTAAATACAGGGTCGATTGAAGAGGAGTCTACCGCTTCTAAATATCTCTTTTTTATTGTTTCCTGTGCAAAAAACCACCCAAGACGGAAAAGCCTCTCGAATAACCGTCCCTTGTCCTCATGTCTCTCCCGAGGACACCTATAAGGTTCCATACCCTGGGGCCTTATTTTTTTGCAAAAAAACGGTCCCATTCCAGAGGAACAGAACCGTCAGTTAGGACGGCAGAAAAATTAAATGGATTTAAACAGCGGGCTACGCTGCACCTGCTGCGCATCTGCGGCGGAGAGGAATTTTTCCATATAGATATCCCGTTCGAACAGGCGTCCTTGCATCAGGGTGGTGATGCAAGCATCGATCATTTTTGGTGGGCCGCACAGATAGGCTTTGTGCCCCCGGAAATCATTGTCGAAATGGGCTTTGGCCGCCTCATGCACGAAGCCCCGAAACCCCTCCCAGTCGGACCCTTCCGGTTCATCGGATAAAACCGGGACATAGCTGACATTGGCGTGGCTTTGGGCCAGTTCCTGAAACGCTTCGTGATAATAAAGCTCGTCTCGCGTCCGTTGGCCGTAGACCAACGTAATCGGCTTTTTGAACCCATCAGCCAACAGATCCAGGATCATCGACCGCGGGCTGGAAAGCCCCGACCCACCCGCCATGAAAATCACCGGTAAATCGGCGGATTTCTTCACGAAAAACCGACCATAAGGCCCGGTCATCTGCACGCTTTCCCCCACCTGGAGCTGTTCATGCAGATAGGTGGTGCCGTGCCCACCGGGGACGATACGCACGTTAAGCTCAAGAAGGCCTTTTTCCTGCGGTGTACTGGCGATGGAGAAAGCCCGAGACCCGATGCCATTGGGCAATTCCACGTTGATATATTGGCCCGCCTGGAAGTGGAAGCCATCTGGATCTTCCACCTCAATCCAGATCCCCTTGATGGTGGGGGTCAGGGTTTCGATCCGCGCCACCTTGCCTGCAATATCGCGCACGGGCAGATTTTCCGAATCTTCGTCCTCTTCGATTTCCGCTTCGATCACGATATCGCTTTCCGCCGTGGCGCAACATGCCAGGCATTTTTGCTCATCTCGTTCAAAATCCATGAGGGCGAAGCTGGACACCGGCCCATGCTCGACTTCTCCATCAACAACCTGCACCTTGCAAGTGGCGCAGAGGCCATGGCAACAGGCGTGCGGCAAATAGATTCCGGCCCGAAGGGCGGCATCGAGGATGGTTTGCCCTTCCTCGATGTCCACCGTTTGACCCAACGGTTCAATTGTCAGTTCATAGGTCATCGAACCGGCTCACCCATCCACCGGCATCAGGGAATTGAGGCCGGGGGTTTGCATGCGGATGTGATCCTTATGGACCACGCCATTCTCCGCCAGGCTGGCCTCGAAATTTGGCGTCCAGGGCTTATGACCTTTCAGCCATTGCACCTGTTTCCAATCCACCTGGGCCGCGTCCGGGTCTGGCGACACCAACGGCTTGAGGATTTCCTCCACATAGGCACCGAAGGTCATCTCCGGCGCGGTGCAGGTAATGAACGGGGCCGCGAACAGCAGATGCTGGTCCCAGCTGGCGTACACCAGTTGGTTGCCATGATAGTTTTCCAACAGATCGCGCGGCGCGGCGGCATAGGGCTTGAGTGATTTTACAGACATTCATCGCTCCCTTGGTTGAATGATTGAAGCAAGCTCTCGACCGGTCAATTGGTCGTGGCAATTCCGCGCCAAGCTTCAAAGTTTTTCCGATCCTCCGATTTGGCATAATCGCCGTTATCAACGCCATTACTGAGGCTGACCCAATCCATCCAGCCTTCGATGGAACCGCCACCGCAGGTACCCTGGAACAGTTGGTTCATGGGCAACCAAGCCTGGACGTATTTTTCCGGCTCATGTTCGAAGATTTCTTGGCAGCCATCGGAGCAGAAGTGATATTTCTCGCCCTCATGCTCGGATTCCCGATGGCAATGGGATGTGGGATCGCCAGGCTCGTTGAAGAACATCGGCAGCTGGCAAACCTGGCACAGTTTCGCCAGCCCCTGGTTGGCAAAGGGCGTGCCCGCCGCATCCAGTTTTTTGATATGTTCCCAGCGCGGCAGGTAATATTTCTCGAAGGTGTCCGGGTATTTTGCCGCCAGCCATTGGAAATCCTCGTCGCTGGGGATCCAACCGTGGAAGGACGTGCCAAAACACCATTGATAAATGCCCAACATGAACTGGTGGGACACATGCTCCTTGCTTTCGCAGGCCTCGCCGAACTTGCTGGGCGGCTTGATCCCATAGCGGGCGAGATCATTGAACAATGCCGCGCCATTTTCCTCGGCGTAGATTTCCCAGGCTTCCTTCCAGGACATCACCCGCTTGGGCAGCATGTAATCCATCATGGTGCCGACCAGAGAAAGAATGCGGGTACCCCGCCAGAACCATTTATCGATCCAACGCTGCACGATGGGCAGGTTATCCGGGTCTTGTTCCAGCATAAACTTGATGCATTCCAGGCCCAGGGTCATATGCCGGGCCTCGTCCGACTGGGCCGAAAACCCGAAGGTCACAGTGGACAGATCACCGTTATAAGCAGCGCCGGACATGAAGGGCACGAACAGCAGGTTGGTCAGCACATATTCGAAGGAAAAGCCGATAGCGATCATGAATTCGAACGGGCCGGCCGACATGGCATCGTCGAAGAACGAGCGCGCTACGGAGGTGTACCAGATCCGGTCCCGCTGTTTGGCGAAGGCGTGGAAGCCATTGTAATATTTGTTGTAATTGGACATGCCGTGGATTTGTGTCTGCGCATGGCGAATTTCGTCTAGGGACTGCATCTGGCAGGCCACCTGGGTGCCGACGCCGGGAAATTCCCGGCCCACGCGAGCAAAGCCCTTATGCGCCGCATATTCCCCCGGGCTGATCGCCTGCAGAAAAATCTTGATGGCAGACAAATAACGCGCATCGGTCAGATTAAGATGGCCGTTGTTCTGGGCGAAGGCATCCAGGATCGCATAATATTTGCGTTCCTTTTCCGCCTGATATTTCCAATAGGCATCCATGGTGAGCCGGAACGGATCTTCCCACCGGTCCCAATCATGGATCTTAATGCCCTCATAGGCGGTATAAGGATAGACGGCCTCCGCGGGTTGGTAGCTGGTTTCCCATCCGAGATCGCGGGTGAACAGCTTGTACTTTTCCTTCAGGCCAAGTTTCTTGTTGGTGACTTTGGTATCCATGTCAGCGTCCCTTCTCAGCTGTTCCAGGTCAGCGTCAGCTGATCGTCGTCTTCGTCCACATTGCCGGAGATGGTAATCAGATTGATGTGCAGTTCTTGCAGGTTGAACGGCCGGCCTACCTGATCCTCGATGGTTTCGCGGCGCATGACCATCTGGTCGGGCGCATCGATCTTCACCATCGCCGGTTCACGGCTGATCCGCGCACCAGGGTTATCGATCTCGATCGCGTCGATGATCGGGCGGGTATCTTCGTTGGCTTGCAACACGATAAATACGTTGGACATATCTTCCTCTCCTTAAAAGGCCACGCCGGCTTTGGCCATGCGCGCCTTGAAGGCGGCCAACTGATCTTCAACGGCGGTATCGGCGCCGTCCCCAAGGGCAAGCTCGGCGATGGGCACCAAGGCGGCGGCGGCGCGGTTGCTCCAGTCTTGCAGCCACCCGGCCAGCACCGCATTGTTATGATCGGATTCCTTGGCGGCGACCTTGATCACGCCATCGACCCAACGGGTGGTTTCACCAAACCAATCGTTCATGAACTGGGTCAGCATGGCGACCGCGGATCCACCGCGTGCCGACAGCACATCATCGACGATGTGATCGTACACCAGGGGATAGAGCAGACCGTCCAAAGCCGCATTTTGCGCGATGAAAAGTTCCACCGGGTCACGCACCACCAGGCAATCTTCCACATATCGGCGCAAGGGTTGCCAGGCAGCGGCATCCATCCAGGCTGACTTGCCTTGTTCAAGAGCTTCCTTGCCACCAAGTAACAACCCCAAACGCGACAGGTATTGAGCGATGCCCAGGTTATCCATGGCGTGATACAGGCAGGGCTGGGTAAAGGTGGCCGCGAAGCCATATCCGCAGATAAACGTGTTGTTCTGATTGGCACCCCAAGCGGCATGCCGCAGCGGCACCAGGGTCGCCAGGGCCACTGACCGCACATCTTCGGGCAGCGCATCGGCCAGGCCGCGGGTTTCCACGAAGGTAAAGTTGGATTCCGCCGTATCCTGCTGTCGCGAACGGGCGATGGTATAGGTGCTGTAATAGTACTGGCGCGGATCCTTCAGCGCATACCAGTCTTCCATCACGATTTTGGAGATGGTCGGATCATAAAGCGTCTGCTCCGGGTCCCAGGTCGGGATGTAATGCAGGTTTTCCGCTGCCTGAATATCGTAGCTTCCCTCCTGATAACGAGAGGCAGGCTTATCCCCGAACCGATCGACCAGATGGTCGAAGGCATTGCGCTTTGGCTCGATGCTGACGGTACGCAAGTCAATTTGCATGGTTTTCAGTCTCCCAAACGCCGCGCGATGGCGGCGGGTTAAATCTCTGTCTTGAACCGGGTGCGGGTGGCATCCGCCAGACGCCATTCCCACCCCTGATCCGGATCGTGCGGAGCGTTTTCAGAGGCCCCCGGCGGCGCCAGGAAGGTCACCCGATTTTCCTGGCAGAAATCGATGAAGGCCTCTGGTCCCAGGATCATTTCCAGGTACACATCCGGGTCTCCCACGGCGAAATCAAACTCGATAAAGCCGTTGGATCGCCGCCCTGTGACCCTGACAAACGCGCAAAGAGGGTCCGTTGGCGCCGACACTTGCCGTGCCGGCGCTTGCGTCTTTTCCATAATGTCACTCCGTGAAAAACGGGCGCTGCGTGTTAGGTCACAACAGTGAGGAACGTCTCATGCAGTTTCCGCTGCGGGTAATCCAAGCCCTGTCCAAAATTATCGAAGGTCCATGTGATGGTTTCGTAATCCGGATAAGGTTGGTATCCGCCCATGAAGGTCTCGAACCGATTACCGGACGGATCCCAAGCGTAAATGGTGCACCCCCGGGTGATGCCATGCCGGGTCGGGCCAATATCCACGGCCACCTGGTTCATAGACATCACATCGCCCGCGCGCAGAACCTGTTCCCAGCTTTCCAGCAGGAAGGAGCAGTGATGCAGCTTGCCGGGTTCGGGATATTCCGCGAAGGCGATATCGTGCACTTTGTGGGAGCAGGACAACCAGATAGCCGCATTGGCGGTGTCTTCCGGATTGCGCACCACTTCCACCAGATAGAAGCCCAGCACCTCGGTGAAGATTTTCTGTACTTCGGCGATATTGGGGCCATAGAGCAGGCCGTGATCCAGGCGTACCGGCGCGATACCGGTTTCCGCTTGCGGGCCCCAGGGCGCCGGGTTGACCATGCCGAGGCCGTTCCCGACGGTGCTCTTATGGGCGTAGAGTTCGATCAGATGACCGCTCGGCAATTGAAAGCGCACCCGTTCCCCGGTTTCCATCAAATCCCCGGCGGGGATCCGTTCCGTGGTCAATCCATAAGCCTGAAGGTCGGCTTCCAGCTTATCCAGGGTGGCGTCGTCCAGCACCTTAAAGCCGAAGAAATCGATGCCCGGGCTGTCGGCCTGCCGAATGACATAGCTGTGGTGATCCCGTTCATCCCAGCATTTGAAATACACCCGACCTTGCGCGTCGCGGCCGGTTTCCTCCAGCCCCAGCACATCCCGGTAAAATTTCACGCTTTCATCCAGATCGAGCACCCGCACCTGCGCATGCCCCGGTCGCAATACTCCTGTTAGAGCCATCTCGTTTCCCCTTGATGGTTATTGTTCCTATGGAGAACCGCGAGCGCCCCGCTTTGGGTGTGCACTGCAGCCTCCCTGCTGTTCAGCCATTGCATTGCACAGGCTGTGCCAAGTTTCCGGCCCTTGTATTCCGTCACATTTTCCGTATCCCGCCGCTTCCCCGCCTGACCGATTTGAACGGTCCAGGCCCGACCTAACAAAATGGTCATGGTGCGATGCAAAAATCGCATGGCGGAAAAACGAGCCATTTTCATGCGTCTTCCTCGGTCAAATCCCGGTGTTTCAATCGATAGGCCAACTGCCGCCGGGTGATGCCCAACAGCTCGGCAGCATGGGTAAGGTTGCCGCCGGACCGCTCCACCGCCAGATCGATCAGATGCTCTTCATGCTCCTTCAGGCTAAAACCCTCGCTGAGCAAGGCATCGTAAAGACTATCGCGGGTGGCGCTTTGCAGGTTGCCGACAAAGCCCTTGGGGTCGAGGATCGCCCCCGGCACCACCGGCGAAAGACCCTCCACCATCAGATGCTCGACCTCGATCTCGCTGCCGGGCGGCGCGAGCAGCACCGCCCGCTCGATCATGTTCTCCAACTCGCGCACATTCCCCGGGAACGGATGGGCGAGCAGCATCTTGGTGGCCCGCTCGCTGACCCGGGGCAAGGCAGCGCCATCTGAGTCGGCGAATTTCTCGATCATGGCGTTCATCAGCAAGGGAATGTCGGACACCCGATCGCGCAAGGGGGGGATTAAAACCGGATAGGTTGCAAGGCGGAAATAAAGATCGGAGCGGAAGGCCCCCTTGGTGATCGCCTCTTGCAGGTTCACATTGGTGGCGGCAATCAGGCGCACATTCACCTTGCGGGTTTCCTCATCTCCTAACCGTTCGATCTCGCCGGTTTGCAAAACCCGCAGCAGTTTTGCCTGAACGGCGGGGGTCAGTTCGCCGATTTCATCCAAGAACAAGGTGCCGCCATCGGCCCGCTCGAACCGCCCCTTGCGGGATTTATCGGCCCCGGTAAAGGCCCCTTTCTCCACCCCGAACAGCTCGGATTCGATCAGATCATGGGGAATGGCGGAACAGTTAATGGCCACGAAGGGTTTATCGGCGCGCGGCCCGTTATCGTGCAGCCATTGGGCGAACATCTCCTTGCCGACCCCGGTCTCGCCCAACAGCAGGACATTGATGGTGCTGGCAGTGGCCTTGGAGAGAAGATTAAAAGCGGTTTGAAAGGCGGGCGATTGCCCCACCAATTTACCCCGCCCGTGGCTTTTGCGCTGATGACCGCGCAGGTGGTTCAGCTCCTCCTCCATCTCGAACAACCGGGTATCGATGGGTTCGGTGATGAAGAAATCGTGGGAGGTTTCGTCCTCCCAGGCTTCGGCTGGCTTGCCGACGATCACGCAATGCTCATGCCCACGGCCCCGGCATTCCACCTCACGGAAGGTCACGAAACGCTGGAAAAATTGCGAGACATAGCCAGACGCGTAGCCCAACAGGGTCCAGCAGGTGGCATCTTCCGTGATCCCCTGGGATTGAAGATGGGCGTCGGCCTCCCAGCAATTGTCACATTGGACCTCGCCGAAAAAGCTCCCGGCTTCCCAGTCAATTTCCGCCTGGCGCACGACGGATTTGACCACCCCTTCGAAGGCGTGCAGGGCGGGGCCGATCTGGAACACATCGTAATTATCCGCCTCGCCGAAGACCTTCAAGGCGAGCCCAGCATCATGTTGCCCGGAGGTAAAGGACATGCGCAGTAGGTAATTCTGCGCCCGCTTCGGCCCCAGGGTGGCCACCAGATCATCGCGCAACTTACCCAACGCCTTGGCATGCATCAGCACCATCCGGCTTTCTCCCAGCCAGATGTGACCGCTATCCACATCAAAGCGCAGGCGAGAGCGCAGATTGAACTGCTCCAGCAGCGGGCCTTTGTTCATATTCGGGCTCCCTATAGCTCCCGACGATGTCTTTACCGGCGGTTAGCCCGCTGGCTTTTTTCATATTTTACCGGCTGTTTCGGGCGCCGGGCCCTTTCCCTAGGTGAATCCCTAGGCGTTTGCTTTTTGTCTCGGTTGGGCCGCGCTGTTTTGAGCAGGCCGATCCCAAACCTTCTTCATTTTTCCAATCACCCGGAGGGACAGATCACTCTTCGGGTAAATCCGGCAGGCCAGCACGCGGCCTTCCGCTAAATCTTCGAGAGACACATGGGCGCGGCTCATCACCTTGCTGTCTGCCTGCCCGTCGGTGATCTCCACCTTGCACACGCCGCAGCCGCCGCCCCGGCACCCGACCGGGATGCCCCGGCGGCCCAGGCGCAACATGCCTTCCAAAACCGACTCCTGCTCATCACAGACGAAGCTTTCATCGACATCGCACAGGTGAATATTACGTTTCATGGCTTGCGTTCGCTTTCTCCCGGGCGTCGATTTCCGCCTTGCGGACCTCTGCCGCGCTTTTGCCCGCGATGCACCATTCTTCCGGTTCCACCCGAATGCAGCGCCCCCGGATAACGCCCGGGTCGACGCTCAACACCCGCGCCAACAAGGCGGTAAAATCGGCCATGAGCCGCAATTGCTGCGCCGTGGTTCTACCCTTTAAGACGATGAATTCGAAATAGGGGGCATGGTGGTCGGGATCGGTGCAGGCGACGCCGCCAACGGCGCAGCGGGTCCCCGAATAGGCATGAATAAAGGCGCGGATGCGATCCACCGGGCTTTCCAACACCTCCGCGAAAGCTTGGGAAGCGCCGGTCACGATGGCCGCCTCTCTCTCTGGGGTAAGGGCATCTTGCAGCAGATGAAAATGGACGACCGGCATGGGTTCTCTTCTCCTCGCACGCTAGGGCAAACCGCGGCGGCGGCCGCCGTCGAGCATGAGGGTGGACCCGGTCATGGCCGATGCTTCAGGATCAAGCAGCAGCGCCACCGACCAGGCGACCTGCTCTGGAGTGACCATGCCGCCAATGGAAGACTGTTCCCTAATCTCCTCCAAAACCGTTTCCGTATCAACGCCGCGCCGCGCCGCCGCATTGGCGACCACCCGGCGCAGGCGGGCGGTATCGGCGGGGCCGGGAGCGATCACATGGGCGGTGACCCCGCGCGGCCCGTATTCCAAGCTCAATTGCCGAGACAGATTAATCAGCGCCGCATTGGCGACCCCCGCCGATGCGGCATAGGCCGTGGGTTCCAGGCCATAATGCCCCGCGATGGCAACCAAGCGGCTGCCGTCAACCAGCCGGGCATCCACACCGCGCACCAGGCGCAACATGCCGCCCGCCTTGATATTCACGGAGTCTGCCAAGGCGCCGGGGGCGATCTCCCCCACCCCTCCGGGGGCGCTGAGCCCCGGGCCATGCACGGCCAAACGTACCGGCCCCGTAACCGCCGCAGCAATGGCGGCAATGGCTGAATCGTCGGCGATATCGGCAATGCAGGGCGTGACGCCGGGAACGTCACGAACGAGCGATTTTAGCGATTCCGCCGTCCGGCCCACGGCAACGATGGCGAGGCCACGCGCGGCAACCGCCCGCACGATGGCCTGACCGAAGTCGCCCGTCGCCCCGACGATGACCGCATATTCCATCTCGTTCGCCATTCATCCTCCCGTTTACGGGAATGCCCGATTAGTGCGGCCCGCCCGGCACCGCTTCCTCAATCGCCAAACCGCGTTCCTTGGCCATGGTCATGGCCGTATCCTGGATCATATCCTCCTGGCCACCAATCATCTTGCGTCGCCCCAGTTCCACCAGGATATCCCGCGCCGGAACCCCAAACCGCTCCGCCGCCCGCTTCGAATGCAGCAAGAAGGTGGAATAGACCCCAGCAAACCCGAGGGTAAGTGATTCCCGGTCAACCCGCACGATATGATCCATCATCGGCACGATAATATCCTCGGCCACATCCATCAGCTTGAACAGATCGACCCCGGTTTCGATGCCCATGCGTTCGCAGATGGCGGCGAAGGATTCCAGCGGTGTATTGCCCGCGCCCGCGCCGAGCCCGCCGACCGACCCGTCGATCCGCGTGGCGCCTGCCTCGATGGCGGCGATGGAATTCGCATTGCCCATGCCCATATTGTTATGGCCATGGAACCCGATCTCGGTTTCCGGATTGAGCACATCGCGCAAGGCAATGATCCGTTCGCGCACATCTTCGGGTAACATGAATCCGGCGCTGTCGGTTACATAGACCGTATTCGCGCCGTAGGTTTCCATCATCTTGCCCTGCGCGGCAATGCCCGCGGCATCGTTCAGATGGGCCATTATCAAAAAGCCGGTGGTATCCATGCCCAGTTCCCGGGCGTAGGCGATATGCTGGGGCGCCGTATCCGCCTCGGTGCAATGGGTCGCCACATGGACACTGCGGGCGCCGCAGTCATAGGCGGATTTCAGCTCCTTCATGGTGCCTAGACCCGGCACCAGCAGAACCGAGACCACCGCATTCTTCACCGTATCGGCCACCGCGCTGATATATTCCTCGTTGGAGGCGATGGCGAAGCCATGCTGGAGAGAATTGCCGCCCAGGCCGGCGCCATGGGTCGCCTGGAGATAGGGCATGCCCGCATCATCCAGCGCCGCGGCCACCTTGACCATTTGCTCCACGCTGATTTGTTCCCGCAAGGCATGCATGCCATCCCGCAGGCACATGTCGTGCAAAATGACCTTACGGCCCTTGAGATCAGACTCGGTCATGTCACGCGGCCTCCACTGCTTTGAGGGTAATTTTGCCGGAAAGGATTTCCTCGGCGAACATTTCCGCCGTGCGGGTGGCGGCGGCGGTCATGATGTCCAGATTGCCTGCATATTTGGGCAGGTAATCCCCCAGGCCCGCGACCTCCATGAACACCGACACCAGATTGCCATCGTAGATGGGGCCATTCACCAGCCGGTATCCGGGCACGTATTTTTGCACTTCGCCGATCATCGCCAGCACCGCGCTGGTGACGTCGGCCTGATTGACATTGTCATCCGTGCGGCAATAGATGGTGTTGCGCATGATCATGGGCGGTTCCGCCGGATTGATGATGGCGAGAGCCTTGCCCCTGCGCGCGCCGCCCACCTTTTCGATGGCGCCAGACGTGGTGTAGGTGAATTCATCCAGATTGGCGCGGGTGCCCGGGCCGACGGATTTCGACGACAAACTGGCGATAATCTCCGCATACTCCACGGTTTGCACAGAGGAGACCGCCGCCACTATAGGGATGGTCGCCTGCCCGGCGCAGGAGATCATGTTCACGTTCATTTCCAGCTTGTCCGCATGCGCGCGCAGGTTCACCGGCGGCACACAGAGCGGCCCGATGGCCGCCGGGGTGAGATCGATCATCATCACCCCCAGTTCATTCAGCTTGCGGCTGTTTTCCGCATGCACATAAGCGCTGGTGGCATCGAAAGCGATCTGAATTCCGTCTTCTTCCACATGGGGGAGCAGCGCATCGATGCCGTCTGCCGTGGTCTTAAGGCCCATGTCGCGCGCCCGGGCCAAGCCTTCGGACTCCGGGTCGATCCCCACCATCCAAACCGCTTCGAGCACCTCGCTGCGATTGATTTTATAAATCAGATCCGTGCCGATATTGCCGGATCCGATCAGGGCACATTTCACTTTCTGCATCGGCGAATCTCCCTAGGGTTTTGAGGCACTTTTTTCCTTGGCCCGCTGTTCCATATTCTGACCGGCGACGAAGAACCCTTCCGCATCATGTTGGGTGATGAGAATGCGCACCGTCTGCGGCGACACCCCCAGGCTTTCCACAACTGCCTGGGTAACGGCCTCGGCCATTTTGCGTTTCTGTTCGACGGTACGCCCTTCCATCAAATGCATTTCGATGATCGGCATGCCGTTCGCACTCCCTTTCTTGGACTCGGCCTTTTAGTCGACGAAACGGATGCCAACGCTGCCGAGTTCTTGGAAACGGGCGACCACATTGTCCCCCGGTTCGACGGGGATCGCTTCCGTGATCCCCCCGCTCATCACAAAACTTCCCGCTGGCAGGGTTTCCCCCAGGTCGTGGAGAATGTTCACCAACATGGCGACCGCTTCGGCGGGATGCCCTAGCACCGCCGCCGCCGCCCCCAGGGCGACGATTTCGCCATTCTTTTCAAGAACAACGCCGAGTGTTCGCAGGTCCAGGTCATCCGCATAGCGGGCCCGACCACCGCCCACAAAACGGGCGCTGGACCCGTTATCGGCAATCACGCTTTCCAGATCGAACTTAAAGCCGGAAAAGCGGGAATCGATGATTTCGATAGCGGGCAGCACATAATCCGTGGCCGCCAAAACCAGTTCCGCCGTGCAGCCGGGGCCTGTCAAATCTGCCTTGGTGACAAAGGCGATCTCGCATTCCACCCGGGGGTGCACCAGATCGGAAACGGTAACGGCGGAATTTTCCGGGCGCGCCATGCGATCGGTCAGAAAACCGATGGAGGGCACATCCACACCCATCTGGGCCATCTTGGCTTTAGAGGTCAGGCCCGCCTTCCAACCGACCAGCCGATGCCCTTGCGCCAAAAACCGACGGCGCAATTCGGTTTGCACCGCATAGCCGTCTTCCAAGGTCATGTCTGGATATTCGTCGGTCAACTTGCGGATGGCATAAGCGCCGGTTTGTGCGCCTTCGACCCGCTCACAGAGACGGACGATATCTTCCCGCGACAGAGTCGTTGTCATACCGCGCTCCTCCCGGAAAAGGCCACCCGACAGGCGCCAAGCCCCCCGACGGTGCATACCAGTTCATCCCCATCCACGATGGGCACCAGGGCGGATTGGGACCCGGACAGGATCACCTCCCCCGCCAGGAAGGGAATGCCGAGTTCACCCAGAGTATTGGCGAGCCAGGCCACCGCGATGGCCGGGGAGCCCTGCACCGCCGCCCCCGCCGCAGTAGAGAACAGCTCTCCGTTTTTCTCCAGCACCATGCCGGCCAGGGTGATATCCAGTTCCCTGGGATCGCCCTTGGCATCACCCAACACATACACACCGCAAGAGGCGTTATCGGCCACCGTATCTTGAATTCTGATTTTCCAATCGGTGATGCGGGAATCCACAATCTCGAAACAGGGGGACACGTAATCCGTCGCCCGGATCACATCCATCGGGGTGATGCCGGGGCCTTTCAGATCATCCTTCAGCACGAAGGCCAATTCCGCCTCTGCCTTGGGTTGAATCAATTTTGAAAGGTCGATGGTCTCTCCCGCCTGATACACCATGCCCGACGTAAGCTGGCCGAAATCCGGCTGAAAAACGCCGAGGAAATCCTGCACCGGCTTGCTGGTGACCCCGATCTTCTTGCCGACGATCTTTTCACCCGCCTGCACCCGGCGCTGAATGAACTGGAGTTGGATGGCATAAGCATCCTCCAGGGTGATTTCGGGTTCTTGTTCCAACAGGGGCGCAATGGTCTTTTGCGCCACAAAGGCCTCATAAAGGTCGTTGCCGTATTTGATCTGTGTCGCGGCGTCCATGGGGGACCTCACAGCTTCACGCAGACATTGCGCATTTCGGTATAGAATTCGAGGGAATGCACACCCCCTTCGCGCCCGATGCCGGACATCTTGGAGCCGCCGAAGGGGGTGCGCAGATCGCGCAGGAACCAGCTATTGATCCAGGTGATCCCCACATCGATCTGATCCGCCACCCGATGGGCGCGGGCGAGGTTGGTGGTCCACAGGGTGGTCGCCAGGCCATACTCCGTATCGTTGGCGAGGGCGATGACCTCTTCTTCCGTATCGAAGGGCCGGATATGGCAGCAGGGGCCAAAGATTTCCTCCTGCACGACCGAGGCGGTTTCCGGCAGGTCGGTCCAGATGGTGGGCTGCACCCAGCTGCCGCCGGCAAGGTCTTCCGGCATATCGGGAACACCCCCGCCGGTCACCAGCGTCGCCCCCTCATCCACAGCCTTTTTATAGTAGCTGAGCACCTTGTTGCGGTGTTCCTGGCTGATCAGCGGTCCGTAGGTCACGCCCTTTTCTTCCGGGCGACCATAGGCGACGCCCTCCACCTTTTCTTTCAAGGCGGCAACGAATTTATCGTAGATCGGGCGCTCCACATAGACCCGTTCGGTTCCCAGGCAAACCTGCCCCGTATTCAGGAAAGAGGACCGGAAAATACCGTTGACCGCGTCATCGAAATCACTGTCGGCAAAGACGATCCCCGCGTTTTTGCCCCCCAGTTCGAAGGACACATCCCGCATGCCATCGGCAGCGGCCTTCATAATCGCCGAACCGGTAATGGTTTCGCCGGTAAAGGTAATGGCATCCACGCCCTTTTGCCGGGTGAGATACTCCCCCGCCGAATTTGGACCGAAACCGTTCACAACGTTATAGACCCCATCGGGGATACCCACGGTCTTCATCACTTCACCCAGGATGGTGGTGGTGAGCGGGGTTTCTTCCGACGGCTTGACGATCACCGCATTGCCACAGGCCATGGCGGGACCGACTTTCCAGGTCATCAACAGGAACGGCGCGTTCCAAGGAGAGATCACCCCGATCACCCCTTTCGGCTTGCGCACCGCATAATTCAGCGCGCCCCGGCCGTCGGGGGTTGCCATCTGAAAAGCCTCGGTGGGAACGTTCTTCACCACATCGGCGAAGATCTTGAAGTTGGCCGCCCCGCGCGGGATGAACACATGGCGCATCACGTGATCGGGTTGGCCCGTGTCGACCTTCTCCGCTTCAACGAAGTCCTCGAACCGACGGGTGATCTCATCGGCCACGCCATAGAGCAGGTCGACACGGGTTTCCAGGGTCATTCGGCCCCATTCGCCAGCCAAGGCGGCGCGGGCGGCAGCGACCGCCGCTTCGATATCCGCTTGCCCACCTTCGGCGATCGTTGCCACGACCGAGCCATCCACCGGCGAGCGCTTCTCGAAGGTCTTGCCCCCGGCGCCGTCAACGAACTGGCCGTTAATAAAATTGCGTACTTGTCTCATGGCCTTCCCCGCATTTTCGTCCTTGGCGGCGGCGCGTTTCTGCGGGCGAGAGCACCCGGTGCACCGATCCTTATGAGCCCTTAGCGAGGGAGACTATAGGAAACGCTAAAAATACCGTCCAATACCGTCGGCAGTCACGATTAATACCCATGAGGTATGGCCAATCGGGATTGTCGGAGGTTCTATTTGCTTATCCGAGAGGGCATACGCGTTCTTCTCTTAGCGAGGCCCCAATAGTTCGGGCCGGTACTCGAAATGCATGGTGTCGTAGTGATACCAGCGCCCGCCCCAGATAAACCCATGTTTTTCGAAGATCCGTACGATGGCGTCTGGCACCTGGTTGCGCCACGGATAAGCCCCTGACGCATCCGGTTTGGTCCAACGCCAATAATTGGTGGTTTTGGTGGAAATATCGATGGCGGCGCCGAAGGCATGCACGGAAAACCGGTCTGTCCCCGCGATGGTCCGGCAGTTATAGGTGCCTGCCGACGGAATCAGATAGCGCATATAGTTTTCGGGAAGGTCGTCCAGCTCTGCGGAGACCGCCGCCAAGGCGCGATCCACGCCGTTGACGGTGGTAATACGCACTGTTCCCCCGCCATGTTTGGGCAGCCAGGGAACAGCCCGCAGGCGCTCCCCCACCTCCCCCGAATGGCAATTGCCATACATCTTCACGAACAGGGGCTCATAGCGTACCCGGCCCGGATCGACATTTTCCGGTGGCGACGCCAGAGCTCCCCCGGCGGGATAGGCGAAGGCGAACATATCGTCGAGATCGGGCCGGTTCAGCAGCGCCTCGAAATCCTTGGCGGCGTCTCCGTCGGAAATCACCATTTCCGTGCCGTCCCGCCAAAACAGGGTCTTGCCGTCGTGACGCACCAGATGATCTGGATAGGCCGCCACCAAGGCATCCAGATATGTGGCGATCTCCGGTGGTGGCGCGCCGTAGTCGGTTGCAGGGGCCGGGGAAGTAAAAGTCAAGCCGAGAAAAAACGCTGCAGCCCAACCCCAAAAGCGCGTCACCGGCCATCCTCCACGGATTTGATCAGATTGACATTGGCTTTTTCAACCTCGGTCAAAGGTACATCCCAGGTATGGGGCCGGTACCAGCCGAACTGTGAAAAATAGCTCTTCAGGGACTCGGTTTTGAAAAAGCGCCCCTTGCGGGCGAAAATTTCGTTGCGGGCATAGCGCAGGCGATCTCGCGGCAAGGCGCGGACTTCCGCTTCGGTCAAATATTGCCGATCCGAATAGGGAAAAATGAATCCCGCCGTTGCCAGCGCCGGAACGGCGGGTGCCGGGGGCGATTGCGGTGCGGCGGGAACGGGGCGCGCCGCCATTTGCGTGGGGGCGGCATGTTTCGCCCGCGCCGCCTCCGCGAACGGCGCGTAAGACCCATGGGGGAACTGCTGCAAAAAGGCATCCCAGGCGTCCCGCGTATCGATGGATTTGGCAAGCTCGAAGGCCTTGGCTTCCGTCAACCCGCCACCGGCGGGCGCGGGTGCCGCCACCGCCGGGCGGGTTTGCGCCACGGTGGCGGCGGCGGAACTGAAATAGAAATCACCCACCAGCGAGGAAGACTCCCAGGGGGTTTGCCGTTCCTCGGTCGCGGAGACCACAGACCGGCGCGCCTCCTTGAACACCTGCTCCACCGCCAGGCCGGGCGCGCTCATGGCCTGCACCAACGCGGCGGTATAGGGGCTGTTATCCCCCACCCCATCCAGGGCCACATTGCCCGGCGCCGTGGAATAGGCGATCAGGCTGCCGCGCGGCGCATCCATGCGCGCCAGCCCCCGAGCCGCGGACCGGAAAGACCGATTCACGAAGGGATTATTGCGGCAAGCATCCAGCACTACGATATTCATCCGCCCATTGGCATATTCCATCTGCCCCAAGACCCAAGCCGCGTTGACCGCCTCGATCTCCACGTCCTTTTCCCGCTCGATCCGGGCCTTGAGGGGGATCAAATAATTGGCGCCATTCACCTGCACCCCGTGACCCGCGTAATAGAACAGCGCCACCGCCTCGGACCCGGCCCGCTCTAACGCATCGCCGAAATCCACGATGGCCCGTTTCATATTATTCTGATCCACATCGATTCGCTCGATCACCTGAAACCCCAGTTCCCGAAGCTTTGCGGCCATCAAGCGGGCATCATTGGCGGGGTTCCGCAAGGGGGATTGGGCATAGGCGCCATTGCCGATCACCAGGGCGATCCGCGTTTCGGCCAGGGCAGAGCGCAGCGGCACGGCCAAGGCCGAAACAAATATCAACAGAAAAAACAGGCGCCTCATCGGTCCCCTCGCGCGACCCTCCGAAGGCGTTGAGCCTAGCAAGTCTTCCAGCTCAGGTCCATTTTCCATCGGGAAAGGACGCCCCTGGGAGAAATCTGCTATTTCTAGGTCAAATTCAAACGAGGACCGCCCCCCTCCAGGAGGCTTAGACACCCATGATTGACCCGGTTTGCTTCCTTCAAGACCTGCTCGACGCGGCCATTGCATCGGCCATGCCCGATCTTTGCTTGCCGCCCTTTCTGCCGCCCTATCCCACCCAAGGCCGTGTCATTGTGATCGGCGCGGGCAAGGCCAGCGCGGCCATGGCGCGGGTGGTGGAAGACTGTTGGAACGGGCCATTGGAAGGATTGGTCATCACCCGTTATGGCCATGGGGTGCCCTGTGATCGGATCGAGATCATGGAGGCCGCCCATCCGGTTCCCGACGCCGCCGGGGTCGCGGCGACCGCGCGCATTTTGAAGGTGATTGGGAACCTGACCGAGGAGGACCTGGTGCTCTGCCTGATTTCCGGCGGCGGGTCGGCCCTGCTCACCCTGCCCTTGGACGGCATCACCCTGGCGGACAAACAGGCCGTAAACCGCGCTCTGCTGGCCTCCGGCGCGACCATTTCGGAAATCAACTGCCTGCGACGGCATCTTTCCGCCGTGAAGGGCGGGCGCCTCGCCGCCGCCTGTCATCCGGCCCGGGTCCTCACATTAATGATTTCCGACGTGCCGGGGGATGATCCCGTGAATATCGCGTCAGGCCCGACGGTGGCCGACCCCACCACCCGGCAAGACGCGCTGGAGATCGTGCGGCGCTATGCCCTGGATCTGCCGGCTGCCGTACTTTCCCTATTGGAAGACCCCCGAAGTGAAAGCCTGAAACCCGGAGATGCACGGCTCGCCCGGAGTACGGCGCAGATCATCGCTGCCCCGCAGCAGGGCTTGGAGGCCGCGGCGGGTGTCGCCCGAACAGCCGGGGTCACGCCGCATATCCTCAGCGATTCCCTCGAGGGAGACTCCCGGGAGGTCGGGCAAATGCTGGCCGCCCTCGCCCGCCAGGTGAAAGCCCGGGGTCAGCCCTTCGTGCCCCCTTGCGTGCTGCTATCCGGCGGGGAAACGACCGTCACCCTGAAAGGGTCCGGGCGCGGCGGGCCCAATGCGGAACTGATCCTGTCGATGGCGATTACCCTCGGGGGTACGGCGGGCGTCTACGCCTTGGCGGCGGATACGGATGGGGTGGATGGCGCCGCCGAAATCGCCGGGGCGATTTGCGGACCGGAAACCCTCACCCGCGCGGCGGCACGGGGCAACAATAATGCCCACGGATTCTTCGAGGCTTTGAACGATCAGGTCCTGACCGGCCCCACATTGACCAACGTGAACGATTTCCGCGCGATCCTGATCCAGTAAGGAGACAGGAGGGCACGTGTGACCGTCAGCGCGCAACCATGACGGCCTTAAACTTCATATCCTCCACCAGGATATGGTTTTGCCACCAGTCTCGCAAAAAGGCCAACATGGCGGCCGCCGCCAGGGTCGCGCCGGGGCCCGCGATATCCCGAAACGCCGCGCATTCCGCCAACCAGGCCTGAAACCGCCGGTGCGCGGCCAGGTGATCTTCAATATCGGCAACGCCGCAATCGTGCAGCAGTTCTTCTTGCAACGGGAAATGATGATGGGCGTACCAGGTCAGCGCGGTGATAGCGACGCCCAGAGACCACCCATTCTTTTCGCAAGCTTCGAGCTCGTCAAAAAGCTTCAACAGCTTTTGGTTTTGGTCATCCAGCATACTGTTACCGACGCTGTATGAGTCCAGCCATTCCATCTGCGCCCCTTTGTCGCTCAAACAGATCTACACATACCCTTTATTCGTGTCCTCCAGATGACCTCATTGCAGCGCGGATTTATACCAGGCCACGATCTGAGCCCGTTCCTCTGGCTCCACGAATGAAACATTGCCCGGCGGCATGGCATGGGTCACACCGGCCTGCAAGAAGATCTCCCGCGCATGGGTGGCAATTTGCCGTTCGGTTTCCAAAACCACCTGTTTGGGGGGCCAGTGAATCCCCTCCCAGCTTGGTTCTTCCGCATGGCACATGGAGCACCGCCCCAGCACGATATAATACACATCCTCGAACCCTTCCGCCGCGACAAACCGTTGCTGCGCGGGCGGAATTTCGCTGACATCTTCCGCCGAAGACCCCGAGGAGGTGGTCGCCAGGGACAGCGCCATGATGATCGCGAACAGGCCCGCCGTCGCCGCCCAGGTCCAGCGCGGGTTGCCCTTGCCCGCATGCAGCGTATTGAAATAATGCCGGATGGTCACCCCCATCAGAAACACCAGGGAGGCAATGAGCCAGTTATATTCCGAGGCAAAAGCCAGCGGATAATGGTTGGACAGCATCATGAACAAGACCGGCAGGGTCAGGTAGTTATTATGGGTGGAACGCTGCTTGGCGATCTTGCCGTATTTCGCGTCTGGCGTGCGCCCGGCTTTCAGGTCGGCGACCACGATGCGCTGATTCGGCATGATGATCATAAACACGTTGCCAGTCATCAGAGTCGCCGTCAGCGCCCCCAGATGCAACAGCGCGGCGCGGCCGGAAAACACCTCCGAATAGCCCCAAGCCATCAGCACCAGAATGCCGTAGAGCAACAGCATCAGCTTGGTATTATCTTCGCCGAAGGGGCTCTTGCACAGGCGGTCATACAACAGCCAGCCCAGGGCGAGGGAAGCCAGGGAGATCAGGATGGCCGCATAGCCGGGCAGATCGAGAACCTGCGGGTCGACCAAAAAGAGATCAGCACCCAGGTAATACACCAAAATCAGCATGGCGAATCCGGAAAGCCAGGTGGTGTAGCTTTCCCATTTGAACCAGATCAGATGGTCGGGCATATGTGCCGGTGCCACCAGATATTTCTGGATATGGTAAAACCCACCGGCATGGACCTGCCATTCTTCGCCCTGGGTGCCTTCGGGCAGACCCGGCGCCTTGCGCAACCCCAGGTCTAGGGCGATGAAATAAAAGGAAGACCCAATCCAGGCGATTGCCGTGATCACATGCAGCCATCGGACCGCGAAGGTCAGCCAGTCCAAAATTATCGCCCATTCCATCCTATTTTCTCCTGCGCTGTTCACGGGAGACTCCAAGATGAGCTCGCCCGTCTTTGCGGATACGGTTACTGAAGGTTATGCATTTTCCATCTTTATATGCGGCGCACAATATGCATAATTTTTGAACATGCTGACCTGCAAGCACAAAATTTAATCTTTTTTTGCCGTGTTTCGAGGATTGAAAGATCAAACACAGCGCCTTTTCCTCCTGTTTCCCACTTTGGCCCGTTCCTTGCGTAGAATGGGAGTCGGCAAGATTGCCCGATCTCCCCTCGGGTCGGATCGTTTTAGAGGGAATCGCTACGAGCGATCCCATCTAAAATGTGAATCCGCCCCGATTGTTAGGGTAGAGTGGGATTCACGGATGAGATTGGCGCACGATGTGCCTCAATCTCAACCGATCACACTCCAAGGCCGTCATATTGGGGGAGAAAAAATTCGATTGGGATGATCAAAAACACATGATCCGCGCATGAAAACTGAAATTTCCTTTCTGGTGAACGGTGCCCTGCAGTCTGTCGCAGATGCGAATCCCACGTTGACGTTGTTGGGGTACTTACGGAACCACAAGCTTCTGACCGGCACCAAGGAGGGCTGCGGCGAAGGCGATTGCGGCGCCTGCACGGTGGTGCTGGGGGAACGGCGTGGCAACGGCGTTACGTATCGTTCCGTCAACGCCTGCATTCTCTTCGTTGCCATGCTGGAAGGCAAATCCGTTTGGACCGTGGAAGGTGTTCAAGGCGATGCCCAAACGCTGCACCCCGTGCAACAGGCCTTCGTGGACAACAACGCCACCCAATGCGGGTTTTGCACGCCTGGCTTTATCATGTCTCTCTACGCCGCCCACCTGAACCAGGGGTGGGAAGCCATGGGCGATTCCGATGATCTGTTCGCCGGGAATTTGTGCCGCTGTACCGGATATGGATCCATCATCGCGGCGGCGGAATCGGTACGAGGCCTGCCGTTGACGGAAGCGGATCAGCACCGAATCGCCAGCGACACCGCCGCATTGGAGCAGATTGCCCATAACCAGACGGTGGCCCTGGCCCAGGGCAATCGGCAGTTCTTCAGTCCCGCCAGCGCCGATGATCTGGCCGCGCTTTACGATTCCCACCCCGATGCCACCTTGGTTTCCGGCGCCACCGATGTGGGCCTGTGGGTCACCAAGCAGCATCGGCGCCTGGATACGGTAATCCATGTGAACCGAGCATGGGACCTGAACCGGATCGACGAAAGCGCGGAGAAAGTGATTCTCGGCGCCGCTGTGACCTATGCAGATGCCCTGCCCGTGCTCGCCCGCCATGTGCCCGCGTTTCACACCCTGTATCGCCGTCTCGGCGCCGTTCAGGTGCGCAACAGCGGCACCGTGGTGGGCAATATCGCCAATGGCTCCCCCATCGGGGACAGCCCCCCGGCGCTGATCGTGCTAGGAGCCAAGATCACCCTGCGACGGGGATCGGAACGGCGGACCTTGCCTTTGGAAGATTTTTTCATCGCCTATGGCAAGCAAGACAGGGCGCCGGGTGAATTTGTGGAATCCGTGGAAATCCCGTTCCCCGAGGATGCGGAAGCCCCCCGATTCTACAAGATATCCAAACGGCTCGATCAGGATATCTCCGCCGTCTGCGGCTGCTTCAATATTGAGCGGGATGGTAGCACCATTACCCGGGCGCGAATCGCTTTCGGCGGCATGGCGGCAACGCCTTTGCGCGCGAAACATGTGAAAGCGGCGCTGGAGGGCCAAGCCTGGTCGGAGGCGACCATCGACGCGGCCATGGCGGCTTTTGCCAAAGATTTCACCCCGATTACCGATATGCGGGCCTCGGCGGATTACCGGTTGGCCATGGCGGGGAACCTCCTCAAACGCTATTACCTGGAGACCACCCTGCCCCACCATCAAACAGACCTTTTGGCGATGGAGGCGCTGGCCCCATGAGTGGTTCGACCCCATCCCCCCTGCCGACGAAGAACAAAGTCGATGGCGGCGTACACCAACGCTGGGTGCATGACAGCGCCGCCAAGCAGGTCTCCGGCGCGGCCACCTATACCGGCGATATCGCCGAACCGCCGGGCACGCTCCAGGTGTTCATCGCCACCAGCACCCATGCCCATGCCAAGATTACCCATATGGATGTCTCTCGGGTCCGCACCGCCCTCGGTGTCGCCTGCGTTCTGACCGCAGAGGATATTCCCGGTGAAAACGATGTCAGCCCCGTGTTTGGCGACGATCCCATGTTTGCCGTAGATCTGGTGCAGTATTACGGGCAATCCTTGTTTGCCGTCGCGGCGGATACCCTGGAAAACGCCCGTGCCGCTGCCACGCTGGCAGAGATCACCTATGAAGACCTCCCCGCCCTGCTGACCGTGGACCAGGCCATGGCGGCGGACAGCATGCTGATGCCGCCCTTCGTGATGGAACGGGGCGATCCCGATGCGGCCATTGCCGCCGCGCCGCATCGGTTGAGCGGGCGCATGTATCTGGGCGGGCAAGAACATTTCTACCTGGAATGCCAGGCGGCCTTCGCCGTGCCGGGGGAAGACGGAGATGTGACCGTCCATTCCTCCACCCAGCATCCCAGCGAAATCCAGCATAAGGTCGCCCATGTTCTGAACCTGCCGTTCAATGCGGTGACCGCCGAAGTGCGGCGCATGGGCGGTGCCTTTGGCGGCAAGGAAAGCCAGGGGAATCTTTTGGCGGCCACCACGGCCTTGGTGGCGCGGGTGACCGGCAAGGCGGCAAAGCTGGTCTATGACCGGGATGACGACATGACCATCACCGGCAAGCGCCATGATTTCCGCATCGATTACACGGTGGGATTTGACGATGACGGCATGATCCAGGGGGTGGTGTACGACCATGCCATCCGCTGTGGCATGTCCTGGGATTTATCCGAGCCCATCGCCGACCGGGCCATGTTCCATGCGGATAATGCCTATTTTCTCCCCCATGCCCGGATCACCTCCTATCGTTGCAAGACCAACACCCAATCCAACACCGCGTTTCGCGGCTTTGGCGGCCCCCAGGGCATGGTGCCCATGGAGCGCATCATCGAGGAAATCGCCACCACCTTGGGGCTGGACCCGCTCACCGTGCGGCAACGCAATTTCTATCGGCATAAGGACGATAAAACCCCCGACCGCAACACCACCCAATACGGCATGCCGGTGGAGGACTGTGTGATTCAAGACCTGTTCGCCGAACTGGTGGACAGCAGCGATTATCAAAACCGCCGCGCGGCCATTGATTCCTGGAACGACACCAGCCCTTTACTGAAGCGGGGCATTGCCATCACGCCGGTTAAGTTTGGCATTTCCTTCACCAAGACCTTTCTTAATCAGGCAGGCGCCCTGGTGCATGTCTATACGGATGGGTCGATCCATCTGAACCATGGCGGCACGGAGATGGGCCAGGGGCTCTACACCAAGGTCGCGCAAGTGGTGGCGGAAGAATTCCAGGTAGACGTTTCCCAGGTCAAGATTACCGCCACCAATACCAGCAAGGTGCCCAACACCTCGGCCACTGCGGCGTCTTCGGGGGCGGACCTGAACGGCATGGCGGCGCGGGCGGCGGCGCGGGAAATCCGTGGCCGCCTGGTTGCTTTCCTGGCCGCCGAGCATCAGGCCGCCCCGGAGGACGTGACCTGCCTGCCCGGACGGTTCAAGGTGCGCGACGCGGAATATAGCTTTGAAGATGTGGTGCAGCGGGCCTATTTCGCCCGCGTTCAGCTTTCCGCCACCGGGTTCTATGCCACGCCGAAAATCAGCTGGGACAAGGATACCGGCCAGGGCCGCCCGTTCTATTATTTCGCCTATGGTGCTGCGGTCTCCGAGGTGGTGATCGACACCCTGACCGGGGAAAACAAAATCCTGCGCACCGACATCCTGCATGATGTGGGGCAATCCCTGAACCCGGCCATCGACCTCGGGCAGGTGGAAGGCGGCTTCGTGCAAGGCGCGGGCTGGCTGACCATGGAAGAACTGGTTTGGGACGACAAGGGGCGGCTGATGACCCATGCGCCCTCTACCTACAAAATTCCCGCCTGCTCGGACCGGCCCAAAGATTTGCGCATGAACCTGTTCGACGGGGGCCGCAATGTGGAGGAAACCATTTTCCGCTCCAAGGCCGTGGGCGAACCGCCCTTCATGCTGGGCATTTCCGTGCTGATGGCCTTGCAACACGCGGTTTGCGCCGCCGTCGGCCCCGGCGCGTTTCCCCGGCTGGATGCCCCCGCCACGCCGGAGCGCATTTTGAGCGCCATCGTCAGCGGAAGGAAGCGCGGGTGACACAGGCCGGAACAAGCCTCATCGCCGATATCCTGCGGGTCCTGGAAGACCATGATGCCGTGGTGCGCGTGGTATTGACCCGGGTGCTGGGGTCCGCCCCGCGAAATTCCGGCGCCGCCATGATCGTTACGCCGGGGGATTTTACCGGCACCATCGGCGGCGGGCGCTTGGAATACGAGGCCTTGAAAACCGCGCGGGACTTCCTGGCGAATAAAAAGCCCACTGCAGACCATTGGCCGCGCAGAACCCAGAACTTCGTGCTGGGAACCGAACTCAAGCAATGCTGCGGCGGCGTTGCCTGGGTCTTGTTCGAAATCTATGGCACTGCCCATGTCCCGGCCTTGCGGGCATTGCGCGATCAGGCCCGGGGAGCCTCCCTCCTGGTCCGCTGCATCGATGTGGATACGCCGCCCGTGGATATCACCGGGCCCGATCAGCAGGATATCCAACCCCCGCCACCCGTACGCGATACCCCGGCCCCCGCCCTGGTGCATGATGCGGAAAGCGGGCTGGATTGGTTTATCGAACCGCTGTTTCGGAGCGGCATCCCCTTGTTTATCTATGGCGCCGGGCATGTGGGGCGCGCCTTGGCCAACGTTTTGACCGGCACCCCGTTTGACATCACCTGGGTGGATACGGAATCGGATCGGTTCCCTGAATTTGTTGCGGCAGACATCATACAAAAGGTGGCGGAGGACCCGACCGATATTGCCGCGCAGACCCCGCCGGGGGCCTTCCATGTGGTGCTGACCTATTCCCACAGCCTGGATCTGGAGATTTGCCGCGCGGTCCTTGCCAAGGGCGATGCGCGCTATCTGGGGCTGATCGCGTCGGACACCAAGCGCGGCAAGTTCCGCAACCGGCTGCGCAAGGACGGCATCCCGGATGCGGCCTTCGCGGTCTTTCACAGCCCCATCGGGCTGCCGGAGATATCCGGCAAGGAACCGGAAGTGGTCGCCATTTCCATTGCGGCTCAATTATTGACCGAGGCCAGCGCCCCGCGCCGGACCGACATTTCAGAACAGGTAGGAGACCTGCATGTCCACTCATGACGACTATCTTTTGGGATTGGACGGGATCACCAAAACCTTTCCCGGCGTTATCGCCAATGACAGCGTCTCCTTTCGCATCGGGCATAACGAGATTCACGCCTTGCTCGGCGAAAACGGCGCCGGAAAATCTACCCTGGTGAAGATGATTTATGGGGTGATGAAGCCGGATTCCGGCGCCATGCATCTGCATGGAGAGCATTACACCCCCTCCCGCCCGGCGGAAGCGCGCGCCCATGGAATTGGCATGGTGTTCCAGCATTTCTCGCTGTTTGAAGCCTTGACGGTGGAGGAGAATATCGCGCTTGGTATCTCCCCCGATCTGGCGCGCGGCGATCTGCGCAGCCGGATTCTGGAAGTCTCGGAGTTTTATGGGCTGAAGCTGAACCCCGACGATACCATCGGAGACCTTTCCGTCGGCATTCGCCAGCGGGTGGAGATCGTGCGCTGCCTGTTACAAAACCCCAAATTGATCATCATGGACGAACCCACCTCGGTGCTCACCCCGGGGGAGGTTGAAACCTTGTTCAAGGTGCTGCGGCAATTGACCGAGGAAGGCTGCTCGATCCTCTACATCTCTCACAAGTTGGAGGAAATTCGCGCCTTGTGCCATACCGCGACCATCCTGCGCGGCGGCAAGGTGGTGGGCAGCTGTGTACCCGCCGAGGAAACCGCCAAAAGCCTGGCGGAGATGATGATCGGCGCCACCTTGACCCCCCCACAACGGCAAGAGAAAGACTATGGCGATATCCGGTTGAAGATCGATCATGTACACGCGCGGGGCACGGGCACGCCGGGCACGGCGCTGAAGGATATTTCCTTGGAAGTTCGCGCCGGAGAAATCGTCGGCATCGCGGGCGTGGCCGGGAATGGGCAACGGCGGCTGATGTCCGCGCTGATCGGCGAAACCATGGCGGAACCGGAAACCGTGCTGATCGATGGTGCCCCCGCCGGCATTTTACCGCCGGATGCGCGCCGCAAACTGGGCCTATGCTGCGTGCCCGAGGAACGGCTGGGCCATGCGGCGGTGCCGAATATGTCTTTGGTGCAAAACACCATCCTGTCCGCCCGGGTCAGCAAGAACCTATGTAAAAGCGGGTTCCTCGATTACGGGGGGGCCCACAAGATGGCGGAAGAGGTGATTAAGGCCTTTAAGGTGAAGGCCACCGGCACCCACAACGCGGCCCGCAGTCTTTCCGGCGGAAATTTGCAGAAATTCATCATGGGCCGGGAAATCATGCAGTCCCCGAAGGTCTTTATCGCCTCGCAACCCACCTGGGGCGTGGATGCGGGGGCCGCGGCGGAAATTCACGAAGCGATTTTGCAGCTTGCCCGAGAGGGCACCGCCGTTTTGATCATCTCTCAGGATCTGGATGAGCTGTTCGCCATCTGCGACCGGATCGGTGTGATCTCCGAAGGATCGGTCTCGGAACCGACCGATGTGGAACATCTTACCGTTGAAAAAATCGGCCTGGAAATGGGTGGAAAAGCCAAGCAGGAGACCGCCAATGCTTAGGATCATCCCGCGCCGGGAACCGTCCCGCGTGATGCTGTATGTGACGCCCTTTCTGGCGGTCTTGCTGACCATCATTGTTGGGTTTCTGCTGTTTGCCGCCTTGGGCAAGGACCCCATCGAAGGCACGCGGTTTATCTTTTTCGAACCGCTGACCAGCATGTATGGCATCTCGGAAATGCTGGTGAAGGCGACGCCCTTGATCCTGATCGCCCTCGGGCTTTCCGCCGGGTTCAAGGCGGGCATCTGGAATATCGGGGCCGAAGGCCAGTTCACCATGGGCGCCATTACGGGCAGCGCGGTCGCCCTCGCCTTCTATGACATGGAAGGCTTTTACATCCTGCCGCTGATGTGCCTGGCGGGGATCGCGGGGGGCATGGCCTGGGCGGCGATTCCGGCCTTCCTGCGGACAAAATTCAACACCAATGAAATTCTGGTCAGTCTGATGCTGGTCTATGTGGCGACCCTGCTGCTCAGCGTTCTGGTGCATGGGCCCATGCGCGACCCGGAAGGCATGAACTTCCCGGAAAGCCGTTTGTTCAGCGATTCCGCACTCCTGCCCATGCTGATGGAAGATGGCCGCGCCCATGTGGGCTTTGTGGTGGCGTTGATCATGGTGGGCCTGTTCTGGGTGCTGCTGCAACGGCATATCCTGGGCTTTCAGATCGAAGTGGCCGGGCAGGCCCCCGGCGCCGCCCGCTATGCCGGTTTTTCCGGCAACAAGCTGATCTGGACCAGCTTTTTGATTTCCGGCGGCTTGGCCGGATTGGCGGGACTGTTTGAGGCCGCCGGACCGGTGGGTCAGCTCGTCCCCGCCCTGCCCGTGGGATATGGCTTTACGGCGATTATCGTCGCCTTCCTGGGGCGCCTTGCCCCCATCGGTATTCTGTTCGGCGGTCTGTTGCTGGCACTCACCTATATCGGCGGGGAAATGGCGCAGATTTCCTTGGGGCTACCGAGCGCCACCACCAGCGTTTTCCAAGGGTTGCTGCTGTTCTTCCTGCTGACCACGGATATCTTGATTAACTACCGCGTGCAATGGGGCCTGCCAGCCTCCGCAGCCAGCAAGTAAGGGGCGGAACCATGGACTTATTCGTCAGCATCTTTGTCGGGATTATCGTCGCCGCCACCCCTCTGGTCTTCGCGGCCCTAGGGGAAGTGGTGGTAGAGAAATCCGGTGTCCTCAACCTGGGGGTCGAGGGCATGATGATCATCGGCGCCATTTCCGGCTTCGCGGTCACCCTCAGCACGGGGAGTTTCATTCTGGGCGTGGTTGCCGCCATCATCGCCGGGGCCCTGATGGCCCTGCTCTTCGCCATCATCACCCAATCCTTGCTCGCCAACCAGGTGGCGACCGGTTTGGCGCTCACCATGTTCGGATTGGGGTTGAGCGCGCTGATCGGACAAAGCTATTCCGGCCAATCCCTGCCGGACTTCCCCAAAGTGTTCATCCCTGTCCTGTCGGATATCCCGGTCATTGGCGCCATGTTCTTCAATTTCGATTTCCTGGTTTATGGCTCGGTGGCGTTGGGTCTGGGCATCCTGTGGTTTTTCAAGAAAACCCGCGCCGGGCTCACCATCATCGCCATTGGCGACAATCACGACGCCGCCCATTCCATCGGCTATCCGGTCACCCTGTATCGCTATGCGGCGGTATTATTTGGTGGTGCCTGTGCCGGTGTGGGGGGCGCCTATCTTTCCCTCGTCCAAACGCCGCTTTGGGCGGAGAACATGACGGCAGGACGCGGCTGGATCGCGCTGGCCCTGGTGGTTTTCGGGGCCTGGCAGCCGGTGCGGGCCATGTTGGGCGCCTATCTTTTTGGCGGTATCACCATCATTCAGTTGCACAGCCAAGGCTTCGGCCTCGCCCTCGATCCGCAATTGCTGTCGACTCTACCCTATTTGGCCACCATTATTGTTCTGGTGATCATTTCCCAAGAGCGTGGCCGCGCCCGGTTCAGAGCGCCCGCTTGCCTGGGGACCCCGTTCTATGCCAATTCATAACCATGCATGCCGACACACGTAAGCTGACACACGAAGGAGTATGAATACATGAAGGCACGTAAATTTCTTTCCCTGACGGCGCTTGCCGTCGGCGCCCTGATGGCGCTCGGTGGGCCGACGAAGGCGGAAGGTCCCTTCAAAGTGAGTTTCGTTTATGTGGGCCCGATCGGGGATCACGGCTGGAGCTATCAGCACCACCAGGGCCTGAAGGCGTTGGAAGAGGCCTTCGGCGATAAGGTGGAAACCCAGTTCGTGGAGAATGTCTCCGAAGGCCCCGATGCGGAACGGGTGATCCAGCAACTCGCCCAGCAGGGCAGCGATATGATCTTCACCACCTCCTTCGGTTATATGAACCCGACCCTGAAGGTGGCCAAGCGCTTCCCGAAAGTGAAGTTCGAACATGCCACGGGCTTCAAGCGGGGCAAGAACGTTTCCACCTATAATATCCGCTATTACGAAGGCCGCTATGCCGCGGGCATTTTGGCGGGCCGCATGACCAAATCCAACACCATCGGCTATATCGCCTCCTTCCCCATCCCGGAAGTGGTGATGGGCATCAATGCCGCCTATCTGGGCGCCAAGTCGGTGAACCCGGACGTGAAATTCAAGATCGTCTGGGTCAGCACCTGGTTCGATCCCGGCAAGGAAGCGGATGCCGCCAAGGCCCTGCGGGACCAGGGCGCCGATGTGCTGTTCCAGCATACGGATTCCCCCGCCGCCATGAAACTGGCCGAGCAACAGGGCGTCTACGCGATCGGCCAAGCCTCTGACATGTCCAAGTTCGGGCCCAAGGCGCAGCTTACGGCGTTGATCAACAACTGGGGCCCCTATTACGTGGCGCGTGTCCAGGCCGCCATGGATGGCACCTGGGAGTCCACCGACACCTGGGGCGGTATCGGCTCGGGCATGTTGACCTTCGCACCGTTCAACGAAGCGATCCCGGCGGAGGTTGCGGCGGAAGCCAACGCGGCCATCGACGCCATGAAGGGCGGTACCCTGCATCCCTTTACCGGTCCGCTGAAAAAGCAAGACGGCTCCGATTTCCTGGGAGAGGGTGAAGTGATCGCCGATGGTGATCTCGCCGGTATGAATTTCTATGTGGAAGGGATCGACGGATCCTTGCCGAAGTAATGCGGATGGGGCCGCTGCCCACCCGTGGTAGCGGCCCACCTCCCCAAAGTACGAGCCTTGCATGACGCCAGCGTCGCCCCGAATTCTGCGCGGTATGACCCTTCGCTTCGAGGACGACCCGTTTTCTGTTCCCGCAGAAGACAGCCTTTCATTTGACAGCGACGGCGCGGTTGTTCTGGCCGACGGGAAGATTGCGGAAACCGGCACTGCCGGCGATATCCTTACCCGTTATCCCGAAACACCGATTGACCATTTCCCGGATCATCTGATCCTGGCCGGGTTCGTGGATGCCCATGTGCATTATCCACAAACCGGGATCATCGCCTCCTTCGGCGAACAGCTCCTCACCTGGCTGGAGCGCTATACCTTCCCCGCCGAGGCCGCCTTTGTGGATGCGGACTTGGCCGCGCGAGAAGCCACTTTCTTTCTGGATGAATGCCTGCGCAACGGCATCACCACCGCCGCCGTCTATGGCACCGTGCACCCCCAATCGGTGGACGCGCTGTTTACGGACTCCTCTCGCCGTAACATGCGCATGGCGGCGGGCAAGGTGATGATGGACCGCAACGCGCCGCCCAATTTGCTGGATACCGCAGAAACCGGCTACGCCGACTCAAAGCAGTTGATCGAACGCTGGCACGGGAAGGGCCGCAACGTTTACGCCATCACGCCCCGCTTTGCCCCCACTTCCACGCCTGTGCAGTTGGAAGCGGCGGGGACCTTGTGGCGGGAATTCCCGACCACCCTGATGCAGACCCATCTCAGCGAGAACTATGACGAAATTCGCTGGGTGGCAGAGCTGTTTCCCGAGAATTCGGATTATGTGGGGGTCTATGAGCGCTATGGTCTGGTCGGCAAGGGGGCCAATTTCGGCCATGGCATTCATCTTCGGCCCCGGGAAATCGCCGCTTTGAGAGAATCGGGCAGTGGTATCTCCCACTGCCCCACCTCCAACGCCTTTATCGGGTCTGGCCTGTTCGACATGGCGGCGATGCGGGAGGGAGACGCGCCCCTCCTGGTGGGGCTCGGCACCGATGTGGGCGGTGGGTCGTCCTATTCCATGTTTGACACCATGAAGTCCGCCTACGAGATCGCCCAGTTCCGGGGCTACAGCCTGCATCCCATCAAGGCCTTTTACTTGGCGACCTGCGGCGGCGCGGCCCTGCTGGGCATGGAAGGGAAAGTTGGCAATTTGGCACCAGGATACGAAGCAGATATTCAGGTGATTGATCCGAGATCCACACCCTTGATTGCCAAGCGCATGGCGCGGTCTGACTCCATTTCAGACCTGCTGTTTACCCAAATGATTTTGGCCGATGACCGGGCGATCCGGCAGGTCTATATCGCCGGAGAACCGACCCTAAACCCTTAATCCAAGGGAATATCGGCGCCGCCCTTGCTGGCCTGATAACTGGCGGATGCCTCATCGTAGGCCGCCACAATCCGGGTAATCTGGCAATGCAAGTCCGCGCGTTGATCATCGGGCAAGCCCTCCACCACAAACCGGAGATCATGGCTATCCCAATAGGCGTTGGACCGGGCGTAAGCGCCGCCTTCGACCTTGAAGACCTCTTTCAGGATATTCAGGTCATGGGGGATGTTGAAGGCATCTCGGGTATCCGTATACCCGAACAAATAATAGAAGTTATCGAAGCCGGTCCAGGTAATCGCCGAGAGGCACAGGGAACAGGGTTCGTGGGTCGCCAGGAACACGCAATCTCGGGTGGCTGGGCGCTCTTCGGCGGGCATCTCATAGAAGGCTTTCAGGGTCGCCACCTCGCCATGCCACAGGGGGTTTTCCACTTCGTTATTGGTGCCCGCGATGACGAGGGAGAGATCTTCCTTTTTGAGTATGGCGGCACCAAAAAGCTTGTTACCCGCCGCCACGCCGACGCGGGTTTTGGGCAGGATATCGTTTTCGATTACATCGAGGAGGCGGGCGGCAAGCGCCGCAGAATCAAGAGGAGGCATGGGAAACCTTATTCTTTGAAAAAATCATTCCCCCTCCCCAAAGGGAGGGGGAATGGTTAGGCCAATGAAGATGTTAGCTTTTCTCGAAGTCTCCTTCGCCATGCCCGGCATTGCCACCGGAAATCTCTTCCGTGGATTCTGCGGAGAGTTCCTGCGGCAAGATGAGATTGAGCACGATGGCGATTAACGCAGCAGGCAACAAGCCGGACCCCAACAGGATCCGCACCGTATCGGGCAGATGCTGCAAGGCGCCCGGTTCCAATTGCAGTCCGAGGCCTAAGGACAGCGCCACGGCGAAGATCACCATATTGCGGCGGTTCCAATGCACATCCGACAGCATGGAGACCCCAGCCGCGGCGACCATGCCAAACATGACGATCACGCCGCCGCCCAGCACTTCGATGGGTACGGAGGAAATTACCGCGCCGATTTTCGGCACGAGACCGCAGGCGATCAGGAACAGGGCACCGAAAGTCACCACATGGCGGCTCATCACCCCGGTCATGGCAATCAGCCCCACATTCTGGCTGAAGGAGGTATTGGGAAGCGCGCCAAACAGCCCGGCAACCGCGCTGCCCAGGCCATCCGCATAGGTGGCGCCAGAAATTTCCTTATCGGTGGCCTCGCGGCCTGCGCCGCCCTTGGTGATGCCGGAAACATCGCCGACCGTTTCTACGGCAGAAACAAAAGCCATGGCGCAAAACCCAATAAACGCGGCCAGGGAAAATTCAAAGCCGAATCCGAGGGGATTGGGCGCCTGGAAAACAGCGGCTTTTTCCACATTGGTAAAGCTGACCATGCCCATGAAATAGGCGACCACATAACCGGCGATCAGACCGATCAGCACAGCGGCGACGGACAGCATGCCGCGGGCGAAAAACTTCAGGCCCAAAGTGACCACGATGACCACACCGGCAACGCTCCAGTTCAACAGGCTGCCGAATTCAGGCTTACCAATCGCGGGGACGCCCCCGGCGGCATATTGGATCCCGACCTTCACCAAGGCCAAGCCGATCATCAACACGATCAAACCGGTTACCAAGGGCGGCAAAGCAAAGCGGATTTTGCCAATCACCGTGCCCAAACAGGTATGAAACAACCCACCCAGCAATACCGCCGTGAACAGCACAGGCAGCGCATCCACGCCTTTACCGGCAACCAGAGGGATCATGATCGGCAGAAAGGCAAAGCTGGTGCCCTGCACGATGGGCAACCGTGCCCCTACCGGACCCAATCCAATGGTTTGGATCAAGGTCGAGACACCCGCGAATAGCATGGACATCTGAATCATATAGATCATCACCGGGAAATCCGGCGAGTTAGACCCGAAGCCAAAACCGGCCGCGCCCGCGATGATAATGGCGGGGGTGACGTTGGAGACAAACATGGCCAACACATGTTGGATGCCCAACGGAATGGCCTTGTGGAGGGGCGGCGTGTAATTGGGGTCTTTGAGCTGTTCCGGAGTCCCCACCCCGCTATCGATCATGGACATGGCGTTCTCTTCCTACTTTTCTCATTGAAGATTGCTTGAAGAGCGCAAAACCCCCGTTTGGAACCGATCATTTTGCGTCGGTCCTGTTGCTGTCGAGCATTCCAGCGGACGCTTTCATAGGTCATGAAGTATCCTCA
Source organism: Magnetospiraceae bacterium (assembly GCA_049605255.1). Lineage (GTDB taxonomy): Bacteria > Pseudomonadota > Alphaproteobacteria > Rhodospirillales > JBMYUJ01 > JBMYUJ01. Next base: position 44,492 of record JBMYUJ010000007.1, read on the forward strand.
GGCAGCATATCCGTTAAACGCAGCAGGGCGATCCGCTCCACCATGGCGCAGGCGGTCTCAAGCTCTTGTGCTGCTGTATTTGAAACGCGGCGTTCGAAAGCCGCGAGAATGGCGTCTTTGTTCAAGCCCTTCACCGCGATGATGAATGGAAACCCGAATTTCGCCGTATATTGTTCATTGAGTTCGGTAAACCGCGCCCGTTCCGCATCGGTCAAGGCGTCAAGACCCGCACCCGCCTGCTCGGCGGTCGATTCCGGTGTCAAACGCTTGGCTACCGCCAGTTTGCCCGCGAGATCCGGATGGGCCCGAAGGACACCCAGCCTTTCTTCCTCTCTGGCGGTGCGAAAAATACGGGAAAGCGCGTTGTGTAGTCCGATGGCGCGATCATGAGCGGGGCCGAGTTCCAAATCGAACGCCCGCGCGGCAATCCAGGGGGAATGCTCGAATATCCCGCCAAACCGGTCGACAAACTCCGCCTTCACCATGGTGGAAGGTCTTATGGAGGGTGCCCTGTAGGGATGATGATCGCGCCAATGTTGGGCGATATCCGCACGCGTGGCGATCCAAACCTTATCGTGAGACTGGATATGTTCGATGAACCGCCGCACGGCGGCGATCCGCCCCGGACGCCCCGCCAACCGACAATGCAACCCCACATTCAGCATTTTGGGCGCGCCCGCCTCACCTTCTGCGTAGAGCGTGTCGAACGCATCACGCAGATAGCTGAAAAACTGGTCGCCCGAATTGAAGCCTTGCGCGGTAGCGAACCGCATATCGTTGGTATCCAACGTATAGGGAATGATCAGTTGCGGTTTCCCGGACACCTCAACCCAATAGGGCAGATCATCCGCATAGCTGTCCGACAGATAGTCAAACCCACCTTCCCGCGCCGCCAAATCGATGGTGTTTAGAGAGGCTCGCCCCAGATAGAATCCTTTTGGACGGGTACCCGTCACCTCCTTATGCAGGCGAATGGCCTCCATCAAATGAGCCCGCTCTTCCGCCTCGGTGAAATCCTTGTATTCGATCCATTTCAGGCCGTGCGAAGCGATCTCCCAACCGGCGTCGTTCATCGCGGCGACCTGCTCCGGCGACCGGGCCAAGGCGGTTGCCACCCCGTAAACGGTGACCGGCACATGATAGTTGGTGAACAAGCGATGGAGGCGCCAAAACCCGGCCCGCGCGCCATATTCATAAATGGATTCCATGTTCCAGTGTCGCTGGTCCGGCCAAGCGGCGGCCCCAACGATTTCCGACAGGAAGGCCTCTGACTGGCCATCCCCATGCAGCAAGCAATTCTCCCCGCCTTCCTCGTAGTTCACGACGAATTGTACGGCAATCCGCGCATCATCCGGCCAGTTGGCACGGGGTGGGTGCCCCCCATATCCAACCATATCCCGCTCGTAGCGGCGTGCTGTGCTGTCCCCGGCATTCATGTAATATTAGCTAGCATGATTAAACCATGTGCAGCATCTAAAATTTCTGTACTCTGCATGTGTTTTAAGCAGGATTCGGGGTGAATTTGCCCTTAAACGCCCGAAAAGGACGAAGAGGCCCAGCATGTCAGACGATCAAGGGTATCTAACGACCCATGTTTTGGATACGGCCCGGGGATGCCCCGCAGCGGGAATTGCCATCACCCTATTCGCCTTTCAGGGCGATACACGGCGGGAAATCGCCACGACCGTGACCAACGATGATGGCCGCACGGACCAACCCATCTTGCCCAAAGGGCATCTGAAACCGGGCGTATACGAGTTGGTATTCGATATTGGTGCCTATTTCGGGGCCAAACCAGGTGGGGCGACGCCATTTCTGGATCGGATTCCCCTGCGGTTCGGCATCGAGGATGCTACGCAGCACTACCATGTGCCGCTCCTTGTCTCGCCCTTCAGCTATTCCACCTATCGCGGCAGCTAAACACTCAACAAGTGGAAGCGGACATACCCCCGCTGGAAAAGTACATACAACCGTCGCTGCCGGTAGATAGGCTGCTCTGCCCATCGCTGCTGCTCACCGTGGAACCGCCGCCGCCGCCACCGCCGCCACCGGATTGATTGGCTGCCGCGTTGAGATCGAACATGGCAGGGCCGCCTTCATATCCGCCGATCATATTCGCATTCAGCCAATAGCGACCCGGCTCCACCGATCCATACAGCCCGATCAGATAGGCGAGTTCACTCACATGAATTTCACGACCATTGATAAAGACGTTCGTACCACCGCCTGACGCATCCGCCCGCAACTGCCCCCCCAAAGGCAGGCCAGGGTCAATCTGCCCCAAAGACGGCCCCCCTTCCATTCCGACAAACCCCGCCACCGGATCGTACCAATAACGACCCGGCGCGAAGGGGCCATAGGCCTGGACCAAGGCATTAATATCCTGTTGCGAGAGTTGCTGACCATTGACCACCACCGTCTGCCCCATTTGAGCATGAGAACCGGTCGGTGCCATCACCAGGGTAACGACCCAAAGAGCCGCCAACAGGGGCAGGGCAAGAGATCGCAAAAGATGAGGAACTGAAATGGCCATGCCCCGGTACTCCCGACAAAATAAGACGTTGATGGCCATGATGGTAGCGGTGAAGCCGTCAAAAACTCAAGGGGAAGCTGCCCAGCTTCAGCCTGGTGCAAAGGGAACACCCTCAGTTCTTGAGAGACGCAGTCCCCGCCATGGGTACATCCAACCAGAAGGTGCTGCCGACCCATACCTCGCTTTCGAAGCCGATCTGCCCCCCCATCCGTTCAATCAGGAGTTTGCTTAACGACAAACCGATGCCGGTGCCATCCTGGGCGTGCAACGGATTGGTGCGAACCCGGTGGAACAGTTGGAAAAGCTGCGCCTGATCATCCTTTGCGATACCGCACCCCGTATCCTTTACCGCGATCCGAAGGAAGCCCTCGAGATGTTCGTGTATGGTGATGGTGACCAACCCCTTTTCCCGATTGAATTTCACCGCATTGGACAACAAATTGACCAGAGCCTGGATCAAACGCTGCTGATCTGTATGGAGCATCAAAGATTTCGGACTGGGAAAATCTTTGATGATTTGCACATTCTTACGAATCGCCGACTGGCGCACCAAGTCGATGGCTTTTTCCACCACATCCTCGGCCGCCACATCTTCCAAAATCAGATTCAGGTCGCTAACGTCCACTTTCGCCAGGTCAAGGATGTCGTCAATCAAACTGAGAAGATGGGTGCCACCGGACTCGATACTGTCCACATACTGGCTTTGCTTCTCTGTCAAACTGGCCCCCGGCGCATATTTCAGCATCTGTGCATATCCCAGAACCGCGTTTAGCGGCGTCCGAAGTTCATGGCTCATGGTCGCCAGGAACTCCGACTTCGCGCGGCTGGAACTTTCCGCCTCGGCCTGTGCCATCCGATAACTTTCCAGCAGGCTCTGCACATTATCGGCCATGCTGTTAAAGGAATCGGATAAAGCGCCCATCTCGTCGCGCGATCGTGAGGTAAACCGGAACCCCAAATCCCCTTCCTGAAAATGCCGGATGCCTGCCACCATTTCGGTGATCCGCCGGGTCAGAATTGCCGCCATCGCAATAGCGATGATGACGACGATCACAATCATCACCAAAGTGGAACTGGCCAAATTCTTGCCGAGATCGGACATGCTTTGACGCACCACGCCCAAAGACTCGTTTTTTGTCGTCACGAGGGAGTCATTGTAGGAGGTGACCAATCCCTCGATCCGCTCTCCCGATTCCGTCGCCGGGCGGTGGAACTCGTGCACATTGGCACCAATGGTCACAAAGCCGAACCCTTGCGGCGACTCACCGTATCGGCCTGTGAAATAGGGCACGGCCGCTGCGTTGGTCAATTTCCACAGACCGCTCCAAAAAATCAGAAATGACCCGGAACCGCCTTGGTTGGTGAGATCATCCCATCCATCGCATTGCGGCGCGAAATTCAAATACCGGCAATCCAGGGCCACCAGCCCCGCTTTGGTCAGGTCGCTGGCAGGTTTCTTGTTTAAGGATTGCTCCTTGTATTCCGGCGCGGTTTTTTGCCACGCCTCGAATGAAAGGCCGCTCGCCGTGTAATTCGCAAACATTTCTTCATCGAGCCATGGCACCGCCTGCTTGCCTGTTTCCGGATCGATGCCGACGATGAAATAGTCCCGCGGATGGGAGATATTCCGGCCCTTATAATCCCACAAGAAGGCATAATTGCCGGAGGCTGCATCGGAAATGGCGGAAAATCTCTCCGGCGTCGGGACCAAATGGTCGGTGAACTCCATCAGATGTGTATGGTCGAGTACCAGCGTAAGATACCCGATCTTGTCCCCGCCCCGAATCACCGGCGTCGCCCAACGGACAATGCCCTGGAACCGCTTACCAACAGGGTTCTCTTTGCCCGCATAGGCCGCCTGTTCCGGCGCGTAAGCAATACCCTTTTCCGCTGCGCGCGCAGGCGTGTAGGGACCGATGAGGGGCGAAGGAATATAGGGTCCGATCACCTCGGACACATAGATCTCTCCCGGCGCGAGTTTCGCCATATCCTCGAAATAGGTCTCCGCCTTCCACCAAGTTTGCGCCGGATCCGACACATCACGCAAGTCTGGCTTGGACAATGGTGAGGTGCCGACTTTCAGGGTCTCCACGCCATCGAGGCCGACAAAGGACATTTCCAGATACAAGGGTTTTTCCACCCGTATCCCGACGGTTTCAGCGGGTCGCTGATTGAAGTTGGTCGCATTCTCCGGGTTGCCTGGGCGCGCGGGCATCGGCGGGGGCGCGGGCGGCGCCGCGGGTTCCCAATGACTGCCATCCGCCGCCAAACGCCAGGGCGGATGGTCGATCACGACCCGTGTTCTTTCCGAGAGGAAACGCTGAAAATTTTCCCGCGTTGGGGGGAGTTGCGCGGCGGAAAGCAGGTCACTATCGCGCTGATACAAGAATTCGGCAATCGCCTGCGCGGTTGTTACGGTACTGCGCTCAATGGCCTCCCGCGAGCGGTCATCTAGGGCCTTAATGGCGTCATCAATGGCGCTCTCCCCCGCCTGCACCATGGTCTGCATGGACTGCTTGGACAAAGTATCGATTTGCCTGACCACTCCCCCCCCCAAATCCCGGGCGGCATGCCAAGCAATAAAGGCCACGACGACAAGCGGAACCACCTTGATCAGCACAAAAATGCCAATCAGTTTTTCGCGAATACCCCAAAAGGTCTTTTTATGGGTCATGCGCTATTCCCCGCCCGGCACCCAGAAATTCGCATCGCCTAATGCGCGTACTCTCGACTGTCACAAGGGCTCTAAGCCAGGAGAATAAACTAAAGGACCAGATTTGCAAAATACTGCAATATTTCTCAATCAGAAGCATGGTTTTATTTGATTGAGATATCGCAACAAGAAACCCTGACGGGGAGGCTATTTTACCCCCTCGAAAATCAATCAGAGTCCGAAATAAACACATACTTAAATTGGGGAATTAGCCTTTTTTCAGGCAGCTACTATGGTCATACACATCATAGATTTAGGATTTCCGAATATTTATTAATGGTTTTTTGAAAACGTTCCCTGCTCTTGTCCAAGGGTATCCATGAGAATATTCGGGTTCTCTCAATTCAAACGGGTGGCGGTATCTTGGTAATCCAAGACGCGCCAAAATCCGTATGAACAGGGACAAAATCATTCAAGAGTTTCTTAGCGACAGTTTCCAAAAAAGGTATTTTTCAGCATCATGCCAAATGACCCGGTTATTTTTTGGTTCCGCCGGGACCTTCGCCTGCACGACAATCCCGGTCTCATCGCCGCACAGGGTTCTGGGCGCCCGATTATCCCCCTTTACATCCGCGATGACGAAGATGGCGGCGATTGGGCGCCGGGCGCCGCCTCCAACTGGTGGCTGCATGGGTCTTTGGCGTCCCTCGCCCGCGATCTGGAAACCCTCGGCAATGGCTTGATCCTGAGATCGGGCCCGGCCCGAGCGGTATTGGACGCAGTTTCCCGGGAGACAGGCGCCACGGCGATCTACTGGAACCGCCGGTATGAACCCTGGGCGGTTGCGCGGGACAAAAAGATAAAAGCGGCACTCAGCGATCGGGGCCTGGAGGTTGTCAGTTGCCAGGCCAGCCTGTTGCGCGAACCCTGGGAAATCCGCAATCAACAGGGTCAACCCTATAAGGTGTTTACCCCGTTTTGGAAGACCCTAAGGGCTCTCGGCCCCCAAGGTTCCCCGTTGGCGCCGCCGGAGCGCCTTCCCGCCCTCACCGCCCGCCCAATAAGCGAAGAGTTGGAAAGCTGGCGCCTCCGGCCCACCGAGCCGGATTGGGCCATGGGGTTGCGGGAGGCCTGGGACCCGGGAGAAGCTGGCGCGGGGAAGCGCCTGGAATCCTTCCTCGAACAAGCGGTTTTCGATTACAAAGACCAACGCGACCTGCCGGGCATCACCGGCACGTCGCGGCTGTCGCCCCATTTGCACTTCGGCGAGATCGGTCCGCGCCAGGTCTGGCATGCCGCAACCACGGCGGCCCTTGCCGCCACCGGCGCCCCCATGCCCCGAGGCGTGGAAACTTTTCTGTCTGAGATCGCCTGGCGGGAATTCTCCCACCATCTACTCTTCCAGTTTCCCGATCTACCGACGGCCCCCTTGCGCCCGGAATTCAGCCGTTTTTCTTGGGAAGAAGATGATCCCGGTCTTTCCGCCTGGCAACGGGGCCAAACCGGATATCCCATCGTGGATGCAGGCATGCGGGAACTCTGGGCCACCGGGTGGATGCATAATCGGGTGCGGATGATCGTCGCGTCCTTCCTGATCAAGGATTTGCTGATTCCCTGGCAGCGTGGGGAAGCCTGGTTTTGGGATACCCTGGTGGACGCGGACTTGGCCAACAACGCGGCGAGTTGGCAATGGGTCGCCGGATGCGGTGCCGATGCGGCCCCCTATTTTCGGGTGTTCAACCCCATCACACAGGGTGAGAAATTTGATCCCGAAGGGGCCTATATTCGCCAATGGGTACCGGAACTCGCAAAACTCCCCAAGGCGGTGATTCACCAGCCTTGGTCCGCGAACCCCCTCGACCTCGCAGAAGCGGGGCTGGCCCTCGGAAGAGAGTATCCCTTGCCCATCGTCGATCATGCCATGGCCCGAAAACGTGCCCTCGAGCGTTTCAACCGCCTGAAATCCAATGCATAAGAAGGGGGCTCTATTCCGAGAGCGGGATCAGATCCACCGCCTGATTGCTGGTTTGGGTTCCCGACGCCCGCAACACGCCCTTGACTGGCGCCACGTCGCTATAATCCCGCCCATGGGCGATTTCCACGTGATCGGTGCCCACCTCTATGGCGTTGGTCGGATCGTAATCGATCCAGCCTGCATCCACGCCGCACCAGGCGCGCACCCAGGCATGCATGGCATCGGCCCCTTCCAACCGGGGCTTGCCCGGCGGCGGTTCGGTCCGCAACACGCCACTCACGTAGCCTGCGGGAATACCAACCCCCCGTAATCCGCTGATCATGATATGGGTGAAATCCTGGCACACGCCGTGGCGGTTAGTGAAGGCTTCCCGCAATGGGGTTTCCACAGTGGTTGCCTCCGCGTCAAACTTCATATCCCGGTGCAGGGCGCGCCCTACCGCCCGCACTGCGCTCAACACCGTTCCACTTCCCTGAATGGCGTCACGCGTATAGTCGGCGATTTCCGTATCGAGCGGCACCAAAGGGCTGGCCGCCGTGAAATGGGCGGGGGAATCTGGTTGGATTGACCGCAGAGACTGGAGTTCTTGGGTAATCAGCGACAATTCGGTGGAGACATCGAACTCCGGTTCCACCGCCAGGCGCGATACCCGGGCCAATACCTCGAAGGCGATCTCCTCATGAGGGTCCCGAAAAGTGACCTCCACCGTGCCGTTGCCAAAGAAATCCAGATACTCGCGGCGCTCGGCGGGCAAGGGCGCGGTTTCCACATGCCCAGCGATCAATCGCTGCCGTTGGGGAATATCCATCGGCAGCAACCGCAACAAATGGCGCCCCCCGGTGGCAGGCTCGGTATAGGTATAGGTGATCTTTAACTTTAGATCGTAGAGCATCTTGGCCTTTTCCTCAGCGGTCCGCGCGCTGACATGGCAACGTGATCATTGAAGGTAAACATCTGAAATAATGGGCGAAATGGCGGCCACGTCGGTCATCAGCCCCAGGACTTCCTTCGTGCCGAGGGATTCTGGGGCACTCAATCGTAAATTGGTTTGTATCCGCAACACCGCCCGTGACAAGGCGGAAATTTCCGGATCGCCGGGGATTTCGGGCAACAGGGCTGCCTGATCATAAACCTCGTTGATATGATGCAGCACGGACCGGGGATTTCGGCTATCCAAGGCCAACAGGTCGACAACGGATTCCCGGGTGGTGGCGACGGAAAACCGCCGACGCTGCGACATCAGGCTATCTGCCACTTCCAGCGCCAGATCATAGGCACCATCGGGGGCATCTGGATCGGCAAAAGTGGCGATCAAGGAGAGCGTGGACAAAGCCCGCTCCATGGACCGACCGATGGTCAGGAACCGCCAACCCGTGAACCGGTACATATTTTCATGGATCAACCCGGAGAAACCCGCCACCCGACGCAGTAACAGCCCCATGCTGAGGGAGACATCACTTGCCGGTCCGGTTTCCCCAGACAATCGCAACGCGGTTGTCTGTAGATCGGACAACGCCATCCAACCATCGTCCGAGAACCGGTCGCGGATCTTGCTGGCACTGTTCACGGCAAGACCCAAGGTATCGTTCAGTGCTTGGGGAAACAGCTCGTCCTTGGCAACACCATGGTATTTTAAATGCCGCTGAATACGTTTGATTAGCGGGCTTACTTCGCCGCCGCTTTCCGCGAGGCGCTCATGATAGGCCCGCGCGAGGCGCATGATCCATTCCGACCGTTCGATATATCGCCCAAGCCAAAACAAATTGTCCGCCGCGCGGCTAGGTAGGACCGTGGGTTGATATCTAGCGAATGGCGCGGGCAATAGGGAATCATCCCGCGCCGCTCCTGGCCCCATCACCCAAACATCGGCGACCGCCCCGCCCTGGCGCATGGCAATGGCCGTGGCATCGTCGGTGGAACCGACCCTTGCGAACCCGCCCGGCATCACCTGCCAACCGGTGGCTGTGCGCGCCAGGAACATGCGCAGGCTGAAGGTGCGAGGAATGAGTTTGCCATCGCGGAAGGTCGGTGTGGTCGACAGGGTTGCCGCTTCCTGTCCGACGAGGGTCGCGCTATCCCGATCCAACCAGGCGTCCAGGCTTTGTCGCCGGGCGCCTTCCGCATTGCGCCAGCCCTCTACCACATCCGTGTTATCTAGCGGCAGGCTGGTTGATAGCGCGCTACTGATCATCATTTTATCAATATTTTCACGGACATAGGCCTTTTCTGCCTCTTGCCCGCACCACCAAGTGGCAATATTGGGAATGATCAATTGTTCACCCCGCAAGGCCTCGCAAATCCGTGGGATGAAGGCCAACATGCCCCGGGCTTCCAAAATCCCCGCGCCCAGGGCATTCACCATGGTGACATTGCCATCGCGGATGGCGCCTACCAGACCGGCGGTCCCCAATTGGGATTCGTCGACCAATTCCAGCGGATCAGCCCAAGCCGCATCCAGGCGGCGCCACAACACGCTTACCGGTTTCAGACCGGAAACGGTGCGCACCATCAACCGCCCGTTATCCACGCGAAGGTCTTCACCCTCTAGTAGCATCAACCCCAGATACCGGGCGATATAGGTATGTTCGTAATAGGTATCGGTCATCGGCCCGGGGGTAAGAATGGCCGCCCGACTTGCCGGATCGTTCCGGAGTTGCAGGAGCGCCTCACGGAAGACCCTGAAGAACCCTGCCAACCGATAAATTTCCCCCCGCTGGTGCATCTCCGGAAAAATACGCATGGTCGCCACGCGGTTTTCCAACGCGAAGCCCGCCCCGGACGGCGCCTGAGTCCGATCTCCCAGCACCCACCAGCGACCGTCCGGTCCGCGCCCTATTTCGAAGGCCAGAAAATGCAGAAAATAGCCCGATACCGGCCGAATGCCGACCATGGGCCGCAGCCATTCCGGATGTTCCGCCACCAACTGCGCGGGCAGATACCCCTCTTGCACCAAACGATTGTCGCCATACAGATCGGCGACGATGGATTCCAGAAGATCCGCCCGTTGGATCAGTCCCCGGGCGATTTCCTCCCAATCTGCGCCGGAGATCATGACCGGCAGATGGCTCAGCGGCCAATCCCGCTCCGCCACCTTCCCTTCGGAATATTGCCGAAAGAAAACCCCCGCATCGCGTAAATATTGGTTTCCCCGCCGAAACCGGGAGGTGATTTCCTCGGTGGAATAGCGAGACATGCGCCCCATGAAGTCGGCCCATAGCGGGCGGATGGCGCCTGTGTCCTCCACAAGCTCATCCAGCACGCCCGGTAAGGGGCGATAACCGTCGATCAGTTTGCCGAGATTTTCCGCTTCCTTACCCATGCGCAGGCTATTCAACGAACGACACCCGTCGGGCGGCGCAGATCCAGCGTTAGCGGAAATTCACCATGCGGCGCCTCGGGCGGCACTTGATAATGCCCCGGCGTATGGCCCGTGCCATGGAAACGGGCCAACCGCCGCGCTTCCGCCTCATATCCGTTGACCGGGAAGGTCTCGTAATTGCGCCCCCCAGGATGGGCCACGTGATAGACGCATCCCCCCAATGGGCGATTGTTCCAGGTATCGAAAATATCGAAGGTCAGCGGTGCGTGCACGGGCACCACGGGATGCATGGCTTCGGCGGCGCGCCACGCCTTATAGCGGACCCCGGCCACGGCCACGCCCTCGGTTTCCGTCTTGGTGAGGGGCACGCGACGCTGATTGCAGGTCACCACATACCGTTCAGGGTTGCTGGAGGTGAGTTTCACCTGCAGGCGCTCGGTCGAGGAATCCGTATAGCGCACCGTACCGCCGATGGCCCCGGTCTCGCCCAGCACATGCCAAGGTTCCAGGGCCTGACGCAGTTCCAGGGTAACCCCCTCGTAGCTGACCTCGCCACAGAACGGGAAGCGGAATTCCGCCTGCGCCTCGTACCATTCGGGCCGCATGGGGAAACCATGGGCGGTCAGGTCATTCAGCACATCCAGGAAATCCACCCAGATGTAATGGGGCAGCATGAACCGGTCATGCAGCAACGATCCCCAGCGCACCAGATCGCCCGAAATTGGGCTTTGCCACAGCCGCGCGATCAATGCCCGGATCAACAGTTGTTGCGCCAGGCTCATGCGGGCATGGGGCGGCATTTCGAAGCCGCGCAGTTCCACCAGCCCCAACCGACCGGTGGGGCCATCCGGAGAATAGAGCTTATCGATACAGATCTCCGAACGGTGGGTATTGCCGGTCACATCCACCAACAAATTCCGCAACAACCGATCAACCAACCAAGGGAACGGCGGTTCTCCCTCCGCTGGGCTGGGAATCTGCGCCAGGGCGATCTCCATCTCGTAGAGATTCTCATGCCGCCCTTCGTCGATCCGGGGCGCCTGACTGGTCGGGCCGATGAACAACCCTGAGAACAGATAAGAGAGGCTGGGATGGCGTTGCCAATGCTGAATCATGCCGCGCAGCACATCGGGGCGGCGCAGGAACGGGCTATCGAGCGGCGTCGCACCGCCGACCACCACATGGTTGCCGCCACCGGTGCCCGTATGGCGCCCGTCGATCATGAACTTATCGGTACCGAGACGCGACAACCGGGCCTCGTCATAAATGGCCTCGGTGGTCTTGACGCAATCTTCCCAGCTCGCCGCCGGATGGATGTTGACCTCGATCACCCCGGGGTCGGGCGCCACGCGGATCACATTCAGGCGCGGATCCGTGGGCGGGCCATAGCCTTCCACACGTACCGGCAGGCCCTCTTTCGCGGCGGCGGCCTCCACGGCGGTCAGCATTTCCAAATAGTCTTCGATCTCTTCCACCGGCGGCATGAACACGCAGAGATGCCCATCGCGGGGTTCCACCGCAATCGCGGTGCGTACGGTACCGTCCAGTTCCCCCAACACCTGTTCGGTGATCACTTGGCCCGGTTCCGCGGCGGTGAAATGGGCCACCGGCTGGGCGCGATCAGCCTCCTCCTCATGGTAATCTGGCAGCGGATCTTTCGGAATCGAGGGATCGGCGGGATAGATATAGGGATAGTTGGACGCGGCCACATGCGGCAGAGATTCCAACGGCAGCCGATACCCGATGGCGCTATCCCCGGGCGTGAGGAACAAGGCGCCGCGCCGGGTTTTCCAGCGTTCGGTTTGCCAATAGGGCCCCGTGCTCTTCCCCTGCCAGCGCTGTACCGGCAAAACGAATCCGGCCGGTTCGGTCAAGCCCCGGTCGAACACCCGAGCGATGCGCCGCCGTTCCTCCTGATCCTTCAGCTTGGAATTTTCCGGCGTCACGTTCTCCGGCAGGTTCGACTCCTTAATCAGCCACACCGCCGGGTCTTCAAACGCCGGCATCACATTTTCCGGTGCCACTTCCAGGGAGACGGCGATGGATTTCAGCAAGGACTCCGCATGGTCGACAGTAGCCCTATTTGCACCTTCGGCAGCGGCAATCAGATTTGTATCCCGCCAAACAGGTTTGCCGTCCACGCGCCAGTACAGGGAATAGGTCCAGCGGGGCAGGGTTTCCCCCGGATACCACTTGCCCTGGCCATAATGCAGAAAGCCCCCCGGGGCAAACCGCTTTTGCAGGCGACGAATCAGCGTATCGGCCAAGCCCGCCTTGGTGGGGCCCACCGCATGGGTATTCCATTCATCGGCTTCGAAATCATCGATGGAGACAAAGGTGGGTTCCCCGCCCATGGTGAGCCGCACATCATTGGCCTTGAGAACATCATCCACCTTGTGGCCGAGGTCTTCCAATGCTGCCCAGGACTCATCCGAAAACGGCTTGGTGATCCGGGGGTGCTCCGCCACCCGATTGATCTGCATGTCGAAGGAAAATTCAACATCGGCGGCGCTGGAGGCCCCGACGATGGGCGCGGCGTTCTTGTAATGGGGCGCGGCGGCAAGGGGGATATGGCTTTCCCCCGCCAGCAAGCCCGACGTGGGATCAAGCCCCACCCACCCGGCGCCGGGGATATAGACCTCCACCCAAGCATGCAGATCGGTGAAATCATGGTCGGTGCCCGGCGGCCCATCCAGGGACACGATGTCGGGCTTGAGCTGGATCAAATAGCCCGACACGAACCGCGCCGCCAGACCCAGATGCCGCAACGCCTGCACCAGGAGCCAACTGGAATCCCGGCACGACCCGCGCCCGCTGCTAAAGGTTTCTTCCGGCGTCTGCACGCCCGGCTCCATGCGGATCACATAATCGACCGCTTGAGACACCCGGGCATTGAGATCCACGATGAAATCGACGGTCCGGATCTTCTCCCGGGGAACATCATCCAAAAACGCCTGCAACAGGGGACCCGCGGGCTCTGCGGCCAAATAGATCTTCAGATCGTCCTTCAGGTCTTCCGGATAGGGGAAGGGGTAATATTCCGCCGTGCTTTCCACGAAAAAATCGAACGGATTGTAGACGGTCATATCGGCGACCAGATCCACCTCGATCTTGAATTCCCGCACCGGTTCGGGAAACACGAACCGCGCCAACCAATTGCCATAGGGATCTTGTTGGTGATTGACGAAATGGTCGGACGGGCTGACCTTCAAGGAATGGGAGATCACCCGCGTCCGGCTATGGGTCGCCGGTCTCAATCGGATAATCTGCGGGCTCAAGGTGACCGGCCGATCATATTTGTAATGGGTGAGGTGATAAATACTGGCTTTGATTGACATACCGTCTTTCAGGTCCTTGTGCTGAATGCACCTAACGTTTCACAATTTTCCGCCCGGTGCTACAGCTTTGTGCACCGCAGCTTGAGCGCCACCGGTCAACCGAGACGCCTGTCGATGCGGAAACATTTAAAAACGAAAATATATAAGGGGCGTAGAGGGGTTTCAGCCGTTTTTTAAGTGGCTCCAGCCCAGAAAACAGGAGGTTTTTCGCCATGGTTCACAACCGGTTCTTGGAAGGGGTGCGGGTGTTGGATTTCACCCGGGTACTATCGGGCCCCTATGCCACCATGGTTTTGGCGGACATGGGTGCCGAGATCATCAAGGTCGAATCGCTGGAAAAAGGCGACGATACACGGTATTTTTCGCCTTTCGTGAACGGGCTGAGCCATTATTTCCTCGCCTATAACCGCAACAAGAAAAGCGTAACCATTGACTTGAAGTCAGCGGAAGGCGCGGCGCTCGCCCGCAATTTGGCGGGAAAGAGCGATGTGGTGGTAGAAAATTTCCGCCCCGGGGTGATGGAAAAGCTGGGCTTGGGCTATGATTCCTTGAAAGCGTCCAACCCTGCCCTGGTCTACTGCGCCATCAGCGGTTTCGGTGCCGATGGCCCCTTGCGAGACAACCCCTCGTTCGATCTCGTTGCCCAGGCCCTGTCGGGCATCATGAGCATCAATTGCGAACCGGGGGAAACCCCGACCAAACTCGGCCTGCCGCTGGGTGACTTGGCGGGCGGAATCTTTGGCGTTTTTGGGGTCTTGGGGGCCTTGCACGCGGCGCAGAAGACTGGAATCGGCTGCAAGGTGGATATTTCCATGCTCGATAGCCTGTTGGGGATGCTGGGCTACCTTTCGCAGCTTTACTTCGTAACCGGTAAAACGCCGCAACCCGTCGGCAGTGGACACCCGAATATCGTGCCCTATCGCAGCTTCGAAACCGCCGACGGCCATGTAATTGTCGCCTGCCTGACGGAACGATTTTGGGGCAATCTGGCAAGGGCGTTGGGCCAACCAGACTTGATCGATGACCCCCGGTTTCAGACCGCCGCTGCCCGCTCGGCCAATCGCGACGCGTTGAACGCCATCATCGCCGACACCATGAAAACCGCCGATACCGAGACCTGGGTGGAGAAACTCACCCGCCATGATGTGCCCCATGCTCCGTTGATGAGCGTTGCCGAGGCTCTGGACAGCGTCAATACGAAAGCCCGGGGCATGGTCCGCACCGTCGTTCATCCTATCGCCGGGGATGTAAAGGTGGTGGGAAATCCCGTGCGACAAGACGGCGTTGCGCCCCCACAGCCAACACCGCCGCCCTTGCTGGGCCAGGATACAAAAGCGGTTTTGGAAGAGGTATTGGGCAAGGACAGAGCGGAAATCGACCGCCTCTTGGCAGCGGGAGTCATAGGTTCGGAAATGACCAGTTAAAGAGACCTTTTAACGCCCTTTTCAGGTGATTTTTCAGGCAAACAACCCAAGCCAAGCTTATGTTAACACACAAGAATTTTGGCCGACTTCATCCGGGACATGAACAACTTCAAGGCTTCTTCAGGTAGCGCGTCAAGACCACGCCTCCGGCTCCCCGCCGTAGGCATCGATAACAGTGGAAATTCAGCGCGCTAGAGGGGTCGGCGCAAACTTCCCTAAAGCAGGAAACCTCTCTCACCCGCGCCAGATGCCCGGTTGATATTTGGGCCCCGGCACGGCACTCTGATGCCACCGACACTGACCGGAGCACGCATCCTCATGCCCCTACGAAATATCGGATTTTCCCTGGTTCTTGCCCTGCTTTTCGCCCTGCCGACGCCAAGCCGCGCCGCAGACCCTTATGAGGCTGCCCGTGCTGCCTATAATGCGGAGGACTATGTGCGGTCTGCGGCCCTGTTTCGCGAGCTCGCGGTAAAGGGGGATGCCTATGCACAGATGTATATTGGCGTTCTTTACCATAGCGGCCAGGGTGTGGCGCAGGACTATTTCGAAGCCTTCGAATGGTTCCAGAAAGCCGCGGATAATGGTGATGTCACCGCCATGCACAATATCGGTGTCTATTACCAAAATGGCTATGGGACGGACCAAGACCATGAAGAAGCCATCTATTGGTATCAGCAAGCCGCCAACAACGGTTACCCAAATGCACTGCATAACCTCGCGGTTTATTTTGAACAGGGGTTTGAAGTCCCGAAGGACCTGACCAAAGCAGCGCAACTCTACAAGGCCGCCGCCGAAAAGGGATATGCCAACTCCCAGCATAACTACGCGTTTTTCTCCCTGGAAGGTCAGGGAATTCCGCAAAATACCGTTGATGCCCTATTCTGGTTCAAACAGGCGGCGGAACAGAACTTCGCGCCCTCGCAATATAATCTCGCCAAGCTTTATGCCAATGGCCAGGGAATCCAACAAGATATCAACTTGGCATTTTACTGGTACAAACGGGCGGCGGAAAACGGCCATGCCACTGCGCAATTTTTCACGGCACTTTATTCCGAAGAGGGCAAGGGGACGGAGCAAAGTTACACGGCGGCGCGGGAATGGTATGAGAAAGCTGCGGCCCAAGGGGTTTCCAGCGCCCAATACAATCTGGGCCTTCTCTATGATTTCGGGAGTTTCGGCACTGCAGATCAGGCGGAAGCCGCCCGTTGGTACAAGATGGCTGCCGAACAGGGCCATACCAGCGCGCAGAACAACCTCGCCTTCCTGTTGGAACGTGGTTCGGGGGTAGAGAAGGACGAACAGGAAGCCCTGCGCTACTATCGCATGGCCGCGGAGGCGGGTGACGCCATGGCGCAAAAGAATATGGGGAACCTCTACGATTCCGGGGATCTTGTCGAACAGAATGACGCTGAGGCAGCGCGCTGGTATCGCTTGGCCGCCGAGCAAGGCAATGACGCAGCGCAGTTCAACCTCGGCGTTTTTTACGTGGAGGGCCGGGGTGTGGAACAGAACTATACGGAAGCCTTCAAATGGTACCGCCTGGCGGCTGATCAGAATAATGCGGAAGGCTATCTTGGCCTGGGGGATCTGTATGAAGAAGGCCAGGGTGTCCCCAAGGACCTCGCAAAATCGGCGGAAATGTATTTGACCGCCGCCGATCTCGGCCTCGGCGCCGCGCAATACAATATCGGCATGATGTATGTGGAAGGCTCGGGCGTTGATACAGACTTCATCGAAGCCCATAGATGGCTGACCCTGGCGCAGGAGGCAGGCACGGCGGAAGCCCCCGAAAAACTTGCAGACCTCGTTGCCAAAATGACCCCGGCGCAGATCGCAGAAGCGGAAAAACGGCGCGCCGCCTGGCAACAGAAACAATAAGGGTCTGAAGTCGTCAGGCCACATCCTCCCTTCAAAGGAGCCCCCGATGAACATCACCTTTCTTGGGTTCGGCGAAGCCGGTGCCGCCATCGCAAGCGGTTGGGCTCTGCCCGTGCCCCCAACCCAGCGCGCCTTTGATATCAAGACCGACAGCGCCGATCCTGCCATACAGAGCGGCAAGTGGGCGGATTATGAAAAATGCGCGGTCACCGGAGCGCAAACCCTGGCCGAGGCCTTGGCGGAGACCGAGGTAGTGCTTTCCCTGGTCACGGCGGATCAGGCCAAAATCGCCGCCCGCAATGCCGCCCCCCATTTGCCGAAAGGCGCTTGGTTCTTCGATTGCAATTCCTGCTCCCCCGGCGCGAAGCAGGACTCCGCAGCGGTGATTACCGCCGCCGGGGGCCACTATTTGGATGTGGCCATCATGGCGCCCATCCATCCTCTGGGGCCGCGCACCCCCATGCTCTATGCGGGTCCAGACGCGGCAACGGCAACGGCGGTATTCGACGCGTTGGGCTTCCAGGGCAAGGCCGCCGGGCCGGAGGTCGGCGCCGCCTCCGCCACCAAAATGATCCGCAGCGTGATGGTCAAGGGCTTGGAAGCCCTGATCTGCGAATGCGTGCTAGCGGGCCGCAAGGCAGGCGTGATTGATCCTATTTTGCGGTCCCTCGATCAAACCTTTCCCGGCTTCGACTGGCAGAATAAAGCCGCCTATATGCTGGAACGGGTGATGGTGCATGGCCGCCGCCGCGCCGCCGAAATGCGGGAGGTAACCCAAACCTTGCAAGACCTGGGCTTCGATGGCGCCATGGCCAGCGCCACTGCTGATTGGCAACAGACCATCGGCGATCTGGCCCTGGACGCGGGCGCGGATGATTACGAACAGCGGGCCGACAAGATCCTCACCGCCTTGGGCAAAACCGCCGCATAGCCGGATACAATAGTTACGGGCAAAATCGAATATCCACCCGCCGTCCTGCTGGCGTATTCTCCATGCGAACCCATGCAGGCGTCCCGGTTGTTGGCAATCCCGCGACTCCGGCAACCCGCAAAACAAAAAGGACAGGTTGGCGTGAGTTTCGATCTCGGCGGGGAGACGTTCGGTATTCTGGGCGGTGCGGTCATCGCGGCGATCTTTTTCCTCGCCGGTGTGGTCAAGGGGGCCGCCGCTTTTGGGGTGCCCACGGTGTCCATGCCCTTTCTGGTGTTGCTGATGCCGGTGCCCACGGCGGCCTCGCTGCTGGTGGTGCCGATCCTGGTCTCGAACCTGGTCCAGGGCTTTCAAATGCGCCACGGCGCGCCGATCCTGAAACGCATTTGGCCGCTGCTGGTGGTCCTGCCCATCATGTTGTTTTTCAGCTCGCACATGATCAATGTGGTTGACTCGGATATTCTGTTCGCTCTGGTGGGGTCCCTGATCGTCCTGCTGGTGATTTTGCAACTCGCCAATCGCATCCCCCCGGTGCCCACGGGTTGGACCACGCCCTTGCTGGCAGGCAGCGGAATGGTCGCCGGGCTGTTAGGGGGCGTGACCAGTTTCTATGCTTTTCCCAGCCTGCAGCTTTTCCTGGCCCTCAGGCTGGCCCAGGCGGAGTTCGTCTTCGCCGCCTGCAGCATGTTCATCGTCGGCGCCCTGGCCTTGGGGGCCGGATACACGGATTTGGGGCTCTTGAGCCAGGGGGATGCCTTTCTGATGTCCTTCCTGGTGATCCCCCCCCTTTTGGCCGGGCAGCAGCTCGGCCTTTGGCTGGTACGCCGGGGATCGGCAGACCGTTTCAAAAAGATCGCCCTGGCCGTGCTGTTCCTGTTGGGACTATCCATGGTCGTACGGGGCGTTATTTAAGAATTTCAGGGAGTGCAATATGGAAATCACCGAACAAACCCTCACCTTGCAGGCCGCCGATGGCCATACCTTCGCGGGCTTCCGCGCCAGTCCTGCAGCAGACCCCAAGGGTGGCCTGGTCATCTTGCAAGAAATTTTCGGGCTGACCGACCAACTCAGATCCGTGGCGCGATCCTTCGCGGCGGAAGGGTTCGATGCCATCGTCCCCGCCCTCTTTGATCGCACCGCCCCCGACACCGTAATCCCCTTCGAAACCCCGCCCAAGGGCCTGGAACTGGCCATGGGCCTCGACCCTGAAAAGGTCACCGCCGATGTGGCCGCCGCCATGGCTGCGGTCGACAGCGGCAAAGGGGTTTCCCTCATGGGCTATTGCTGGGGCGGCGGTCAGGCGCTTCGGCTTGCCTGCCAGCTTCCCTGTACCAGCGCGGTCGCCTATTACGGTACGTCTCTGGATAAGCATCTCGCGGGCTGCCCCGAGGGGCCCAAATGCCCCATGCTATTCCATTTTGGCGATTCCGATAATTACACGCCGCCGCCGCTGATCGACGCCGTGCGCGCCGCCATCCCCCGTGCGGAAATCCATCTCTACGCGGCGGGCCATGCGTTCACCAACGCGGCACGACCGGTCTATGTGAAGGAAGCGGCGGTGGTGGCAAACCGGCGCACGGTGGAATTCCTCACCCGTCATCACGGGGCGTGATCTACGGCGGCGCCCGCCCCGACACCGAGATGATACATCCGAAACGCGCCGTAGTCCTTGGCGGACGGGATCACCCCTGCGTAGCGAAGCGCGAATAGGTCGCTTTCGAAGGTGAGATGCGCGGCGAAAGGCTCGCTTACGAAAATGCCACCGGGTGGCGCCACCGGTTCGATGCGGGCGGCCTTATTGACCTGCGCCCCAAAGGCGCCGGGGCGCCCGGTAATGGGATCGGGCATTTCGTATACGGGCCCGATATGCAAGCCCATGCGCAATTTCAGGCTCGCGGGCAGGTCTGCCTCGGAAAGCGCCTCCGGCGTCAGCGCCCGTTGCAGGGCCAAAGCATAATCGGCGGCGGCGACCACATCGGTGAACACCAGGTAAATGGCATCGCCCCAGGAATTGACATGGATGGTCCGGTCTCGATACGCGTCTACCAAGCCGCCCACCCGGCCCAGAACCTGTGAAACATAGCGGGGAATTTGATGGTCCGGCAGCTTGCTGAACCCGGCAAAATCGCCAAACAGCATCGCCCGCATCTTGGTGGGGGCACGATCTTCCATCGGCGGCGCGTGGGCATCAGCGGGCGCAAGTGATGACGCTTGCACCGGGGGACCGGGCGCGATGACAATGGTCTTCTGTCCCCGGCCTCGCCAGGCGGCCACATCCACGGCGGTCCCAGCGGGAAAGGTTGTTCCCCGCCCATCCCACACCGCCAATTGCAGGGCTTCCGTATCCAGATTGCGGGCATGCAACAGCGCCAGGCCCATGGCATGCCGGGCCCCATAGGCGAAGATGGCATCTTCCCCGGTATAGGCATCCTGGCTGGCATGGGTCACCATATCCGCCCGCGCGAGGCACTGGTCGAAACGGGCCAACCAACTTTGCCCGGATGGCGCCACCGAAATGCGCCGAAAATCATCTGTTTCGAAGGGCAGCACCACATTTACCGTCACCCCCGCATCAAAGGCCGCCTCGGCAAACAGGATATCGGCGCCGGAAGCCAAGGCCCCATAAATCGTGCCCACCTTTTCTTGCGCTAACATCGCCGTGATCTCCGCCGCCACCCGGTATTCTGCATCGGGGCTGAACCGCCCGCTGCCCCCTGGCGGCGCCATCATATGCCCGGTCACATGGGCGATCCGGGCCGGTTTCAGGGGATCGAACAGGGTGTCGGCGAGCCCTAGCGACGCCGCGATGATCTTCATATTCTTGCGGGTGGAAGCGCATTGGGTGGAATCGCCAAGGCTGGCCGCCCGGTCGATCAGGCCGCGCATCGTCTCCAGGTTCCCGGTCAGGAGGCAGGCCTCTGCGCGGGTTGCGACGGTCCAATAATCGCTGCCATCTGCCATATCCAGCAAACCCAGGGCCGCCGCGGCTTTCTGCGAAGCGGCATCGGCATCTCCCGCCAGAAGAGACATGGTGGCGGCATTGATCAGGGAATAGAAACCACCGCTCGCGGTAAAGGCCTGCTGATAGAGATCGGCGGATTGCCGCGCGAGGCGGGTCCGGTCTGTCCCAGATTCGGCCAGGGCGAGGTCTTTGACGATCCGTGCCTCCAACCCGGCAATGTCTTCATCCTCCCGATACGTCGCCAACCCCAATTCCGCGAACAGGTCACGGGCGGCAGCGGCGGCCCCGGTCCGCGCCAGGGCCAAAACGGCGCGATGGCCAAAAACCCGCCGAGACGGGTCCTGCGTAAGGGCCGCATTGGCGCGGTCATAAGCGGTGAGGAAATCCCCGGCAGCCATGGCCCTGTCGATGGCGGCAAGAGGGTCGTCAGCAGCCATGTTCTACCCAGCCTCCGCTCATCGCGCCGATGCCGGAGCGGTGGATGTTGGCATCCAGGTCTGCGCCCGGCGATAGGCGTCTGATAGTTTTTCCGGGTCGTCCAGCATGCGGGCCAGATTGGCGCGGCGGCTCTGGGCGAAATCTACCGCACCCAAGTTTCCCAACTTTGCGAAAAGACGCCGAGCAATCTCGAAATGGTAGATCGCCCCGGCGATATCTTGCGCGCCCTCCTCTCCAAGGGCCTTGAGGCTGGCCAACTGGAAATGGCTGGGCGCATCGCCCTTGGCCGCCGCCTGTTGGAAAAAACCGAGGGCTTTTTGCCGGTCTTGCGGCACCCCATCTCCGTTCCAATAGATCCATCCCAGGCTGGCCCCGGCAGCCGCCACCTGGCCCGCGAGCGCCTCCTGATACAATGCCAGAGCGGCCTCAATATTGGCCGGTCCTGGCACCCCGATCTGGGTCATGGCCGCCAGATCAAAGGCGGCGGGGGCGTATCCCATCGACTGCACCCGCTCATACAGAACGCGGGCCTCTTCGAGTTTCCCGTTCAAAACCTGGGCACGGGCCATGCGAAACACCAATCGGGGCTCGTCTGGGCTGGCCGCCAACGCGGCTTCACAGGCCGCAACGGCCGCCGCACCGCCCGGGTCTACCTGCGGCATGGATAACATCTTGTACAGATGAAAATAGCCGCTCGGGTCCCCGGCCAACCGGTCGCATTCCGTTGTTCCCTCGCCGCCGGGAAGGATAGAAAACCGGAAACGCGCCTCGGCCACCGGCGGCAGGAAATGGGTCGCCCGTTCGGCGGCGGTCAGATCGCGGAAGCGCCCTGCGCGCACCTGATCCAGGGTTTGTGGCTGTAACTCCTGCAAAGGCCAGATCCGGACGAACCAGTCCCCCGCCGTGGAAATCAACCGCTTGCCATCGGCGGAGAACGCCACCGCCATCACCCCCGCCTCGGCCCCCTCATAGACCGCGACTTGCGCGCCCGATTTTACCTCCCACAAACGCACCGTCTTATCTTCCGACGCGGTCGCGAGCAGCCCACCGTCTGGTGAGAATGCCAAATGGTTCACCTGGCCGCCATGGCCCCGCAAGACGGTGACTAATTTTTGATCCGCGACCGTCCAGATCGGCACCGACCCATCACCTTGCGCCGTCGCCGCTAAATATTCGCCGTCCGGTGAAAACGCCACTGCCTGCAAGCCTGATTGCCCTGCGGAGAACCGCCCCAGCGGCTTCCAACTGTTGGTTTCCCACACAGAGGCAGACCCGTCGAAGGAGACGCTGGCCACCTTGTCCCCCGCCTTGGAAAAGGCCACGTCGGTAATGTACAGGTCATGCCCGGCCAATCGGGTGATGAAGGCCCCTTTTTCCGCGCCATAGATTTGCAGGGCGCCGCTGCGCCCATACAAGGCCAAATAGCGACCATCATCAGAAAACGTGGCGGTCGTGCCGGGCTCTTCCCCGGGATGGCCCAGACTCGCCAACGCATCGCCCGTGTCGGTGCTCCATAACGTCGCATCCGATCCCTGGGCGACGATCAAGAGTTGCGTTCCATCCGGTGACAAGATCAGGCTAGGGTCGATCAAATTGGGCGCCTGGATTTTCGCCTGAACCTCACCGGTTTCCACATTGCGGACCAGGATCGGCCCGGCGAAGGAGGCCGTCACTAATTTTTTCCCATCGGCGGACAGGGCGAGGTTCTGGATCGGGTCGGGGAAGCTGCTGCCCGGGAACGGCCCGCCCGGTGCGCCCGGGAATCCGTCATCTTGGAACGGAAAGCCATCCGGTGGGGCATCGGACGGCGCATCCGCACCCCTGCCGAACAAAGACATGAACCCACCGCCCCGGGCGGGCTGGTCTGGCAGGGGCAAATCCCGATCCACGATGCTCGGGCCTGGGGCTGGCGGTTCTTTCGGATAAATATCCGCCCCGGTTGCGGTATCCCACACGATCACCCCGGCATTGCCTTTGAATGCCGCGACGCGCGATCCATCGGCGGCGATGGAAAACCGGGGAATACCCGCGCCGGGAATACCCCGTTCCACCACCTCCGTCGCCGGGGCGGTAGACCAGACCCGTAAGCTCAAATCATCGGAGGCTGTCGCCAATCGCTGACCATCGGGCGCATACGCGATGCGGTTGATCGGCTCCCCATGCGCCGCGATGTGGGCGGCAATCGTCTCCTTGTCTTTATCCCACAGGGTAACGCTGCCATCTTCATAGGCAACCGCTAGACCGGACCCATCCGGCGCGAACGCCAAATCGGTGACCGGAACGCCATTGTGTTGAAAGTTTACGACAATAGCACCCATGCGCACCGCGTAGACACGCACGACTCCGTCTTCCGATCCGGTGGCAATCACCACGCCATCTGGTGAATAGGCGACCCGCGAAATTCCTGCCATATGCGGTTCAAGGTGAGAGAACTCCCGTGCTGTCTCCACGGCCCAGATCCCCACAGACCCGCTGTCTGCGGCCAAGACCATGGTTTTACCGTCTGGCCCCATGGCCATATCGGAAAACCCGTCAAATTCAGCCGGGATGCGGCGCACCTCCCTGCCCGTATCCACCGACCAGAAATGGACCTCTTCTGACAGCGTTACTAGTTCCTGCCCGCCATTGGCGAAATCCACACGCAGCACTTGATCCGGATGGTCATCGAACGTGAACCGGGCGGTGCCCGTCTCCGCATCCCAGAGGATCGCCGAGCCATCGTCCGAAGCGGTCGCCAGATACACACCATCGGGGGAAAAGGCGAGATCGGCGACCTGCTCCGCATGCCCTTCCAATCGGTAGAGAAGACTGCCCGCCGCCACATCCCAAAGATAGGCCAAGCCATCTTCCGTCGCGCTGGCGAGGCGCGTGCCATCGGGGGAAAAGGCAATCCGGGTCACGCCGCTACCGTCTGCCTTGAGCGCGGTGATCAACATGCCGGTTTGCGCATCCCACAGTCCGATATCGCCATCCGCCGCGCCAGAGGCGGAAGCAATAATTCGACCGTCCGGCGCATAGGCGACATCCGTCACCGTGTCATGATGATTGAGAAGCCGTAAAATACCCCGATCCGCCGCGGTCGCCTTGCCGAGGGTCGCCAACACGGCAGGTTCCAGGGGGCGTTCGGGGGCAGCCAGGTCTTCCGGCGCGGCCTCCAACAGCAATAACGTGGCCAGTTCAGCATTTCCCACCGCCAAAGCCCGCTCTGCCCCGGCCAGCAAGAACCGGGATTGGGCGACCAGAACCTCGGCGGCCCGCCGTTCCGCCTCGGCGGCATTCTCGGCGGCAAGGCGGCGCTGCGCTTCCGCAGCGTCCTTTTGTTTGATGGCTTCCGCCCGCTGGCCTTCCGCGATCTGCCGTTGCGCCTCTGCGGCCTGTTGCCCGGAAATGCCGAAATAGGCCCCCGCGCCGGATAGCAGCGCCAGCAGCGCCAGGGCGGCGGCCACCATGCGGGTACGCCGCAGGGTTTTCTCCCGCCGGGCGCGGGCCGCCGCCAGGGAAGCATCGGCGAAATCGGCGACTTCCTGGCTCAGTTCCCCGCGCAACCGGGCGAGCAGATCCGCCGCTTCCGAGAGTTCCAAGTCGCCCCGCCACAGGCGGGCCGCATCCCGCCCCTGATCCCGCCATAATGCCGCTGCCTGCTCCAGCCGGGCACGCAGGCGCAGATCGCTCATGTTCTGCCGGATGGCCGCCGCCGCCCGGTCCCAATGGCTGAGCAGGGCTTCATGGGCGACCCGCAGGCTGGTTCCCCCGGCGCTCCCTCCGGCCACCAGGAGGCGCGCCGCGATAAAGGCGTCGACCAGGGCGGCCATCTCCGGCGACAGGCCCGCGCGATCCAGCGGCGCCGTGCGCGCCGTGGCGACCCCGTCTTCCGACGCTGTCACCAGGCGTCGGATGAGTGCCGGAAACGCTTCTTGCGCCACCGGAGAAAGCCCCTTGAAGGTGGCTTCCGCCCGGGCCTCGATGGCGCCCTCCAGGCCGCCCAGATCCCGATAGACCGTGGCTTGCAGCAGGTTTCGGGCAGGATCGAGATGATCGAACAATTCCTGCAGCATGAACCCCAGAAGCGGCAGGGATTCCGGACTGGAGGCGGCTTCCTCCAACAGGGTCGCAAGATTCTTCCCGCTTGCCGCGTCTTCCGCATAGGTGAGCCCGGCGGCCCGTGCCGGGGCCTCGATAATCTCGCGGATTTCCGCCGCGCCTGGGGCCAATACATCGTAGCTCGCCCCGTCCTCCTTGAGCGCCACCAGGCTGGGCAGGCTTTGCAGGGCCCCGTAGAAATCGCTGCGCATGGTGGCAATCACCCAAACCCGACCGGAACGCGCCACGGCCGCCAACAGGCTGGCGAAGCGCTGCGCTGTGGCGGGGTCGAGACCAAACAGTTCCTCGAACTGATCGATCACCAAAAGCAGGCGGGTTTCGACGGGACGCTCATACCCCTCGGTCACCGCCACCGCCTTGCCCCAGCGGGTCAGGGCCCCCTTTATCGGGGCCGCCACGCCTTCGGGATCGCGCGCCATCAAGGCATAAAGATCTTCTGGCGTGCTGGTATCGCCATCGGCGAGTTCGGGCAGCACATCTTCGGCATACAAAGCCTGAGCAAGCCCCCGCAGCGGATCGGCGATGTCCGGCCCGCCACCATCCGCCTGCGGCCGCATCACGCAACGGCGCCAGCGGTCCACCTCGGGCACGGCCCCGGCGGCCATCAGGCGGGGGATCACCCCGGCGCGCACCAGGGAGGATTTCCCCGCGCCGCTCATGCCCAGCAGGAGTAGGAAAGCGCAGCCGCGCCGGGCCGTGGCGCTGAGCCGGGCGAGGACCTCTTTGATGGCCCGGCGGCGCCCGAAGAACACGGCGGCATGATCTTCATCGAAGGGTTCCAAGCCCCGGAAAGGCGATCCCTTGGTGGCGATCGGCCAATCCACATCCCGTTGCCGCTCATCCAGCCAGCGGCGCAGCAGTTTTTCCAACTGGGCCTCGAAGCCATCCGTATCGTCAAAATGTTGAAACGCGGCCGTGAAATGACCGTCCTCGTTCCGGATCCATTTTTCCCAAAAGGCTTCCAGCGCCTTGAACTGCGCCTTTTCAAGGTCTACCGTTTCCGCATCGAAGGTGATTTTCGCGGTTTTGCGAAACAGGAAAATATCCGGCAATTCCCCTTCCAGGGCGGCCTGCATGGCGGTTTCGAACTCGAACTCCGTGCCCGTCCGCGCGCTACCGTCACCCCGGTTGAAATCCGGTGGCAAATCGCTGCCCAGCCGCTTCCAGAGGATACAGATGACGATATCCACCACCTCGACCGGGGGGATTTGCGATTGGAAATCGCTGGAAGCGCGATAGAAGTTTTCTTCCCACAACACCGGTTCCAGGCGGATGCGCCCTTCC
This sequence comes from Magnetospiraceae bacterium, assembly GCA_049605255.1. GTDB lineage: Bacteria > Pseudomonadota > Alphaproteobacteria > Rhodospirillales > JBMYUJ01 > JBMYUJ01. The sequence goes on from JBMYUJ010000007.1 coordinate 71,331, forward strand.
AAATCCCGGTTCAGGCGATCAATAACCAGGGCCGCGCGGCGCCGCTCGTCCCACACATCCGAGGGCGAGGAGACGAAGATACGGATCGTCTTTTCCTGGGCCATGGCTTCCTCCCGGCTCCTGCTGGAGTATGCGCCGACGAGGTTTAACCGCGCAACCGGTTCACCGGAGATTCAAATGAAAAAGGGGCGCCGGTTACCGGGCGCCCCTGACAGTTGGTGTGGAAGCTCTGGTTTGTTTATATCTGGCACATGCCCTTACAGGATCAATCCTTCACCGTTGGAGAGGAGAAGGAATTGTCCTTCAATTTGTTGATCCCCAAGAGACCAAGAACGTATTTCTCATAAACCGGATCGGTAGAGCCTTTTTTGAGCTTGCGAATGAAGTATTTTTCGAAGGCGATCTTGGCCACATGCACCCATTTACCACCCGAGAACCAGTTCACATTGCGCGGCGGAATTTGTGGCAGGGCCACGAAAGCAGCGCCCCGATCACCGAAATCGGCGAGGCAGATGGCGTTCCAGGTCGCTTTCTGATCCGGCGCCTTGCCATCGATCATGTTACGGATGTTATGGGCCGTGGCCGCCACCATGGATTCGATCATGTATCCGGTTTTTGGCGTGCCAACCGGCAAGGTGCAGGCCTCCACCGGCGGGATCGCGACGATCACGCCCACCGCGTAGATGTTCTTATATGTGTTGTTTTGCTGGAAATCGTTGACGGTGACGAAATCGCGCGGGTTGACCAAGCCTTCGATCCCGGCAATGGCGTCGATGCCCCGGAAGGCGGGCAGCATCATGGAATATTTGAAATCCAGCTCGTGCTTTTTCTTTTCGTTGCCGTCCTCGTCCATCTGGGTGACGAACATCTTGCCGTCGTCGA